>NZ_LLZH01000025.1:0-221546 GCF_001509495.1 Actinoplanes awajinensis subsp. mycoplanecinus | reverse complement strand
GGGGGAGGGGTGCCGGGGGAGGGGTCAGACGACATGGGTCACCTCGGCGATCTGCTGCAGGCGCAGCACCAGAACGGGCAGAATGATCGCGCCGACTCCGAGGATCAGGGTGCCCCAGCGGGTCGGTTCGAGCTTGGCCAGCCAGAGCGCGGCCGGGCAGAAGGCGATCGTGGTGATCAGGTAGCCGCCGAACGTGGCGGTGTCCGCCGGGCGGGTGCCGTCGAAGAGGCCGATCACGGCGACCACCACGAGGACCGCGGCCAGGGCGCTGAGCGCGGCCATGGTCAGCAGGTCGAGGCGGCTGGGCGCGCGGTCGAGCGCGCTGCGCAGCAGATACCACGCCGCCAGGAGGAGAGCGACGACGATCGTCGCCGTCGAGAGGGGACCGTTCACCCGGCACAGGTTACTGAGGTGCCGCTGGGCTGGTAACTTCCGGCCCGGGAGATCCTTTAGCGGAGAGGTGGTCGAACCGGTGCGGTTCGGATTATTCGGTACGGGTCCGTGGGCACACATGGTGCACTCCGAGGCGCTGGCCCGGCATCCACGGGCCGAGCTGGCCGGTGTCTGGGGCCGGAACCCGGAGAAGGCCGCCGAGCTGGCGGAGAAGCACGGGACCCGCGCGTACGCGGACCCGGACGAGCTGATCGCGGCGGTGGACGCGGTCGCGATCGCGCTGCCGCCGGACGTGCAGGCCCCGATCGCCATCCGGGCGGCGCGCGCCGGCAAACATCTGTTGCTGGACAAGCCGGTCTCCCTGCGTACCGAAGAGGCTGTTGAATTGGCCTCGGCCGTCGCGGACCGGGAGGTGGCATCGGTCGTCTTCTTCACCCGGCGTTTCGTGCCGGAGTGGGCGGAGTTCCTGGACGAGGCGGTGGCGACCGGCGGCTGGACCGAGGCCCGGGTGGACCACCTCGGTTCGATCTTCACGCCGGACAACCCGTTCGGCGCCTCGGCCTGGCGCAAGGAGCGCGGCGGGCTCTGGGACGTCGGCCCGCACGCGCTGTCGCTGGTGCTGCCGGTGCTCGGCCCGGTGACCGAGGTGACCGGGCTGGCCGGCAACCGCGACCTGACCGCGCTGGTGCTGCGGCACGAGGGCGGCGCGATCAGCCGGCTCACCCTTTCGGTGGACGCGCCGGAGGCGGCGGGCCGGGCGGTGACCGAGTTCTTCGGCGAGGCCGGGATCCGTGCCCTGCCGGCCGTCGACTTCGACGCGGTCACGCTCTACGGCCTGGCGCTGGACCAGTTGCTGACCGCCGCCGACGGTGGTGCGGCGTCGGCGCTCGACGTGGATTTCGGCGTCACGGTGACCCGGATCCTGGAAGCTGCCGAGGAGTCGATCCGGGACGGCCGGACGGTCCGGATCAGCTGATCACTTTCGGTCCCGTGGGCGGCGTCGCGGCCCACGGGACCTGCCCGGTCACGGTACGGTGCGCTCGATCGCGGCGGCGCCGTCGCGCTCCAGTTCGGCCCGGGCGCGGGCGACGTTCTCCGGTGTCGGGTACTTCCCCTGAGCCACCGCCAGGTCCTCGGGATCCCAGGGTTGCTCGGCGCCGGTACGCCAGATCGGCGAGTCCTCCGGCGGTTTCTGGATCGTGCTCACGGCGGCCTCCTTCAGGTGATGTCCGGGCGGTTTTGGTGCCCGGTTTCCCATTCTGTACGCCGGGTAGCGGCAAGGTGGTCCGAACTGAGCGCTAACTGGACAGAACCTGCGCGTTACGGATGGACGCATAGTAGCGAGACGAATACATTTTCGCCTGTCATGCGTGCCCGGGACGACATGTCCCGTCAACGGCCCCGCGGGCCTGCGGGTCGCCGCCGGCGCGCGTGAGGTGAGGGGACGGATCTGCATGACGCACCACCGCACCGCAGCGAGACGAGTGCCGGACCATCGGACGATCGAGCGGCACGGCGCCGCGCCCGCCGGGGATGCCGCGGGCGACGGCCGGAGGGGCGTGCCGAGAGTGGGCCGGGTATGACCGGCCTCTGGGACGCCGAACGCGACGCCGGCGAGGTGGTGCGGGCCCTGGCGGGGCTGGCGGCGCTGCTGAACCAGGACCCCGCGGACCCCGGCCCGGACGAGGAAACCCTGCGGATCATGCGGCAGCTCGCCGTGAACGGCGCGGCGTCCGCGTCCCGGGTCCAGGGCTATCTGCACGAGCAGCGGGGCGCCGGCGACGGCGACGCGGCCGCGGTGCCACCGGCGCTGGGCGAGTGGCGCGACTGGGTGCCCCCGCGGGGTCATCTGTTCGGCGCGCGCCGGGGACACGCCCCCGCCGCCCGCCGGGTCAGCGATGTGCCGCAGCCACGCCGGTGTGATCCCGGGGAGTGACGGTCGCCCGGGGAGTGACGCTCACGCCGCGAGGTGCCGTAGCAGCGCCGGTGTGATCCCGGGCAGTGACGCTCACGCCGTCCGGCGCAACGTGTCGGACGGCGACACCCCGAAGCGCGTCCGGTAAGCCGAGGCGAAGCGGCCCAGGTGGGCGAAGCCCCAGCGATGGGCCACCGCCGCGACGGTGACCATCGCCGGGTCGGCCCGGCGCAGCGTCTCGTGTGCCCGGGTGAGCCGGGTCTGGTGCAGGTACGCCATCGGCGTGCAGCCGAGGTGCCGGCGGAAGCCCTCCTGCAGCGAGCGCACGCTCATCCGCGCGATCCGGGCCAGGTCGGCGACCGTGAACGCCTGGTCCGGCTCCGCGTCGATGGCGTCCAGGGCCCGGCGGATCGCCCGGGGCGGCCCGGCGGTGGCCGGCGCGACCAGCTCGGCGTGGTACCGGTGCGGGACGCTGAGCAGCAGCCCGCTCAGCACGCTGCTGCACAGGTGCTCGGCGACCAGCGGCCGGAAGATCAGGCTGGCCTCGTGGTCCAGCTCGTCGTGCATCAGCCGGATCAGCCGGCTCCAGCTGTGCGCCGGGCCGCCGGTCAGATCAAAAGCGGCCGGGAGGTCGATCGGTCCCTCGACCGGGTGACCCAGCAGGGCGGCCAGTTCACTCTCCAGGGCGCAGCGGTCGATGCGGACGTCGAGCTCGGCGGACGGCGCCTGCGGTCGGAGGTAGACCGGATCGCCGGGGCGGAAGGTGACCGCGGTGGACGGTCCGGCGGTGACCTCGTGGCCGTTGCGCCGGGCCATCACGCGCCCCGCGGTCGGCAAGGTCACGTGATAGGCGTCCCCTTCGGCCGCGACGAGCGTCGCCCGGCCGGTGAAGCGGAAATGGCCGACGGTAAGGGGTCCGAGTTGGATCACATTGATCTGGATCACGCTCTCGGCGCTCTCCGGTTCGCCCAGCGTCACCGGATGATAGAAACGATTCAGCACGTCACGAGCCGCCTGGCCGCCGGTGCTGTCAGAGTGGACAGTCCCCGGGGCCACCGGGTCACGCATGCATTCCGTTGCTCCATCGCATACGGTGAGTATTCGGCCAGGGTCAGTGGACAGTCAACGTGGTCGTCACACAGTGACCGTTCCAGCACATTCCGGCCATATGAACTACTCTGGCGTTCCGCGCCTACGTGGCGTAACTTGCAGACCAGCGGATTGTTGTAGGAACGCGGGTTCCTGTGGCGTCTCCCAGCGAACGCCGCGTGACGTACGACCTTTGTCTCCGGGTCGGCGTGTCATGTCCCGCGGCAAGTCGGCGTCGGACCCTCCGAGGCCAGGAAGAGGGCAGCTGTGTATCTGCCGATCACGACCCGCCAGCTGGCCGACGGCACCGTCGAGATCGCCCCGAGTGGCGAGATCGACCTGGACAACGCCCACGTCATGCGGGACGCCGTCAACGACGTGCTGACCACCATGACGGCCAGCAAGATCTGTCTGGACCTGCAGCGCGTGATGCTGATCGACAGCATCGGGATCGGCATCCTGGTGGCCTGTTTCCACACCGCCGCCGCCAGCGGCATCAAGCTGGTGGTCAGCCACCCCAGTGCCACGGTGTACCGGCAACTCTGGGTCTCCGGGCTGGTCGGGCTGCTGGGCTGCGCCGAGCCGCCGTCACCGCGCACCTCGGTGGGCCTGCGCCCGTCCTGATCCAGCCACGTTTTTTCGGCCGGGGCGCGGACGCGCCCCGGCCGTTTACGTTCAGTGCAGTGATGCCGCGGCCTGCTCCTGGGCCGCCCGCTCGTCACCGGAGAGCGTGGACAGCGGCTTCTCCTTCACGAAGGCCACCGCGACGATCGCCAGGAACGCGATCGGCGCGCCGATCAGGAACAGGTGCGCGGTCGCCGTTCCGTAGATCTCCCGGACCACGGTCAGCACCTCGGGCGGCAGCGTGGTCAGGTCGGGCACCTTGGCGGTCCCACCGGTGGCGGCCGTGCCGAACTTCTCGCTGAACAGCGAGGTGACCTTGCCGGCCAGCACCGCGCCCAGCGCGCTGACCCCGATCGAGCCGCCCATGCTGCGGAAGAACGTCAGCGCCGAGGTGGTGGCGCCGAGCTCGCTGGCCGGAACGTCGTTCTGCGCGGCCAGCACCAGGTTCTGCATCAGCATGCCGACGCCGACGCCGAGCACCGCCATGTAGACCGAGATCAGCGGCACCGAGGTGGTGGCGCCGATCGTGCTCAGCAGCAGCATCCCGCCGGTCATCACGACCGCGCCGGCCACCAGGTACCTCTTCCACCTGCCGTACTTGGTGATCAGCTGACCGGCGATCGTGGACGAGACCAGCAGGCCGAAGATCATCGGCAGGCTCATCAGGCCGGCCACCGTCGGCGACTTGCCCAGCGAGAACTGGAAGTACTGCGACAGGAACACCGTGCCGCCGAACAACGCGACGCCGACCAGCACGCTCGCGACGATGGTGAGGCTGACCGTCCGGTGCCGGAAGATGCCGAGCGGGATGATCGGCTCGGCCGCGCGGGACTCCACCCACACCGCCAGGGCCAGCAGCAGCACCCCGCCGGCCACGAACGCGACGGTCTGCACCGACGCCCAGGCGAAGTGCTGACCGGCCAGCGTGGACCAGATCAGCAGCGTGCTCACCCCGGCCGTGATCAGCAGCGCGCCCAGCCAGTCGATGGTCACGGCGCGCCGGGTCACCGGCAGGTGCAGGGTCTTCTGCAGCATCGCGATCGCGGCGACCGAGAACGGCACCCCGATCAGGAAGCACCAGCGCCAGCCCAGCCAGGACGTGTCCACCAGGACGCCGCCGATCAGCGGGCCGGCGATGGTGGCGACGCCGAAGACCGCGCCGAACAGCCCGGAGTACCGGCCCAGTTCGCGCGGCGGGATCATCGCGGCCATCACGATCATCGCGAGGGCCGACATGCCGCCCGCGCCGACGCCCTGGGCGATCCGGCTGAGCAGCAAAATCTCGACGTTCGGGGCCAGGCCGGCGATCAGCGAGCCGAGCACGAACAGGCCGAGCGAGAGCTGGATCAGCAGCTTCTTGCTGTAGAGGTCGGCCATCTTGCCCCAGAGCGGGACGGTGGCGGTCATCGCGAGCAGCTCGGTGGTGACGATCCAGGTGTAGACGGACTGGCTGCCGCCCAGCTCGGCGATGATCGTCGGCAGGGCGTTGGCGACCACCGTGGACGCCAGGATGCTGACGAACATGCCCAGCATCAGGCCGGACAGCGCCTGGACGACCTCGCGATGGGTCATCCGGCCGTCGGTGGGTTCGATGGTTTCGTCGGCGGTGGGTTGGGCGGTCATCGCTTCCTCAGGGGGTGGGGGTGGGATCTTTCAGGCCGGCGGCGACCAGGCCGAAGGCCTCATGCAGGTGGTCGGCGAGAGACGTCGCCGGATCGGTCGCGGTTGTCCTCGCGCCTGCGGCGGTCTTGGGTACGCCGGGCAGCTCGGTTCCGGCGGCCCACCGCATCAGCGCGACCCGCAGCGCGGCGCCGGTGACCGCGGCCAGCACCGGCGGGAACGCGTGCTCCGGCGGCAGCCCGAGCCGTCCCGCGATCGCGGCGGCCATCTCCTGCTCGGCGGTCGCGGCGATGGCGGCCAGCCGGGGGAGCAGCTGCGGATTGTTGGTGATCACCCGGAACCGGAGCAGCCACAGTTCCCGGTCGTCCTGGATCTGCCGGATCGCCGGGGCGAGCGCCGCCTCGACAGCGCTCAGGGCCGGGCCGGGCGGGGCGGCGAGCATCAGCTCCCGCGGGTCGGCGCAGCCCTCCAAGGGGTCCCCGACCAGGGCGTCGTCCTTGGTGGCGAAGTAGTTGAAGAACGTGCGCGGGGAGACGCCCGCGGCCTCGCTGATCTCGTCGACCGTGACACGGTCAGCGCCGCGCTCGTCGGCGAGCCGGAGCGCGGCGCTGATCAGGGCGAGGCGGGTCTGCCGCCGCTTGTGGTCCCGGTTCACGCCGGGGAGGTTACGCGAAACTTTGCAGAGACTGCAAAGTTTTTACAGATGGCGTTCCAGGAAGTCCACCGTGGCCGAAACCGCCCGGCCGACGTACGGGTCCACGTCGTACAGATCCACGTGGCGGGTGCAGTCCAGCCACAGCGTCTCGTCGGCGTGCATCGCCTCGGCCAGCTCCGGCGAGCAGTAGTCGTCCACCGTGCCGTGCACGATCAGGCTCGGTGGCAGCAGTGGGCGTACGCCCAGCACGTCGAGCGTCATGAGGCTGTGCAGCGAGCCCCGGGTGACCCGGTTCGGCCAGCCGGGCGAGCCGATCCACTTGCCGTAGTACGACAACGGCTCCTCACCCGGCATCGCCGCCTCGCCGTCCGGTGCGACCGCGGGGATCTCCTCGTCGTACCGGGCCAGCATGCCGGCCAGCGCGTCCCGGTAGGCTGGCAGGCCCATCCGCTCGGCGAACCACGCGGGGCTGTTGTACGCGCCGGCGATCCCGGCCACCGCGCGGACCCGGGGGTCGGTGGCGGCGGCGCGCATCGCGTAACCGGCGCCGAGGCAGATGCCGACGACTGCCCGGTCGTACCCGTCGAGCAGGCCGACGGCGGCCCGCAGGTCGGCCAGTTTGCCCTGGCTGTCCTCGTGTCCGGGCCGGCCCTCGCTGGCGCCGTGGCCGCGGTGGTCGAAGGCCAGGGTGGTGATGCCGGCCGCGGTGAGGCGCTCCGCGTACTCGGCCACCACCTGCTCCTTGACCCCGGTGAAGGGGCCGGTCAGCACGGCGGCACGACGGCCGGGGGCGGTACGCAGCACCCCGGCGAGTTGCAGTCCCTCGCTGAAGAACGTCACTGTCTCGGTCACGGTCCGACGCTAGGCTGCCGGGGCGGCGCCGAGAAGAAGGCACTTTCGGGTACCCATGGGGGTGGAGCGTGGATCTGGTCGTACCGGACGTGCTGGAGGAGGGCTGTGTCACGCGGCAGGCCCTGGAACGGCTCGCGGTGAAGTGGCGGGTGCTGCTGATCTACGCGCTGGCCGACGGGGCGCATCGGCCGGCCCGGCTGCGCCGGCGGATCCCCGGGATCACCCCGAAGATGCTCACCGAGACGCTGCGCGGGATGGAGGCGGACGGCCTGGTACTGCGCCGGGTCCACAAGCCCGACCCGCCGCAGCACGTCGAATACGAGCTGACCGCGCTCGGCCGCACCCTGCGCGAGCCGCTCGCCGCGATCTGCGACTGGGCCCGCGAGCACGGCTAGCTCAGTCGTTCAGCTGGGTGTGCTGGATCTCCGTGAGCGCGCCGGTGAGCCACGGGCTCAATGCACGCCCGGCCAGCAGGTCGGTGATCAGCAGCGCGGCGTTGCGCGCCAGCGCCTCCGGTTTCGGCGCCTCGTCGCCGTCCTCGTCCAGCACGCCGAGCGCTCCGGCCAGCAGCCACAGCACGACCTGCGGGTTCGCTTCCGGGTGGGTGCGCACACAGGATCCGAGAGTTTCCCGTACGTCGTCAGCCGTCAACCCGTCCGGGTTGCCGTCCTCCAGCAGCAGCCGGAGCGTGGTGCCGAGGATCAGGCCGGTGTGCGTCGCCTCCAACGCGGCCAGGCCGGCGACGGCCTCCTCGAAGTCGTCCCGGGAACCGCTCCGGACCGCGGTGACGGCCGCCGTGGTGGCCGCCGCGACCGGGCGGGCCGGTGGGGGCAGATGCCGCCAGCTCTCAGTCATCCCGGGACCCTATCCGGTGGTGCCGTCGCCACCGGCACGGTGAGCCGGGACGCCGCGACCGTCACGGTGTGACCGGTGGCGGCCAGCCCCGCGCCGCCGGTGCCCGGATTGCGGGCGAACCGCGGGAACGCGCCGCCGGAGATCTGCAGGCGCAGCCGGTGCCCGGCGAGCAGCCGGTGGAAGCACGGATCCAGGGTGAGCGTCAGCCGCTGTTCCTGGCCGGCCGGCACGTCCGGGTCGAGGCGCAGGTGCCGGTCGGTGACGTTGTGCGAGTGGCCGCGCGGGTCGACGTCGCAGAGCCGGGCGAAGACGTCGGCGTACGGGTTGTCCACCGACACGGTCAGCTCCAGCACCGGCGCGCCGATCACGTCGACCGCGGTGGGCAGCGGATCGGTGCTGAAGACCAGCACGTCCGTCCGCGCCTCCAGGGCCCGGTTGTCCTTCACGCCCATCGAACCGGTCAGGGTGCGGCCACCCACCGACGGGGTCGGGTCGGCCGGGTCGTAGCGGAACTCGGCGACACCCTCCGGACCGTCCGGCGCCGTGGTGGTCAGCCGGCGCCCGGCCCGCAGGTGGAAGACGACCGGGTCGGACGGCGGCGGCCACGCGGGCAGGTCGTGCCAGGCGCGCTCGCCGGTCCGGTGCACTCGTACGGGTGACTTGCGGGCCGCGGCCCCGCCGGCCAGGTGCTGATCGAGCCAGGCCGCGCTCTCCCGGGCGACCAGACCGGCCGCGTGCAGTCCCACCTGCAGATGTGTCCACGGGCCGACGGTCAGGGCGACGTCGACGCCGCGGGCGTGCAGGGTTTTGTACTGTTCCAGGGTCTGGTCCAGGAACAGGTCCTGCCAGCCGCCGATCAGCAGCACCGGAGCGGTCACCTCGGTCAGCGCGGCACCGGCCCGGTACGGCTCCCACCACGGGTCGTCGCCGTCCGGGTGGCCGACCCAGTCGGCGTACCACGGGGCGCGCCCGCGCAGCACCGGCTCGGCCGCCGAGGCCAGCGGCAACCCGCCCAGCGCGGGCCTCAACCGGCGCCCGGCGGTGGCCATGCTCAGCACCCGGCGCAGCCCGCCGTCCTCCTGATGGACGATCTGATCACTCCAGCCGAGGAAGTCACCGAGGGTGAACGAGCCGGTTCCGTAGACCGCCTCGCGGAAGTCGTGCGGGCCGACGTAGACCACCGCGGCACGCAACTCCGGCGGCGGGTCCTGCAGCAGCGCCCACTGGGTCCAGCCCAGGTAGGAGGCCCCGAGAGTGGCCAGCCGGCCGTCGAACCAGGGCTGGTCGCGCAGCCAGGCGACGGTGTCCTGACCGTCCTCGGCCTCCTGCGCCATCGGCCGGAAAGTGCCCTCGGACCCGAACGTGCCGCGCACGCTCTGCAACAGCACGTGGTAGCCGCGGGCCGCGAGCAGCCGGCCGTTCAGCGCCGAGGTGGGCAGACCGCGACCGTACGGGGTGCGGATCAGCACGGTGCCCCGCGGCTCGTCGGCGACCGGGCCGAAGTGGTCGCCGAGCAGTCGCACACCGTCCCGCATCGGGGTCCGGACCTGCTCCACCGTGTACTCGTGCAGGGCCGGCGACTGGCCGAGGAGCCGGCTCAGCATCGCGTCGCCCAGCCGCTGCCGTTTCGAGATCGCCATACCGGCCCCCTTTGTCGCATGCGGGAGAACCGACGATATCGGTGGCCCGGCGAAGGTGAAAGATGAATGGCATTCGCGGGATTGCCGATGTGCGAATCGGCCGGTATTTCGGCAAACTGCGTCGCGTGGACGAGGGAGACAAACTCGGGGGCCGGTACCGCCTGCTGAACGAACTCGGCCGGGGCGGGATGGCCGTGGTCTGGCGCGCCACCGATGAGGTGCTGAACCGTACGGTGGCGGTGAAGGTACTGGCCGGGAGCTACGCCGGCGACGAGCGTTTCCGGTCGCGGATCCTGCACGAGGCGCGAGCCGCCGCGACGTTGTCGCACCCGAACATCGCGCAGATCTACGACTTCGGCGAATCGGTCGAGGGTGAATCCACTCCGGTGCCGTACGTCGTCATGGAATTGATCAACGGGCCGACGCTGCAACAGCTGCAATCGCATGCGCCGCTCCCGCCCCGCCGGGTATTCCGGATCTGCGGCGAGGTGGCCGCGGCCCTCGCCGCCGCGCACGAGGACGGCCTGGTCCACCGGGACATCAAACTGGCGAACGTGATGGTGCCGCCGTCCGGCGCGAAGGTGGTGGACTTCGGCATCGCCGCCGCGGCCGGACCGGCCGAACCGGAGGAGGGCCTGCTCGGCACGCCCGCCTACCTGGCGCCCGAACGCCTCACCGGCGGCGCGATCGAGCCGGCCTCCGACGTGTACGCGCTCGGCGTGCTGCTCTACCGCCTGCTCGCCGACGACTCGCCGTGGACGGTGGAGACCACCACGCAGATGCTCAGCGCGCACATCTACATCGAGCCGACACCGATGCCCCGGCTGCCCGGGGTGCCGGCCGCGGTCGCCGACCTGGTCGACCGCTGCCTGGCCAAGGAGTGCGCGGACCGGCCGGACGCGGCCGAGGTGTCCGCGGTGCTCGGCGACGCCGCGGAGGCCGCCTCGATCCGCCCCGCGGCGCCGGAGACCGATCCGGAACTCACCACCGCGCTGTCGCCGGCCCGGTTCGACGAACAGACCGAGGCGATCGTCCCCGGGATGCGGCCCGCGGTGCCGTCGGCCGACGGGATGCCGGACAGCCGGCGCAAACTCCTGCTGGTCGGCGCGGCCCTGGCCGCGCTGGCGGTGGTGGTGGCCACGCTCTGGGCGACCCGCTCGCACGAGCCGGTGGCCGCGCCGGTCGACGACGTCGCGCCGGCCGCCAGCGGCGACATCGTGGAGGTGGCGCCCGGGGTGACCCGGTCGGCCGGCGCCTCACCGACCCCGGCGGCCTCCCGGAACTCACGGCATCCGGCCGCGCTGAACAGCGGCGTGCCGATCAGCGTCACCGCCTCCGCGGCGATCTCCCCGGCCGCGCCCTCGTCGGCGGCGGCCTCGGCGAACCCGAGTGCCAGCGCGCCGCCGAGCTCGTCCGCGCCGGCCGACCCGGGCACCCTGCTGGAGTCGAAGGGCGGCGCGGTCTACGCGGTCTGCGAGTCCGGCAACGTCAAGCTGATCGACTGGGAGCCGGCCGAGGGTTACGAGGTGGAACGCGCCGACCCCGGCCCGGGGCTGACCGCCTCGGTGGTCTTCGCCGCCGACCTCAGCCGCTACCGCATGTCCGTGACCTGCTTCTCGGGCAAACCCAGCGCGGTAGTCCTCCCCCTCTGACCCCAGCTGGTCCTCAGGGGTGCCTCCGCCCCTCCGAGACACCCCCGAGAACCAGCCGGCCAACCTGTCGCCCGCCGGCTTGCTGTTGTCGGCTGGGCCTCAGGGGTGCCTCCGGCACCCCGAGGCACCCCTGCAAGCCAGCCGGCCAACCTGTCGCTGGTCGGCTTGCTGTTGTCGGCTGGGCGTCAGGGGTGCCTCCGCGCTGCGGAGGCACCCCTGACAGCCAGCCGGGACCCGGGGCGCGCTGCGGTCCGGGGTGGGCAAGTGCCTCGCGGGGCCTCACCCGGGGGGTGCGTTGCCCGCCGCGGCCAGCAGCGTCTCCGCGGCGGGGGTGCGGGAGTTGAGCAGGTGGCGGCGGTCGCGGTGGGTGGCGATCAGGCCGGCCGCGCGGAGGATCCGCAGGTGCTGGGAGATGCCACCGGCGGTGATGCCGGTGCGGCGGGCCAGCTCGGTGGTGGAGAGCGGGCCGGACAGGGCGGTCAGGATGCGGGCGCGGCCGGTGCCGAGCAGGGCGCTCAGCGCGTCCGGCGGGCGGGACGGTTCTTCCCACAGGGTGGCCACGCCGGCGGCCGGGTAGGCGAGTTGCGGTGTGCCCCAGGACGACACGGTGAGCACCGACGGCCAGGCGAAGACCAACGGGATCAGCACCAGGTCGCCGGCGTCCGGCACGTCCGGGGCGGTGCAGTGGCGCTGGTCGACGAGCAGCGTGCCGTCCCGCCAGTGGACCCGGTCGTGCAGGTCGGCGAGGACGGCGGGAGCGCCGTCGGTGGCCAGCCGGTGGGCGCGGCGGCGGACGTCCGCGTCGAGCAGGGCGTGGATCCGCGGCCAGTCCGGTGCGATCGCGGACTGCCAGTAGGCGGCGATCTCGTCGGCGAGCCGGGCCAGGCCGTCGCGCGGATCGGCGTGCAGCCGCCGCACCTCGGGGCCGGGTGAACCGGGCATCAGGTCGAGGTGCGCGCGGACCACGTCGTCGCCGGTGGCGCGCAGGACCGCCAACTCGGCGTCGAGGCCGGGGTCCGGGCCGGTCGGCGGCGGCGTGAGGAAATCCGGGGCATAACCCCCGGTCGGCGGGATCAGGGCGGCGAGCAGGCCTTGCGGTCCGGGGCGGGTCCGGGCCGCCCATTTCTGATGTACGGACGGAACGCCCCGATCGTGCAGCACACGCAGGCTGGCCAGCACCTCCCACAGGCCGGACACGGCGAACCTGATGCGGGAGGTGGCGATCGCGACCATGGTTTTAGTGTCCGCTAAATAGCTGCGTCCGCGCGGCCCGCCCGGGAAGACTTCCGGTGTGACTGACTTCCGTTCTCTGCATCAGCCCGGTTCCCCGCTCGTCCTGGTCAACGCGTGGGACGCGGCCAGCGCCCGGATCGTCGAGGCGGCCGGCGCCGCTGCCATCGCCACCACCAGCGCCGGGGTGGCCTGGAGCCTGGGTGCGCCGGACGGTGACGCGCTCGGTCGTGACCTGGCCGCCGAGCTGGCCCGCCGGGTGGTCGCGGCGGTCTCCGTGCCGGTCACCGTCGACGTCGAGTCCGGTTACGGCGACCCGGCCGGCACCCTGAAGGCGATGGCCGCGGCAGGTGTCGCCGGTGTCAACGTCGAGGACGGTTCCCGGTCCGCGGCCGAGCAGGTCGCCCGGCTGACCGCGGCGCACCAGGCGGCGCCGGAGGTCTTCCTGAACGCCCGGATCGACACGCTGCTGTTCGGGCTCGGTGACGTGGCCGAGGCGATCAGCCGGGCCCGGGCCTATCTCGACGCCGGCGCGGACGGGATCTTCGTGCTCGGGGTGACCGACCCTGCGGTGATCACCGAGCTGGTCGCGGCGATCCCGGGGCCGCTCAACGTGATGACCGGGCCGGGCGCGCCGTCGATCGGCGAGCTGGCGAAGCTCGGCGTGGCCCGGATCAGCCTGGGGTCGTCGGTGGCGCAGGCGGCGTACGGGCTCGTCGACCGGGCGGCCCGGGAGATCTTCGGCGCGGGCACCTACCAGGAGCTGGCCGGCGCCGCCGAGTACGGCCGGATGAACACCCTCAGCCTGCACAAAGACCAGTCGTAGGGTCGGCTCCCAGAATCAGCAGATGATCTTCGTTGACACGACCGGGAGGCGCCGGCGACTGCTCGGCGTCGCCGGTTTCCTGGTGACCCTGTTCGCGGCGCTCTACATGGGCGTGGTGGGTGCCGGCGTGGTGCGGGCCTCCGACGCGTCCCTCGCCGTCCGGGCGACGGTGTCCGCCGCACCCACCCCGTCGGCGTCGGTGAGCGCCTCCGCCGCGGCCGGCTAGCCGGCGAAGTCGTGGAACTGGCCGGTGAACTGCTACCTCGTCTGGGTGATCCCGCTGCAGGCGGCGTCCACCGAGCCGTCGCCGCAGTCGCCGTTGTCCCGGTTCACTGACCAGAACCGGACGAAGCCCAGCCCCTTCTGCCCGGCCCAGCCGAGCAGGTACGCCGCGTCCGCGGTCGTGGTGGTGCCGCCGGTGTCGTTCACACCGATCATCGGGGTGACGCCGAGCATGGCGTAGCGGTCGTCGTCGTCCCGGTCCGGCCACACGGTGGCCAGGTCGGCGTGGACCGCCTCGGCGGCCAGGGTCATGGCCCGGCCCCATCCGCCGCCGGCCGCGCTGAAGTGACCGTGGTGTCGTCGAGCGCGGTCCTGCCGTCCCAGGGGGGAGCACCTCAGCACTATCCCACCGACAAAAGCCGCATGAAGCCGCAATAAAGGCGCACCGGGCCGCGGAGTGACGCCGGCCCGGTGCTCATTGTCGTACCGGAAAAGGGTCTTGAATTTTATGCCCCGGCGGCGGCCGCGGCCTTGCCCGCCTGGCGGCCGGAGAAGAGGCAGCCGCCCAGGAACGTGCCCTCCAGCGACCGGTACCCGTGCACCCCGCCACCGCCGAAACCGGCCACCTCCCCGGCCGCGTAGAGGCCCGGGATCGCCGCGCCGGCGGCGTTCAGCACCCGGCCGGACAGGTCGGTCTGCAGCCCGCCGAGGGTCTTGCGGGTGAGGATGTTGAGGCGCACCGCGACCAGCGGCCCGGCGCTCGTGTCCAGCAGCTTGTGGATCGAGGCGGTCCGGCTGATCTGGTCACCGAGATAGTCCAGCGCGTTGCGGATCCCCATCACCTGGGCGTCCTTGCTGTACGCGTTGTCGATCTCCCGGTCCCGCGCGTCGACCTGCCGTTTCACCGCGGCCGGGTCGAGCAGGTTGTTGCCGGCCAGCCGGTTCATCCCGGCGACCAGCTCGGGCAGCGTCGCGGCCTGCACGAAGTCCACCCCGTACTTCTGGAACTTCTGGATCGGCTCCGGGGTCTGCCAGATCCTCGACAGCAGCAGCCACAGGTTCTTGCCGGTCAGATCCGGGTTCTGCTCCGAGCCGGAGAGCGCGAACTCCTTGTCGACGATCTTCTGGGTGGTGACGAACCAGGAGTAGTCATAACCGGACGCGGTGATCGAGCCGAGCGTGTGCAGGGTGTCGTAGCCCGGCATGTCCGGCGCGCCGAACCGCTTGCCCTTGGCGTCGAGCCACATCGAGGACGGCCCGGGCAGGATCCGGATGCCGTGGTTCGGCCAGATCGGCGCGTAGTTGCGCAGGCCCTCGGTGTAGTGCCACATCCGGTCCGGGTTCACGATCCGCCCGCCGGCCTGCGCGGTGATCGACAGCATCCGGCCGTCCACGTGCGCCGGAACGCCGGTGATCATCGACTTGGGCGCGGGGCCGAGCCGGGCCGGCCAGTTCTGCCGGATCAGGTCCTGGTTCGCGCCGATCCCGCCGGACGTGACGATCACGATCGGCGCCTTCAGATCAAAATCACCGATCACGGTACGGGAGGACGGCGTCCCGCGAGCGGCCGTGCTGGCCTCCAGCACCGCCCCGCGCACGCCGGTGACCGCCCCGTTCGTGACGACCACCTCGTCCACCCGGTGCCGGAACTTGAAGACCACCTTGCCGGCCGCCACCCCGGCACGCACCTTCTTCTCGAACGGCTCGACGATGGCCGGCCCGGTGCCCCAGGTCACGTGGAAACGCGGCACCGAGTTGCCGTGGCCGTCGGCCAGGCCGCCACCGCGCTCCGCCCAGCCCACCGCCGGGAACCACTGCAGCCCGAGCCCGGCCAGCCAGGAGCGCTTCTCGCCGGACGCGAACTGCACGTACGCCTGCGCCCACTTGTACGCCCAGTAGTCCTGCCCGGCCGGGTCGTCGATCCCGCGGTCGAACCCGGCCGTGCCCAGCCAGTCCTGCCAGGCCAGGTCGTACGAGTCCTTGACGCCCATCAGCCCCTGCTCGACCGAGTTGACCAGGAACAGCCCGCCGAACGACCACCAGGCCTGCCCGCCGAGGCTCGCCTCCGGCTCCTGGTCCAGCAGCAGCACCTTGCGCCCGGCCGCGACCAGCTCGGACGTGGCGACCAGCCCGGCCAGCCCGTGCCCGATCACGATGGCGTCCGCGTCGGCTGCCGCGGCGGCGCCGAACGCCGGTGTCGCCCCGGTGGCGGCCAGAGCCGCCCCGGCCGTGGACGCAGCAAGTACGGTGCGGCGATTCATGAGCCCTCCTCGCTTTTCCTGGGCTCTGATGTAAACAAGACGGTCATCCGCGCGGTAGTCGCTGGGGACCAAAGCGAAACTCGGTCGTTGTCGACCGGCGCTGTTGCGTACGGTTTTCCGGTGACCGAGATGAGATCCGTGCCAGAGAAGATCACCCTCGACGGCCTCGAGCGGAAATGGCGCGAGGTATGGGCCCGGAACGGCACCTACACGTTCGACCGGACGGCGCCCCGGTCCCGAGTCTTCTCGATCGACACCCCGCCGCCGACGGTCAGCGGGTCGCTGCACGTCGGGCACGTGTTCTCGTTCACCCACGCCGACGCGATCGCCCGCTACCAGCGGATGACCGGCCGCGAGGTGTTCTACCCGATGGGCTGGGACGACAACGGGCTGCCGACCGAGCGCCGGGTGCAGAATTACTACGGCGTGCAGTGCGACCCGTCGCTGCCGTACGACCCGGATTTCACGCCCCCGGAGGACCTGCCGAAACGGCTGCTGCCGATCTCGCGGCGCAACTTCGTCGAGCTGTGCCAGCGGCTGACCGCGATCGACGAGCAGGCGTTCGAGGACGTGTGGCGCCAGGTCGGGCTGTCCGTGGACTGGTCGCTGCAGTACAGCACGATCGACGACACCAGCCGGGCGGTCTCGCAACGGGCGTTCCTGCGCAACCTGGAGCGTGGTGAGGCGTACCTCGCGGACGCGCCGACGCTCTGGGACGTCACGTTCCGGACGGCGGTGGCACAGGCCGAGCTGGAGGACCGGGAACGGCAGGGTGCGTACTACCGGCTCGCGTTCGGCCTGCCCGGCGGCGGGACCACGTACATCGAGACCACCCGGCCCGAGCTGCTCCCGGCCTGCGTGGCGCTCGTCGCGCATCCCGACGACGAGCGGTACCAGAAGCTGTTCGGCACGTATGCCACCACGCCGGTGTTCGGCGTCCAGGTGCCGATCCGGGCGCACCCGCTGGCCCAGCCGGACAAGGGCTCCGGCATCGCGATGATCTGCACGTTCGGCGACCTCACCGACGTGATCTGGTGGCGTGAGCTGGACCTGACGACCCGCCCGGTGATGGGCCGGGACGGCCGCCTGCTGGCCCAGCCGCCCTCGGACGTGCCGGCCGGGCCTTACGCCGAGCTCGCCGGGAAGACCGCGTTCTCGGCGAAGGAGAAGATGGTCGAGCTGCTGCGGGCCGCCGGCGCGCTGGACGGCGAACCCCGGCCGACCACACAGCAGGTGAAGTTCTTCGAGCGCGGCGACAAGCCCCTCGAGATCGTCACCACCCGGCAGTGGTACATCCGCAACGGCGGCCGGGACGCCGCGCTGCGTGCCGCCCTGCTCGCGCGGGGCCGCGAGATGACCTGGTCACCGGAGTTCATGCGGAACCGGTACGAGAGCTGGGTGGAGGGCCTGGCCGGGGACTGGGTGATCAGCCGGCAGCGGTTCTTCGGCGTGCCGTTCCCGATCTGGTACCCCCTCGACGCGGCCGGCGAGCCGGACCACGCCGCGCCGATCACCGCGACCACGCTGCCGGTCGACCCGAGCAGCGACACCCCGCCCGGCTTCACCGAGGACCAGCGCGACAAGCCGGGCGGCTTCACCGGCGACCCGGACGTGATGGACACCTGGGCCACCTCGTCGCTCACCCCGGAGATCGCCGGCCGGTGGGGCCTGGACGACGACCTGTTCGAGCGGGTCTTCCCGATGGACCTGCGCCCGCAGGCCCACGAGATCATCCGTACCTGGCTGTTCGCCACGGTGCTCCGCGCCCACCAGGAGTTCGACAGCCTGCCGTGGCGCACCGCGCTGCTCTCCGGCTGGATCCTCGACCCGGACCGCAAGAAGATGTCGAAGTCCAAGGGCAACACCGTCACCCCGATGGCGCTGCTGGAGGAGTACGGCTCGGACGCGGTCCGCTACTGGGCGGTCAGCGGCCGCCCGGGCACCGACACCGCGTTCGACACCGGCCAGATGAAGGTCGGCCGCCGGCTCGCCATCAAGATCCTCAACGCGACGAAGTTCGTGCTCCGGTTCGGCGTCGCCGCCGATCTCGAGGCCGTTGCCGTCACCGAACCGCTGGACCGCGCCATGCTCGCCGGTCTCGAGGCCGTCGTGGCTGACGCCACCAGGCACTTCGAGGGGTACGACTACGCGCGCGCCCTGGAACGCACCGAGCAGTTCTTCTGGACGTTCTGCGACGACTACCTGGAGCTGGTCAAGGAGCGGGCGTACGCCGACCCGGCCGGCCCGGCCACCCGATCGGCACACGCCGCGCTGGCGCTCGCCCTGCGGACGCTGCTGCGGCTGTTCGCGCCGGCGCTGCCGTTCGTCGCCGAGGAGGCCTGGTCCTGGTGGCAGGACGGTTCGGTGCACCGCGCCGCGTGGCCGTCCGCCGGCGAACTCACGCCGGCACTGGACCCGGCGGCCCCGGCCACACTGCTCGGCCTGGCCGGCACCGTGCTCGGTCTGGTGCGCAAGGCGAAATCCGAGGCCAAGCAGTCGATGCGTGCCGAGGTGGCCCACCTGACGGTGCGCGGACCGGAGGCCGACGTGCTCGCCTTCGGACTGGTCAGGCCGGACGTGCAGGCAGCCGGCGTGGTCCGCGAGGTGACCGTCGAGGCGGTCGGCGAGACGGTGCTCGCCGAGGTCCGTCTTGCCTAGTTGACACCGGGGAGGGGCCTTCGTGCCCCTCCTCAGCGTGTCCGCTGCGGTACGCTCCGCCCGTGCCCGACAAGATCAACGCTCGCCGCTTCCCGCGGTCGAAGCCGTTCGAGTTCCTGGTGCTGCTCATCGTGGCGGTAGTGGTCGCCGCCGGGGTGCGCACCTTCCTGGTGCAGACCTTCTACATCCCGTCCGGATCGATGGAGAACACGCTTCTCCTGAACGACAAGGTCCTGGTGAACAAGGCGGTCTACCGGTTCCGGGACCCGGCGCGCGGCGAGATCGTGGTCTTCGAGCCGCCGGTCGGCTGGGGCATCGGCCCCAGCGAGCAGGAGTACATCAAGCGGGTGATCGGCATCGGCGGCGACCGGGTGGTCTGCTGCGACGCCGACAAGCGGATCACCGTGAACGGGCACGCCCTGGTCGAGGACTACCTGTTCCCCGGCGACGCGCCGTCCGACGAGGAGTTCGACGTGACCGTCCCGGCGGGCCGGATGTTCATGATGGGCGACCACCGCTCGGACTCGGCCGACTCCCGCGCCCACATGGACAGCGACCAGGGCACCATCCCGGTGGACCGGGTGGCCGGGCGGGCCTTCGCCATCTACTGGCCGTCGTCCCGGTGGCGCTCCCTGTCAGTCCCGTCCACCTTCGACGCCATCCCCTGACGACCCGGTCTGCCCGGCCGTCCGCCGCCGGACCAGCCCGGGGGTGATCTGTTCAGCGGTGTCCATCGAGGACCCTCACGCCTGTTCGACGACCGGGCGCAGCAGGCCCACGCGCACCAGCCAGCGGACCGTCAGCAGCGGCGGCGCGCCCGGCACGCCAGGGTCCAGCTTGAACATCGCGGCACCGCCGGGCTGCCCAAAGGCCGGCCCGGTCACGCCGGCCCGCACCGGGATGTCCCCGGTCACCAGGTACCGGTAGTTGTCTCGCCCCGGGTTTGATGGAGACATCCAAACCTGGGAGAAAATCTAGTCATGGCGGCACCGAAGAGGTACCCCGATGAAGTTGGCCTTGGAGGCCCGTCGGGATCCGGCTACCGCGACCGGAGCGTTGCGGCGGATCGCTGATCAGCTCGGTGTCCATCCGGAGGCGTTGCGGACGTGTGGGTGAAGAAGGCCGAGATCGACGCGGGGCAGCGGCCGGGCACGACCACCAGCGACGCCGAACGCCTCGCTGCCCTGGAACGGGAGAATCGTGAGCTGCGCCGGGCGAACCAGATCCTGAAGTCCGCAGCAAGTGCCCGGCCCGCGACGGGTGGCCCGGGTCGGCCGATCGTTCACAGCAGGATCTCCATGGCTTCGCGTAGTGCCTTTCGGCCTGCGGGAACTGACGAGCCGTCGCGAGAAGTTCTGACGGCGAGGATCCGCCTCGGCTCAACCAGCGTCGCAGTGCCCCGTAGACGAGCTCGGTGCCCTCGCGGTGGCGCAGCCGCGCGGCATCGATGATGCTTCGCGGCGCGTCGTACAGCCCGATGGAGGTCTGATCGTCGAGCGGCACGGTGATCCGGCCGGTCCCGAATGTCGCGGGATGGAAGAGGTGCCAGGTCACGGGAGCCTGGACCGTAGGGCGGTAGGTGCCGCGAGGAAGGGCCACATCGATCGACGGGGGAATCTCGTCGATCAGGCCGTGTCACGCCAGCGCGCTCGTCAGGCACACCGTGGCCAGCGGTGCTCGCCGGGCGATCTCCAGAAGGTCGATATCGGCGAGGAGGTCCGCATCGGTGCGGCGGAACAGGCCGCGGCCGACAGCCTCGATGGCCCCGTCATCCCGCAAGCGGTACAACTGACGGTCGGACAGTCCACCCTTCTCCACGAGCGGCCCGATGGGGCTCCGGGGTGTCCCCGGCGTGGGGACTGGGGCTCGGGCCCCAGGTCAGAAAAGCACGATGGCGCCGCGTCCGCGCTTTCCGCGGACAAACGACGCCTGCCAAATCGTGCCCCCGGCAGGATTCGAACCTGCGCTTTCGCCTCCGGAGGGCGACGCTCTATCCCCTGAGCTACGGGGGCTCAGTGCTTGGAAAGCGTAGCAGGACCTCCGGAAGCACCGCCAATCGGCGTCGCCGGGTCGGGTGATCAGCCGGCTTGGGCCTGCTTGAGCAGGTCGTCGATCAGCTGGATCTCGCCCTGCTGCGCGGTGACCATGCTGTCGGCGAGCCAGTCGACGTCCTTGTTGTCGGACAGGTCCTCGGCCTCCTGGGCCATGTGGATGCCGCCCAGGTGGTGCGCCCGAATCAGGGTGAGGAACTGGACGTCCAGGTCCTTGCCGGTGGCCTTGCGCAGCGAGGCGAGCTGCTCGGGGGTGGCCATGCCGGGCATCAGGCCGTCGACGACCGAGCCGGCCGCGTCCGGCATCCAGGCCATCGGCTGCTCGCCGCCGGTCGGGCTGAGGTCCCAGTCGCGCAGCCAGGCCTGCATGTACCCGATCTGGGCCTGCTGGGTGGTGGCGATGTCGGCCGACAGCGTGACGATGGCCGGGGTGATCGAGTCGGCGTGCGCCTCCATCGCCATCTCGACCGCCTGCGCGTGGTGGGTCGACATGTCGCGGAGGAAACCCGCCTCGACGGAGTCGTCGGCCGGGGTCCGGAACCGGGGGACCACCAGGCCGATCCCGGCGCCGAGCACGATCCCGGCGAGTAGCAGCGCGAGCGCCGCATACCCGAAGCGGTGACGCGCGGGAACCTCCCCGGACGCCGGTGCGGCGTCCAGGGAGGTGGTGTCCGAGCTCATCAGCTGCCGGTGTCCGAGCTGGCGCCGTCGCTGACGGCCGCGCTGACCGGGTCGGAGGTGGTGTTACCGCTGGAGCAGGCCGCGCCGGGCTCCATCGAGGCCTTGACCCGGGCCGCGGAGATGAACGTGTCGATCCGCGAGTCGTTCACGTCGTCGGTCTTGAGCTGGTAGCCCCAGACCTGGACGGAGACGTTCTTGTCGAGTCCGGCGTAGGGGGACATCAGCATGTAGTCCTTGCCCTCCACCTTCTTCTGCAGGGTGGCGACCTGGTCGGCGGCCAGACCCTGCTTGTACGTGATCCAGACCGCGCCGTGCTCGAGGCTGTGCACCGCGTGCTCGTTGGCGATCGGCGCGGTGTACACGTCGCCCTGGCAGTTCTGCCAGGTCTGGTTGTGCGCGCCGCCGACCGGGGGACTCGTCACATACGTCAGCGGGCCGGCCTTGTGGGTGCGGTCGTCGATCAGCGCGTTCTTCTGCGCGCGGTAGTTGACCACGCCCTGGATCTCGGCCACCTTGTCGGTCCAGTCGCGGGAGCCCTGCACCGAGGCGTACACGCCGTACCCGATGATGCCGCCGGCGATCACGACGACCAGGCCCGCCACGGCGATCGGGCCCCAGTTGCGGCCGCCTGCGACCTTGACCGGGGCGATCGGCTTGCGGCCCTTGCCGCCCGGCCTGGTGGCGTTCGGCCGATTGGCCCCGGGTTTGCCGGTCGGCGGCTTACCCTGACCGGTGGTCTTGCCGACCTTCACGGTGGACGGGACCCGTTCGGGCCCCGGCGTGCTCATACTCATCGCGCCTCGTCGATTCGTCAAAAAGGGGAAGGGCGGGGCTCGGGTGGCCGCCGAACGCTGAAGTCTACCCCCGATAGCATGGCCCAGTGACTCCCGCCAACCTTGCTGACACCGTTCTCTCAGCTGCTCGTGCCGTATTCGAGACGCGTGGCCTGGACCTGGCCGCGCTGCCCGCGACCACGGCGCTGGAGCGGCCCCGCAACCCCGAGCACGGCGACTACGCCTCCACGCTCGCCCTGCAGCTGGGCAAGAAGGTCGGTGTGGCGCCACGCGAGCTGGCCGCCGCGCTCGCCGAGGAGCTGGGCCGCCGCGACGGGATCAAGACGGTGGAGATCGCCGGGCCGGGCTTCCTGAACATCCGGCTGGACGCCGCCGTGACCGGCGCGATCGCCCGCCTGGTGGTCGAGGCCGGCGCCGCGTACGGCCGGAACACCCAGCTCACCGGTCAGCGGATCAACCTGGAGTTCGTCTCGGCGAACCCGACCGGCCCGATCCACCTGGGGCACACCCGGTGGGCCGCGGTCGGCGACTCGCTGCGCCGGGTGCTGGCCGCCGCCGGCGCCGAGGTGACCAGCGAGTACTACATCAACGACGCGGGTGCCCAGGTCGACCGGTTCGCCCGGTCGCTGTACGCCGCCGCGAACGGTGAGCCGGCCCCCGAGGACGGGTACGGCGGCGACTACATCGGCGAGATCGCCCAGCGGATTCTCAGCGCGGACCCGTTGCTGGCCGGTCAGCCGGCCGAGACCGCGCTGCCGGAGTTCTGGTCGCTCGGCTACCAGCTGATGCTCAAGGAGATCCGGGAGAGCCTGGAGCGCTTCGGCGTGCACTTCGACGTGTGGTTCTCCGAGAAGGAGCTGCACGAGGGCGGCGCGGTCGAGCACGCCATCGCCGAGCTGCGCAAGCAGGGGCACATCTTCGACGACGGCGGCGCGGTCTGGCTGCGCACCACCGACTTCACCGACGACAAGGACCGGGTGCTGATCCGGTCCAACGGCGAGAAGACCTACTTCGCGGCCGACGCGGCGTATTACATCAACAAGCGCGAGCGCGGCTTCGACAAGTGCATCTACCTGCTCGGCGCGGACCACCACGGCTACATCGGCCGGCTCAAGGCGATCGCGGCGTGCGCCGGCGACGACCCGAAGCAGAACATCGAGATCCTGATCGGCCAGCTGGTGAACCTGGTCCGGGCCGGTCAGCCGGTGCGGCTGTCCAAGCGGGCCGGCAACATCATCACGCTGGACGAGCTGGTTGACGCGGTCGGCGTGGACGCCGCGCGGTACTCGCTGGCCCGGTCCTCCACCGACTCGATGCTGACCCTGGACATCGAGGAGATCACCAAGCACTCCAGCGACAACCCGGTCTTCTACGTGCAGTACGCGCACGCCCGGATCTCCTCGATCCTGCGCAACGCCGCGGAGAAGAAGATCACCCGGGGCGACGACTTCGACCCGTCGCTGCTCGCCCACGAGCGGGAGAACAGCCTGCTCAAGACGCTCGGCCAGTTCCCGGCCGTGGTGGCCACCGCGGCCGAGCTGCGCGAGCCGCACCGGATCGCGGTCTACCTGGAGGAGCGGGTCGCCACCGACTGGCACCGGTTCTACGACGCCTGCCAGGTGGTGCCGAAGGGCGACGAGCCGGTCGCCGAGGTGAACCTGGCCCGGCTGTGGCTGGCCGAGGCCACCCGTACGGTGATCGCGAACGGTTTGGACCTGCTCGGCGTCTCGGCCCCGGAGAAGATGTAGCCATGCGCGCACATGAGGCCGGGGCATTGCACGGCGACCTCGGCAACCGTGGTCCGGCGTGGCTTCGTACCCCGGAAGACGTCAACGCCCTGATGCCGGAACTCTGGCCGCGGACCGTGACCCGCGACGACGCCGGGCCCCTGGTGATCGGCGGCGTGAGCGTCACCGAGCTGGCCGCCGACTACGGCACCCCGGCCTACCTGCTCGACGAGGAGGACCTGCGGGCCCGCTGCCGTGACTTCGCGGCCGCCTTCGCCGGCGCGGACGTCTACTACGCCGGCAAGTCGTTCCTCTGCAAGGCGGTCGTCCGGATCGTCGAGGAGGAGGGCCTCTTCCTCGACGTGTGCTCGGGCGGCGAGCTGGCGGTGGCCCTCGCGGCCGGGTTCCCGCCGGAGCGGCTGGGCTTCCACGGCAACAACAAGTCGCAGTCCGAGCTGCGCCGCGCGCTGGACGCCGGGGTCGGCCGGATCATCGTCGACTCGTTCGACGAGATCGCCCGGCTCTCCGCGCTGTCCCGCGAGCTGAACAAGCGGCCGGGTGTGCTGGTCCGGGTCACCGTCGGCGTCGAGGCGCACACCCACGAGTTCATCGCGACCGCGCACGAGGACCAGAAGTTCGGTTTCTCGCTGGCCGGTGGCGCGGCGTTCGCGGCCTGCGCGCAGATCCTCGACGAGGGCGTGCTCGACCTGCGCGGGCTGCACTCGCACATCGGTTCGCAGATCTTCGACACCAGCGGGTTCGAGGTGGCCGCCCGGCGGATCCTGGAGCTGCAGGCGCAGGTCCGGGACGCGCGCGGGGTGGAGCTGCCGGAGCTGGACCTGGGCGGCGGGTTCGGTATCGCGTACACCACGCAGGACGACCCCGCCACGCCCGGCGATCTGGCCAAGCGGATCAACAAGATCGTCGAGTCGGAGTGCGAGATGGCCGCGCTGCGGGTCCCGCACCTGTCGATCGAGCCGGGCCGGGCCATCGTGGGGCCGGCCGTGTTCACCCTCTACGAGGTCGGCACGGTCAAGGACGTCGACGGGATCCGGACGTACGTGAGTGTCGACGGCGGGATGAGCGACAACATCCGGACCGCGCTCTACGACGCGTCCTACTCGGCCACTCTGGCCAACCGGAGCTCCACCGCGGAGCCGATGCTCGCCCGCGTGGTGGGAAAACATTGTGAGTCCGGGGACATCGTCGTGAAGGATGAATTCCTGCCCGCTGACGTGCAGCCCGGAGATCTTGTTGCGGTGCCGGGTACCGGCGCCTATTGCCGGAGCATGGCCAGCAACTACAACCACGTTCCTCGGCCGCCCGTGGTGGCGGTGCGCGACGGCGCTGCCCGCGTCATCGTGCGGCGCGAGACCGAGGACGACCTGCTTGCATTGGATGTTGGATGAGCCCAGCAACTGAGCTGACTGAAAAGCCAGCAGTCCGTCTCGCCCTTCTCGGCTGCGGCACGGTCGGCACTGAAGTGGTCCGGCTGCTGCACGAGCAGGCCGACGATCTCACCGCCCGGATCGGCGCACCGCTGGAGCTGGTCGGCGTCGCGGTGCGGCGGCTCGGCCGCGAGCGCGGCGACCTGCCGATCGACCCGGCGCTGTTCACCGCGGACGCGCTCGGCCTGATCAAGCGCGACGACGTGGACATCGTGATCGAGGTGGTCGGCGGCATCGACACGGCGCGCACCTGGCTGGTCGAGGCGCTGCACGCGGGCAAGAGCGTGGTCACCGCGAACAAGGCGCTGCTCGCCGAGGACGGCGGCACCCTGCACGACGCGGCCGCGCAGGGCGGCGCCGACCTGTACTACGAGGCCGCGGTGGCCGGCGCGATCCCGCTGCTGCGCCCGCTGCGCGAGTCGTTGCACGGTGACCGGGTCACCGCGGTGACCGGCATCGTGAACGGCACCACCAACTTCATCCTCTCCTCGATGGCGTCCACCGGCGCCGGCTTCAACGAGGCGCTCGAGGAGGCCACCGAGCTGGGGTACGCCGAGGCCGACCCGACCGCCGACGTGGAGGGCTTCGACGCCGCCGCGAAGGCCGCGATCCTGGCCTCGCTGGCGTTCCACACCCGGGTCACCGCGGCGGACGTGTTCCGCGAGGGGATGACCGGGGTGACGGCCGGCGACATGGCCAGCGCCAAGGAGATGGGCTGCACGATCAAGCTGCTCTGCATCGCGCAGCGCGGCTCCGGCCCGGACGGCGACGAGACGGTGTCGGTCCGGGTCCACCCGGCGATGATCCCGCTGACCCACCCGCTGGCCGGTGTCGGCGACGCGTTCAACGCGGTCTTCGTCGAGGCCGAGGCGGCCGGTCCGCTGATGTTCTACGGCCGTGGCGCCGGTGGCCGGCCGACCGCCAGCGCGGTCCTCGGCGACATCGTGGCGGCGGCCCGCAACAAGATCAGCGGGACCCGTGCCCCGAGCGAGAGCAACTACGCCAAGCTGCGGGTCCGCCCGATCGGCGAGTCGCTGACCCGGTACCACATCAGCCTGGACGTGGCCGAGCGCCCGGGCGTGCTGGCCACCGTGGCCGGGGTCTTCGCCCAGCACGAGGTCTCGATCGCCACGGTCCGGCAGTCCGGCCGGGCGGATGACGCGAAACTGGTCATCGTGACCCACAGCGCCCCGGACGCCGCTCTGGCGGCTACCGTCGAGGCGCTGGCCGGGCTGGACATCGTCCGGTCCATCGCCAGTGTGCTGCGGGTCGAGGGCGGGGCGGGCTAGGACCACCGCGTCGGGCGCCGTCCTGAATAATGGACTTCCGGTCCCAAAGATCGGATTACTGGGGCACGCTGTGCGCGATTGCCCAGCTGGAGTGAGGAGTACGACCATGTGGCGGGGTCTGATCGAGGCGTACCGGGACCGCCTTCCGGTGACCGAGGCCACCCCGGTGGTCACGTTGCACGAGGGCAACACACCGCTGGTGCCGGCGCCGGTGCTGTCCCAGCGGGTCGGCGCGGACGTCTACCTCAAGGTGGAGGGCGCGAACCCGACCGGCTCGTTCAAGGACCGCGGCATGACCATGGCCGTCTCCAAGGCGGTCGAGGAGGGTTCCAAGGCGATCATCTGCGCCTCCACCGGCAACACGTCGGCGTCCGCCGCGGCCTATGCGGCCCGCGCCGGGATCACCTGCGCGGTGCTGGTGCCGCAGGGCAAGATCGCGCTCGGCAAGCTGGCGCAGGCCCTGGTGCACGGGGCCCGGCTGCTGCAGGTCGACGGCAACTTCGACGACTGCCTGGCGCTCGCCTCGAAGCTCTCCCAGGACTACCCGGTCTCCCTGGTCAACTCGGTGAACATCTTCCGGCTGCACGGTCAGAAGACCGCGGCCTTCGAGATCGTCGAGGCGCTCGGCGACGCGCCGGACATCCACTGCCTGCCGGTCGGCAACGCCGGCAACATCTCCGCGTACTGGATGGGCTACCAGGAGGACAAAGAGGCCGGCAACAGCACCCGGCTGCCGAAGATGTACGGCTTCCAGGCCTCCGGCGCCGCACCGATCGTGAACGGCAAGGTGGTCGAGCAGCCGTCCACGATCGCCACCGCGATCCGGATCGGCAACCCGGCGAGCTGGACCAAGGCCCTCGACGCGCGGGACGCCTCGGGCGGCCTGATCTCGGCGGTCACCGACCGGGACATCCTGAACGCGTACCGGCTGCTGGCCCGCGAGGTCGGCGTCTTCGTCGAGCTGGGCAGCGCGGCCAGCGTGGCCGGTCTGCTGCAGCAGGCGGCGGCCGGGAAGATCCCGGCCGGCTCGCGGGTGGTCTGCACGGTCACCGGGCACGGCCTGAAGGACCCGGAGTGGGCGATCTCCACGGCGCCGTCGCCGACCGTGATCGCCAACGACGCCCTGCTCGCGGCGAAGGCGCTAGACCTGGCCTGACGCCTCGTCCCGGATCGCCGCGGCCTCCCGCAACAGCAGGTGCGTCGCTTGAGACACCACCGCGAGCTCCTCGGCTGAGAGTCGGCTGAGGAGGTCGCGCTGTTTCGCCACCCCGGCGGTGATGATGCCGTCGATGAGTTCGGTGCCCGCTTTCGTCAGCCCGATCCGGCGGATCCGCCGATCGTGCACGTCTTCCGTGCGCGTGACGAGTTCCTGCACCACGAGCCGGTCGATCATGCCGCTCAGTGCGGCGGCGCCGACGCCCACCAGGCGGGCCAGTTCGCCGCCCGCCAACGTCCCGTGCCGGGCCAGCAACAAGAGTATTTTCAACTGCGACATCGTCAGATGCGACGAGAAGAGCGGATCTGACCGGTCGTCGGCGAACAGGTGCTGCATCCGGATGTGTGCGCCCATGATGTCCGCGATGAGCTGTTCTTTCTCGCTCAGCGCCCGCTCCTTATGTGACGTCCCGATGGCCGTGGTGGGTCCACCTCGTAACGGACCCTATCAACGGGCTTTGTTCGCGACCTACCTTGAGGCGCGCCTCGAGGTAGGGAGCAGATCGTCTCCACCGTCGCGAACAAACCCCGCAGGGACCCCATCGAAAACCATTTGTTCGTGTCAGGCAAACTATCAGTGTCGGACGAAATTATCTCGGGGGAGCGCCCATGTCAGCCCTGACACGGCTCAGCCTTGCCAACCGAGGTCTGGTAGCTCTGATCGCCATCGTGATCAGCGGCTTCGGCCTCTATGCGATCCCGTCCTTGAAACAGCAGCTCTTTCCGTCGATCGAGCTGCCGGCGGCCTTCGTCAGCGCGGTGCTGCCCGGCGCCTCGCCGGAGACGGTCGAGCAGACGGTCACCAAACCGATCGAGGATGCCGTCAAGGGCATCGACGGCATCGACTCGGTCACCTCGACCTCGCGTGAGAACGTGACGAGCGTCGTCGTGCTGTTCGAGTTCGGTACGGACATCGAGTCCGCCGTCAACCAGGTCACCACCTCGATCAACCGGATCCAGTCGCAGCTGCCGGCCAACGTCGACCCTCAGGTCTTCGCGGGCGGCACCGACGACATCCCGGCCATCGTGCTCGCCGCCTCCGGTGGCGGCGACGAGAGCGCCCTGCTCAGCAAGCTCAACGAGACAGTGGTCCCGGAGCTGAACGGCATCTCCGGCGTCCGCGACACCCAGGTCACCGGCTCCCGCGCCAAGCAGGTCGTGATCACGCCGGACCTGGCGAAGATGGGCGCGGCCGGGGTCAGCCCGGCGTCGCTCACCACGGTGCTGCAGGCCAACGGCGTCTCCATCCCGGCCGGCACGGTGACCGAGGGCACCAAGTCGCTGACCGTGCAGGTGGGCACCCCGATCACCACGGTGCAGCAGCTGCAGGACGTCTACCTGACCGGCGCTCGCGGGCCGGTGCGCCTCGCCGACGTCGCCACGGTGGAGAGCAAGCTGCCGGCCGCCGACGGGTACACCCGGACCGACGGGGTGGACAGCCTGGGCATCGCGGTCACCGCGCGCCCGGACGGCAACCCGGTGGAGATCTCGCACCAGGTCCGCGACATGCTCGCCGACCTGGAGAAGGACTCCGGCGCCAAGCTCACCGTGATCACCGACCAGGCGCCGTTCGTGGAGCGCTCGATCAAGAGCCTGACCACCGAGGGACTGCTCGGCCTGGTGATGGCCGTGGTGGTCATCCTGATCTTCCTGCTCAGCGTCCGCTCGACGCTCGTCACCGCGGTCTCCATCCCGCTCTCGGTGCTGATCGCGCTGATCGCGCTCTGGGCCGGCGACTACACGCTCAACCTGCTCACCCTCGGCGCGCTGACGATCGCGGTGGGCCGGGTGGTGGACGACTCGATCGTGGTGCTGGAGAACATCAAACGACATCTCGAGTACGGCGAGGAGAAGGTCCACGCCATCCTCGGCGCGGTCCGCGAGGTGTCCGGCGCGGTGGTCGCCTCCACGCTCACCACGGTCGCCGTCTTCGCCCCGATCGCCCTGGTCGGCGGCCTGGTCGGGCAGATCTTCTCGTCCTTCGCGATCACCGTGACGGTGGCGCTGCTGGCGTCGCTGTTCGTGGCGCTGACCGTGGTGCCGGTGCTGGCGTTCTGGTTCCTCAAGCCGCCGGCCGACGACGCCGACACCGAGGCGATCCGCAAGACCGCCGAGGAGAAGGAGCTGCGCAGCCCGCTGCAGCGCGGATACCTGCCGGTCATCAAGTTCGCCACCACCCGCCGCTGGACCACGGTGCTGATCGGCATCGCGGTGCTGCTCGGCACGTTCGCCCTGTCCACCCGGCTGGAGACGAACTTCCTGGACCAGTCCGGCCAGGACAGCATCACGGTCTCCCAGGAGCTGCCGGTCGGCACCAGCCTGGCGGCCACCGACGAGGCGGCCAAGAAGGTCGAGGCGATCCTCTCGGACCGCGACGACGTGACGACGTACCAGGTCACCGTCGGCGGCAACTCGTCGAACCCGTTCGCCGGGGGCGGCGGTGGCGCCACCGCGACGTTCAACGTGGCGCTGAGCGAGGACGCCGACACCGAGCAGGTCTCCGACCAGCTGCGCGACGAGTTCGGCAAGCTCACCGACGCCGGTGAGATCAAGATCGGTCAGGACAGCTCCGGGCTGGGCAGCAGCCAGCTCTCCGTCGAGGTCACCGCGGCCGACAACGACGTGCTGACCGCCGCGACCGAGCAGGTCCGCACCGCGATGACCGGGATCGGCGGGGTCAGCGACGTGGACACCACGCTGGCCGCCAGCGTGCCGCGCCTGGACGTGGTGGTGAACCGCAAGGCCGCCGCCGAGGCCGGTCTCACCGAGGCGCAGATCGGCCAGACCGTGGCCGGCCTGTTCCGCTCCGCGCCGGCCGGCACCGTCGCGATCGACGGGGCCAGCGAGGACGTGGTCATCTCGTTCGGCGCCGCGCCGACCGACCCGGACGCGCTGAAGAACGTGCCGCTGACCACCGCCAAGGGCACCGTGCCGCTGAGCAAGGTGGCCGAGGTCAAGCAGGTCAACGGCCCGGAGCAGGTCACCCGGGTGGACGGCAACCGCACCGCCACGGTGACCGGCGCGGTGACCGGCTCCAACCTCAGCAAGGTCAACACGGATCTGACCGAGAAGCTGGACGCGCTCGACCTGCCGGCCGGCGCCTCGTACACGGTCGGTGGCGTCAGCGCCGACCAGCAGGAGGCGTTCGCGCAGCTCGGCCTCGCCGTGCTGGCGGCCATCGCGATCGTCTTCATCATCATGGTGGCGACGTTCCGCAGCATCGTGCAGCCGATCATCCTGCTGGTCTCCATCCCGTTCGCGGCGACCGGCGCGATCGGCCTGCTGCTGGCGACCGGCACCCCGCTCGGTGTGCCGGCCCTGATCGGGGTGCTGATGCTGGTCGGCATCGTGGTCACCAACGCGATCGTGCTGATGGACCTGATCAACCACTACCGGGCGGCCGGCATGGGTGTCCAGGAAGCGGTGGTCGAGGGCGGCCGGCACCGGCTGCGGCCGATCCTGATGACCGCCATCGCGACGATCTTCGCGCTCATCCCGATGGCGCTGGGTCTCACCGGCGAGGGCGGCTTCATCTCCCAGCCGCTGGCCATCGTGGTGATCGGTGGTCTGGTCAGCTCGACGCTGCTCACCCTGGTGCTGGTGCCCGCGCTCTACACGCTGGTGGAGAACCGCAAGGAGCGTCGCCGGGCCAAGCGCGAGGCCAAGCGGCTGGCCAAGGGCGGCAAGCCCGTCACGCCGGCCGAGGCGACGGCGACGGCCGAGCCGGTGACCGTGCCGGACGACGCCCCGGTGGCGTCGACGGTGCCGGTCGAGCCCGCTTCCAGCGGCGCGCTGCGGGGCTACACCGATCAGTTCGAGGTGCTCAAGATGCCCAAGGGGCCGGCCAAGCCGGTGCAGGAGTAGGGCGTACCGAAAAACTAAGCAAGAAATAAGGAAACGATGCCCGGCCCCGGCGGCCGGGCATCGGCCTTTTCCGGGGTACGACTACATTCCGGTACGTGCCAGCAACGTTCTCGGTCCTTACCCGGAATCGTGATTTCCGCCGTCTGTTCACCGCTGAGCTGGTGGTCTTCGGCGCGGACTGGTTCGTGATGGTGCCGCTGCTGGTGCTGCTGCCCGAGCTCACCGGCCACGGGTTCTGGGGCGGTCTGGTGCTGGCCGTGGACACCGGGATCAACGCGCTGCTGCTCCCCTACACCGGGACGATCGCCGACCGGCTGGACCGGCGGAAGATCCTGATCGTGGCGAACCTGGCGTCGTTCGCCGCGGTGCTGCTGCTCTTCGCGGTGCGGTCGGCGGCCACCGCGCCGCTCGCCCTGGTCGCGATCGGTGCGATGGCCGTGGCCAAGGCGTTCTACCAGCCGGCCAGCTCGGCGGCGCTGCCGAACGTGGTGGACCCGGCCGACCTGCCCGCCGCGAACGCGATCTCCGGCTCGGCGTGGGGCACCATGACGATCCTCGGCGCGTCGCTCGGCGGCGTGGTGAGCAGCCTGTTCGGCCCGTACGTCAGCTTCACCGTGACCGCGGCCGGCCTGCTGATCGCGAGCCTGCTCACCGCGCTGGTCCGCCGCCCGCTGCAGGCCGAGCGCGCCGCGGACGCCGAGCGGCCGGAGACCGGGCACGCCCTGCGGGAGGCGCTGCGGTACATCGTGATCCGTCCCCGGCTGCGCGCGCTGGTCACCGTGAAGTCGGCGGTCGGCCTGGGCAACGGGGTGCTGACCGTGTTCCCGCTGATCGCCGCCGCGCACGGCGCCGGTGAGCTGGGCGCCGGCCTGCTCTTCGCGGTCCGCGGCCTCGGCGCGCTGGTCGGCCCGATGGTGATGCGCCCGGTGCTGGCCCGCCCGGCCTGGCTGTTCACCGGTCTGGCCCTGTCGATGAGCCTGTACGGCCTCGGCTACCTCGGTGTCGCCTTCACCAGCTGGTTCCCGCTGGTCCTGCTGCTGGTCTTCGTCGCGCACTTCGCCGGCGGCACCAACTGGGTGCTCTCCAACTACGCGCTGCAGGCCGAGGTGCCGGACCGGCTGCGCGGGCGGGTGTTCGCCACCGACATGATGCTGGCGACGCTCGCCATCTCGATCAGCCAGCTGGGTGCCGGCGCGGTCGTCGACCACGTGTCCCAGCGGGCCGTGCTGGCGGTGTGCGGCCTGATCACGGTGCTCTACGCGGCCGGCTGGTGGCTGGCGACCCGGGGGCTGGCGCGCCGGTCGGCGTCCGGGAATGAGATTCCCGGGGCGCGGCAATCACCCTGAGATGATCAAGCCCTAGCATGTGGCGATGGGCCTGACCTTCGCCACCGATCCGGTTTCCGTCAGCACCCCGGCGACCAGTGCGAATCTGGGTCCGGGCTTCGACGCGCTGGGTCTCGCGCTGACCCTGTACGACGACCTGACCGCGAGTGTGACCGCGTCCGGGTTCACCGTCGAGATCAGCGGTCAGGGCGCTGGTGAGCTGCCGACCGACGCCGGGCACCTGGTGGTGCGGGCCATGCTGGCCACCTTCGACGAGTTCGGCGAGCGCCCGCCCGGCCTGGCCGTGCGCTGCGTCAACCGGATCCCGCAGGCGCGCGGGCTGGGCAGTTCGTCGGCGGCCATCGTCGGCGGCGTACAACTGGCTCGTGGCCTGGTCAAAGGCGGTCTCGAGCTGATCGACGAGGCGGCCGCGCTGCGGATCGCGGCGCGCATCGAGGGACATCCGGACAACGTGGCGCCGTGCCTGCTCGGCGGGTTCACCGTGGCCTGGACCGAGCCCGGCGGCGCGCGAGCGGTGAAGCTGGCGCCGGCCGGGGGCGTGCGCCCGACGGTTTTCATCCCGTCCGAGCGGGGCTATACCGCCACCGCGCGCGCCGCGCTGCCGTCCGAGGTGCCGCACCGGGACGCCGCCTTCAACGCCGGCCGGGCCGCCCTGCTGAGCCACGCCCTGACGAGTGATCCGGCGCTGCTGTTCCCGGCCACCGAGGACCGGCTGCACCAGGGGTACCGTGCGCCCGGCATGCCGGGCACGACCTCGCTGGTCGCGGCGCTGCGGTCGGTGGGTGTCGCGGCCGTGGTGAGTGGCGCGGGACCGACCGTGCTCGCATTGACCGAGGTCCCGGGCGATTTCCACCCCGGCGCGGATTGGCGCGCCGAAGTGCTGGGCGTGGACGGCGCCGGTGCTGTTGTGAAAGGGGGTATGGTGGAACACGCCGAGCGGGGTCCTGTTGCCGCAGGTCGCAAGAGTTGATTACGCTCTAGACCTAGCACAGCCGCGAAGCAAGCGATCTCTGCGGTTCGGCGCACCCCCGAGATTTCTGGGCCGTCCGGGCCCGTCTCAATTCTCAGCAAGGCATACGCCGGGCAGCAGTCCATAGATCGCTGCACTCGCCGAGACCTACCCGTCAAAGTCTGGTGGGCAGGGAAACCGTCGAGCTGCCGTGCTGCATGAACTCCCGCACCGCTGTTGCGAAGCGGGTTCCGAGGGCACCCGGCCCAGGCTGCAGTTCCGGGTGATCTCGGGTTTTTCCGACGGAAGGAATCCATTGAGCGACACCACCGACGTGACGTCGGGTGTTTCTGACGTCGCTGACGGCGCCGGCACCACCGCGACCGCCACGAAGCGCCGCCGCGCCGGCACCGGGCTGTCCGCGATGCTGCTGCCCGAGTTGCAGAGCCTCGCCGCGTCCCTGGGCATCTCCGGCACGGCCCGGATGCGCAAGGGCGAGCTGATCACCGCGATCACCGAGCGGCAGAGCGGCGGTTCGGCCGCTGCTGAGCCGGCCCCACGTCCGCGGACCGCCGCTGCCGCCGCGGTGCAGCCCGCCCCGGCCCAGGTGGCTCCGGTTCAGCCGGCCCCGGCCGAGACGCCGCAGCCCGTGGCCGCCCCGGCCGTTCCGGTCGAGACCGCCCCGGCCGCCGAGGCCGCGCCGGTGACCGAGCGTCCGTCCCGGCGCAGCCGCGAGCGGGCCCGTGACACCACCCCCCGTGAGACGGCTCCTCGGGAGACGGCTGTTGCGGAGGCCGCTCCGGTCGCCGCCGCGCCGGTCGCCGCGGTGACCGAGACGGCTCCGGCCGACACCACCGAGCGTGCCGAGCGGAGCGAGCGTCCCGAGCGGGGCGACCGCAACCGCGACCGGCAGCGCACCGAGCGCGCGCCGCGCGACAGCGAGCGGACCGACCGGACCGAGCGCACCGATCGTTCCGAGCGCACGCCGCGCGACGGCGAGCGCACCGAGCGGATCGAGCGTTCCGAGCGCACCCCGCGTGACGGCGAGCGGACCGACCGGACCGACCGGACCGAGCGTTCCGAGCGCACCCCGCGCGACGGCGAGCGGACCGAGCGGTCGGACCGGCCCGAGCGCGGCGAGCGTCCGGACCGGACCAACGACCGGACCAACGACCGGACCAACGACCGGGGCCCGCGCACCGAGCAGGCTCACGACGACGACGACGCTGACGGCGAGGGTGGCCGCCGGAGCCGGCGCAGCCGTTTCCGGGACCGTCGTCGCGGTCGTGACCGTGACGACCCGCGGGACAACACCAGCCCGCGCGAGGGTGGCCAGCGGGACGGCGGCCAGCGCGACGGTGGCGGCCGCGAGCCGCACGTCTCCGAGGACGAGGTGCTCGTCCCGGTGGCCGGCATCCTGGACGTGCTGGACAACTACGCGTTCGTCCGGACCACCGGCTACCTCTCCGGCCCGAACGACGTCTACGTGTCCATGTCGCAGGTCAAGAAGTACGGCCTGCGCCGCGGCGACGCGGTCACCGGCGCGGTGCGCTCCGCCCCGCGTGACGGCGGCAGCGGCGACCAGCGTCGGGACAAGTACAACCCGCTGGTCCGGCTGGACACCATCAACGGGATGGAGCCCGACGAGGCCCGTCGCCGTCCCGAGTTCTACAAGCTCACCCCGCTCTACCCGCAGGAGCGTCTGCGGCTGGAGACCGAGCCGCACATCCTCACCACCCGCATCATCGACCTGGTGATGCCGATCGGTAAGGGTCAGCGCGCGCTGATCGTCTCTCCGCCCAAGGCGGGTAAGACGATGGTGCTGCAGGCCCTCGCGAACGCGATCACCCACAACAACCCGGAGTGCCACCTGATGGTGGTGCTGGTCGACGAGCGGCCCGAAGAGGTCACCGACATGCAGCGCACGGTGAAGGGCGAGGTCATCGCGGCCACGTTCGACCGTCCGCCGCAGGACCACACCACGGTCGCCGAGCTCGCCATCGAGCGGGCCAAGCGGCTGGTCGAGCTGGGCCACGACGTCGTCGTGCTGCTCGACTCGGTGACCCGGCTGGGCCGGTCGTACAACCTGGCCGCGCCGGCCTCCGGCCGGATCATGTCGGGTGGTATCGACTCGACCGCGCTCTACCCGCCGAAGCGGTTCCTCGGCGCGGCGCGCAACATCGAGAACGGTGGCTCGCTCACCATCCTCGCGACCGCGCTGGTCGAGACCGGGTCGATGATGGACACGGTGATCTTCGAGGAGTTCAAGGGCACGGGTAACGCCGAGCTCAAGCTGGACCGGAAGATCGCCGACAAGCGGGTCTTCCCGGCCGTGGACGTCTCCGCCTCCAGCACCCGTAAGGAAGAGATCCTTCTGGGCAAGGAGGAGCTGGCGATCATCCACAAGCTCCGCAAGGTGCTCAGCTCGCTGGAGTCCGGCGCTGCCCTGGACCTGTTGATGGACCGGCTCAAGCAGACCCGGACCAACATCGAGTTCCTGATGCAGATCGCCAAGTCGACGCCTGGCGAATAAACACCCGAAAACGACGAGCCCCACCCGATCGGGTGGGGCTCGTCGTCTTTGTCGCACACGTTGTCTGATTCGCCCCGTACGGGGTCGTGCGAACCTCCGGTATCCCCATCCCTCAATAATCCGGAGGCTCCCGATGATCGTGCCTGGTTACCGGGACCATCCCACCGAGACGTGGGATCCCGACGCGCCGGTCGACCCGGGTGAGGCGGAGGACTTCCTGCGCCGCTGTTACACCGAGAACCCCCGTCTCGGGCCGGTCGAGCCGCGGCTGGCCATCATCCGCGCGCAGATCGCCGCGACCGGCACCTACGTGCACACCCCGGACGAGCTGACCCACGGCGCCCGGATGGCCTGGCGCAACGCCGGCCGGTGCATCGGCCGGCTCTACTGGCGCAGCCTGCACGTGCTGGACCGGCGCCGGGCCCGGACCGCCGACGAGATCTACTCGCTGCTGGTGCAGCACCTGCAGACCGCCGGGGAGACCCAGATCCGGCCGGTGATCAGCATTTTCGCGCCGGCCCGGCCGGGTCAGCCGTACGCCCGGGTGTGGAACGAGCAGCTGATCCGGTACGCCGGCTACCGCACCGAGAGCGGCGAGGCGGTCGGCGATCCCCGGCTGCGCGAGTTCACCACCGCGGTCCGGGCGTTCGGCTGGCAGGGCAAGGGCGAGGCGTACGACGTGCTGCCCCTGGTGATCGAGACCCCGGCGGACGGGATCCGGCTCTACGAGCTGCCCGAGCGCGCCATCCGTGAGGTGCCGATCGGCCACCCCGACTACGCCTGGTTCACCGAGCTGGGACTGCGCTGGCACGCCGTCCCGGCGATCGCCAACATGCGGCTCACCGTCGGCGGCGTGCACTACCCGCTGGCGCCGTTCAACGGCTGGTACATGGGCACCGAGATCGGCGCGCGCAACCTGTCCGATCCCGATCGCTACGACATGATCCCGGTCATCGCGGCCCGGATGGGCCTGGACACCACCCGCGAGTCCACCCTGTGGCGCGACCGCGCGCTGGTCGAGCTGAACATCGCGGTCCTGCACAGCTTCGAGCAGGCCGGCGTCAAGATGAGCGACCATCACACCGAGTCACGGCGCTTCCTCAAGCACCTCAGCAACGAGGAGAAGGCCGGCCGCCCGGTCCCGGCCGACTGGAGCTGGATCGTGCCACCGATGTCCGGCGGCATCACCCCGGTCTTCCACCGCTACTACCAGGAACTCGACCTGCGCCCCGCGTTCTACCTGGACGAGGACGCGGCGTCGCTGGCCCGCGAGGGCATGCGCGGCTGTCCGCACCGCCCATGAAAAAACCTTATTCGGTACGAATACGGAGCGACCGTCCGCAGGCTACAAGCCGCGTCCCGTGCTGGTCTCGCGCGACGTGATCCCGCCACCGGACCGCAGCGCGCCACCGGGTTGTTCAGCTGGCTCTGACGGCCCTTATCGCATCGCGATAAGGGCCGTCAGGCCCAGCCGGGACGGTAAGTCGCGTCATGGTCCGGAGCGGTCGCGGCCTCGCGGAAGCCTCACGGGCGGGACTCGGCTCGTAGCCTACGGACGAGCGCCGGACTGTTCGTACCGAAAAGGGGGTCAGGCGAACTCGTTGAGGGCGAAGTCGTCGCGGTGGCGCCAGGCGGCCGGGGTGCGGACGTGGTCGGCGCGGACCCACTTGAGCACCTGGCGCTCGAACTCGGCGGCCGGGATGCGGCCGGCCGCGCGGACCACAAAACCCTCCGAGGAGTCCGTGTCGCGCATGCCCGGCCAGGCCGCGCGGGCCTCGCTGAGGCTGCCGCCGCGGTAGAGGACCGGGACCATCGGCAGCTCCAGCCGCCGCGCCCAGTCGACGGTGTCGTCCCAGCCCAGCAGCGTGTCGGTCTCGTCCCAGATGCCGAAGACCAGGAAGACACCGGGCAGATCCGCGTAGGCGACGCTGCGGCGGGCCCACATGGACTCGCCGCAGACCCGCCAGGCGTCCGGGATCCGGTACGCCGTCATCGCCCACAACGCCTTCGCCGGCCGGTCCCACGGGTGGGTGCCGGAGTCGGGGGAGCGGGCGTACATCGCGTCCCGGGTGAAGGTGAGGTTCCCGCCGTCCATCTTCTCGGTCACCACGAGCTCGCCGTCCAGCCACGACAGATCCGATTGGACCCGGTCATCGTCGGAGGCGCCCGGGGAATCGGGCAGATGGAACGTCCGCGGATACTTCCTCACCTGACACTCACCTCAGAAGTCCCCTTCCGCCACCTGGAACACCGTCAGGCCGAGCGCACGCCACATACGTACCACCTGCTGGCGGTCGTCGAAAACCCCGACGACCCGCCACCGGTCCCGGATCTCGGTATCGAAGATCTCCCGCTTGACGATCGAGTCCTTGCGGCTGTCCCCTTCCGGTCGCATGAACAGAGCCTCGTACGGCACGCCGACGAACAGCTCCAGCCACGCCTCGGTCTCCTCCCGGCACACCGCGTCCCGCCCGGAGCAGAAGACGATGGCGTGCCCGGCCGCGTGCATCGCCCGCACCGCCGCGATCACCGACGGATTGGGGGCGTCCTCACCGACCCGGCTCCAGTCGTACGGGCTGCGCCCGGCCATCAGCGCGACCGTCCCGTCGATGTCCACCAGCACCACCGGCGGCAGCTCCGGGTCGGCCTGGTAGACCACCCCGGGGCCACCCGGGTCCACGAACGGCACCGGCAGCGGGGTGTTCTTCCCGGCCAGATAGCGCTCGTGCATCCGGCGGATGCCGTCCTCGCCGACCCGTTCGTCCTCCGGCCGGTCGGCGTCGCGCCGCAGGCACTCCTCCAGCGGCACGTCGGTGAAGTCGTGCACCTCGAACGACGCGCCGAACCGGGCGGCCATCTCGGCCCACTCCCGGACCACCTTGGCCCGCAGGTTCGTGTCGTCGACGATCACCGACGCCCGGGCGCGCAGCAGGGCCTCGACCGCGGCCCGCTGCGCGTTCGTCACCTGCGCCTCGGCCCACTGGGTGAACAACCGCTGCCCGTGCAGCATCCGCCGCAGGTCGTCGCGGTTGACCCGGACCACGCCCGGCTGCAGCTTGCGGGCGAACGTGGTCTTCCCGGACGCGGGCAGGCCCCGCGTGATCAAAAGTCGTGTCATTCCTCGGCTCCTCCACCAGCGGCCCGGACCGCGTCACCCGACGGCCGCACCCGCTGCCACAGACCCGGACGGTAATCATGACCGTCCAGGCGCTGGAACAACTCGCCCCGGTGCGGCGTGCGCACCGCCGCGAGCGCGAACTCCTTGCGGCCCCACCCGTCGGGCAGCCCGGCGACGAGCTCGGCGTAGGCCACCTCGACCGCGGCGGCCCGCGCGTCCACCTCGGTGGTCAGGCCGTCGGCGATGCCCCGGGCCCAGACGTGGAACTCGTCGGGGAGCGGTTCGAGCAGGGCGTCCAGGTTCTGACCGTTGGCCAGCAGCTCCCACACGGTACGAGCGGTGAGCCCGGTCACCAGCCGGTGCAGCCGCACGTAGTCCGCGTACTTGATCTTCACGCGCTGATCGGCCTCGGTGAAGTGCACGACCAGGCCCTCCCGCCCGTCGCGCGGGGGAGCGGCGAGCGCCTCGGCCAGCGTCGCGTACCCGAACGTCTCGACCGCCGGACCCGGCCAGCCCGGGACAGCGTCCGGGCCGTAGGACCGCCCGGTGGCGATGTCCACCGCGCCGAGCAGCACCAGGTCGTCGAGCCCCTGGTAGTCCACGACGATCCGGTTGCCCGGATAGATGATCTCCACGAGCACGGTCGTCCCGGCCGGCGGCACGAACGACGCGTACCGCGTACGCAACAGTGCGGTCGCATGGATCGCCTGGTCGGAGGCGAACGACCCCCGCGTCGCGACGGCGAAGCCGGAGCCGTCGTGATAGATCACACCAAGGCTGCCATCCGCCTTGTCCGTCACCGTGACCTGCGCGGACGGGTCGAGAGCCGGCGCCTGCGGCTCGGTGTGATTAAAGAATTTGTCGAAGGCACGTGCCACGATCCGCCCGTCGGCGTCCGCGATGAGACCCCGGCAGGCCAGCGTGACCGGGCTCCACGAGCCGGTGTACTGGCAGGCCTCGGTGTAGTTGTAGATCGTGAACGGCAGGCTCGGATGACGTTGCAGCCGGACCATCCCGCTGTCGATCGCCTCGGCCAGCGCGGCCGGATCGAAGACGTCGTGGAGCAGCGTCATGACAGGTGCCTTTCGGGTGCGGGAATTACCGGCGGAGCGCTCACGTTATCGACCACGAAACCGTTTGCACCTCCTGATTTCCGGCCGGTACAGGGGGCATGGCAGACTGGTACATCGGCCAGTAGGGGTTCCGGTTCACGTCTTCCCATCCGCGGCAGGCGACCCGGCGGCCCGTTTCATCGAGAGGGACCGAGTAGACATGAAGAGCGGAATCCACCCGGAGTACACGACCACCGAGGTCATCTGCTCCTGCGGCAGCACCTTCTCCACCCGCAGCACCGCCAAGGGCGACGAGATCCGCGTCGAGACCTGCAGCGCCTGCCACCCGTTCTACACCGGCAAGCAGCGCGTTCTCGACACCGCGGGCCGGGTTGCGAAGTTCCAGGCGAAGTACGCCAAGGTCAACGCCGCGAAGAAGAAGTAACTGCTTCAACGGCGCCCGTCCCGGAATCCGGGGCGGGCGCCGTTCGCGTGTGGTCCGCTTTTCCAGACTTGGAGAGGCGTGTGGTTCGCTTTTCGCTGACTGGAGAGACCGATGAGCACCGACCGCCTGACCGCGCTTCTCGACGAGTACGCCGATCTGGAGAAGCGGATGGAGGACCCGGCCATCCACGCTGACCAGGCGCTGGTCCGCCGGGTCGGCCGGCGATTCGCCGAGCTCGCCCCGCTCTACACCGCGCACGCCGAGCTGGAGGCCGCGCGCGCCGACCTGGCCGCCGCCAAGGAGCTGGCCGCCGAGGACCCGGCGTTCGCGAGCGAGGTCGAGGCGGTCGCCGCCGTCCTCCCGGCGCTGGAGGAGAAGCTCGGCGAGATGCTCATGCCGCGCGACCCGAACGACGCCAAGGACGTGATCGTCGAGATCAAGGCGGGTGAGGGCGGCCAGGAGTCCGCGCTGTTCGCCAGCGATCTGCTGCGGATGTACACCCGGTACGCGGAGCGCCACGGCTGGGTGGTCGAGGTGATCGACCTGCAGGAGTCGGACCTCGGCGGCGTCAAGGACATCTCGGTCGCGGTGAAGACCAAGGGTGTGCCGGCCGGCGGTCACGGCGTCTGGTCCCGGATGAAGTGGGAGGGCGGCGTGCACCGGGTGCAGCGCGTCCCGGTCACCGAGTCGCAGGGCCGGATCCACACCTCGGCGGCCGGCGTGCTGGTGCTGCCCGAGGCCGAGGACGTCGAGGTGCACATCGAGCCCGGCGACCTGCGGATCGACGTGTATCGCTCGTCCGGGCCGGGTGGCCAGTCGGTCAACACCACCGACTCCGCGGTCCGGATCACCCATCTGCCCACCGGCACCGTGGTGAGCTGCCAGAACGAGAAGAGCCAGCTGCAGAACAAGGAGTCGGCGATGCGCATCCTGCGCTCCCGGCTGCTGGTCCAGCTGCAGGAGGCCGCCGACGCGGTCGCCGGTGACGCGCGCAAGGCCCAGGTCCGTACGGTGGACCGCTCGGAGCGGGTGCGGACGTACAACTTCCCGCAGAACCGGATCACCGACCACCGGATCGGCTACACGGCGTACAACCTCGACCTGGTGCTCGGCGGTGAGCTGGACGGGGTGCTGGACGCGCTGGGCGCCGCGGACCGCGAGGCCCGGCTGGCCGGGGAGACCGAGCTCAGCCGGCGTCAGTGACGGTCAGCCGGTTGTTCTCCCGGCCGCAGACCAGGTAGCGCCGGACCGTCTCGCAGCCGGTGGTGATGCCGGGCATCGAGCCGATCAGCCGGGTCCGGCCGGTCGCCGGGTCGAGCAGCGAGACCGCGGTACGCAACTCCGGGTACCCGGCGGCGCGGGTCACCAGCAGCTCGCCGCCGGGGCGTTCACCGCCGAGCACGCTGCCCGGGATCTGCGGGCCGATCGCCGTGCCGGTCAGGGCGTCCACCACGGTCGAGCTGGTGGTGTCGGGCCGGGTGACCATCAGGCGCCCGCCGCCGATCGGGTATGCGTCGGCCCGCGGCAGCTGCCACCGCGCCCGCCCGGTCGCCGGGTCCAGCCCGGCCAGCAGGCCGGCGTGCAGCGTGCAGAGCACCGGGTGGCAGTCGTTCAGGATGACGTCGCTGTCCGGCCAGGTGATCCGCCACAGCTCGGCCAGGGTGTCCGACCGGTACGCGGTCACCGAGGTGGTCGTGCCGGGCACGATGTCGTAGAACCGGCCGTCGCGGACCAGGGCCATCCAGGGCGGCTGGTCCCGGGCGCCGACCTTGCGGGTGGCGAGCGGGACCCCGTCGGCGTACCGCAGCGCGGTCATCGTGCCGGACGGGGTGATCGCGATGAGGTCACCGGTCCCCGGCGCGTCGGCCGGGGGCAGCACGAGCGAGGCCGGTGCGATCGGGTGCTCCCAGACCGGGGTGCCGTCCGCGGCCCGGAGCAGGTGCAGCCCGACCACCCGGGCCTGCTCGTCCCAGTCGGCGAACAGGGCGGTCCCACCCGAGGCGGCCAGCGCCTGCCCGGCGTGCCGCCAGCGGACCGCCCCGGTGCCGCTGTCCAGCACCACGGTGCTGGTGGCGTACCCGGTCGAGCTGCTGCCGGCGGTGTAGGTCCGGGCGCCGTCGGCGACGTAGATCCGGTGCGCGTCGTCGTCCGGGATCAGCCAGTTCGACTCCGGGCCGGTCAGCGTGGCCCAGCGGACCCGGCCGGTGCCCAGGTCGTACGAGGTGAGCTCGGCGCCCGCGTCGGTGACCCGGGAGAGCAGTGCCGCGTCGGCGGACAGGTACGGGTAGTCGCCGTCGCGTACCGGTATCGACCACAGCTCGTGGACGCGGGGCGGAGCGGGCGGCCCGGAGCCGGTCAGGCCGGCCGCGCAGAGCACCGCGAGACCGGCGGCGACCACCCGGGTGAGCAGGCGGTCGGCGCGGAGCTCCGGCGCCGCGCCGGGTGTGGCGGTGCGCTCGCTGAGATCGCCGAGCTCGATGGTGGCCACGGGTCAGCCGATCGCGGTGACCACGACGCGGTCCCCGCGCCGGCAGACCAGGAAACGCGCGGTGCTGCCGCAGTCGTGCCACTCGGCGGAGCCGACCGTGCCGAGCACGGCGACCCGGCCGGTCTCCAGGTCCATCCGGCTGATCACGACCTGGTCCGGGTCGTCCCGGCCGGCGCGCAGCAGGATCCGGGCGGCCGGGTCGGTGCGGTTCATCTGCCAGCCGACCGCGCTGTCGCCGAGCACCCGGCCGGTGGTCGCGTCCACCAGGGTCTCCGACGGCGGGTCGCGGTCGGTGTAGGCGAGCAGCCGGCCGGTGCCGGCCACGTTGATCCCGGCCGGCCCGGGCAGCTGCCAGCGGGACGCGCCGGTGGCCGGGTCGAGGCCGGACACCTCGGCGCCCTCGGCGAGGCAGACCACCGGTCCGCACGGGGTGACCAGGGCATAGCGGAGGGTGCGCAGGCTCCAGAGCGGGGTGTCCAGGTCGTCCGGCCGGAACGCGGTGACGGTGGAGCCGCGCCGGTCGGTCCAGGTCACCACGAGCCGGTCACCGGCGATGGTGGCCCGGGCGCTCTCCGGCCGGGTGTCGTCGGTCCAGGTGAACCCGCGGTGGGCCAGCGGCGCGCCGTCGGCGTACCGATAGATGTTGATCTCGTCGGGTGCGGTGGTGACGATCCGCGCGGGCCGGCCGTCGTCGTATTGGATCTGCGCGTCCGCGGCGCGTGCCAGCGGCCGGGTCCAGAGCACGTCGCCGGTGCGGGTCGTGACCAGCCGCATCGCCCGGGCCTCCCCGTCGTCGCCCCGGTCGGCCAGCAGCATCGTGTCGGGCGTCGACGCCAGCTGGTCGCCGGGACCGCGCCATCGCTCGGCGCCGGTGGCCGGGTCCAGCATGATCACGCCGTCCGACCACATCAGCGTGGAGCTCTGATCCTCGCCGGTGAGCATGACGGTCTTCAGCGAGCCGAGGACCAGCAGCAGGCCGGCCACCTCCTCGCTCGGCCCTCCGCCGGCGTCCAGCGTCCGGCTCCACCGGACCGTCCCGGTGGCCAGGTCGTGCGCGGTGATCTCGCCCTGGCTGCCGGTGAGATAGACGGTGTCCGTGCCGATCAGCATCGCGCCGTCCCGCGGGCCGGCGGTCGACCAGACGTCGCGGACCAACGGGGGCGGCACCGGCGCCGCGGCACCCAGGGTGAGCGCGCAGGCGATCGCGACGACCGCGACCGCGGCACGGCGGAACCCGCGCAGCGGCAGCGGCTCGGCGACCGGGTGCTCGGCGGGCTCGTGGGCCCGCACCTCGCCGAGGTCGATGACGCTCATACCGGCACTGTAGCCACCAGCATCCGGTTGTTGTCCTGGCACAGCAGCAGCCCGGCCGCGGTGCCGACGCACCGGCGCGGATCGCGGATCGACGGCAGCAGGCCGAGCGTGCGCCACGCTCCGGTGGTCAGGTCGAGCCGCACCGCGGCGCTGCGCCCGGCCGGCGACCGGGTGTCGTGCAGCAGCAGCACCGAGTCCCGGACGGTGTCGTCGGCGACCACCTCACCCGGCACGTGGGTGGCCAGCGCGCGGCCGGTCGCCGGGTCGACGAGGGTGCGGGTCGAGCCGTCGGTCGCGATCAGCAGCAGCCGGTCTGCGGTGACCAGCGCGAAACCGGCCACGTCGGTGCGCCGCCACACCTCCCGCCCGGTGCCCGCCTCGGTGGCGGTCACCGAGGCCGGCCCGGCCCGGCAGACCAGCGGGCCGCACTCGACGGCCGGCACGGTGCCGGCGTCGATCGTGCCGAGCTGCCGGAAGTCGGTCAGGTCGTACCAGGTGGAGGTGATCCCGGCGGTGGCGTACCGGTCGGCGCGGAGCCGGCCGTGCACGGCGCTCAGCAGGCTGTCGGGGGCCAGGGTGACCCGGCCGGAGGCGGACGGGACACCGTCGGCCCACCGGTAGAGGTCGATCCGCCCGTTCGTCACGGTGAGCACCCGGCCGAAGTGCCCGTCCCGGGTGGGTTCGACCAGCACGTCCCGAGCCGGCGCGATCGAACGGCGCCAGAGCGCGGCGCCGTCGGCGACCCGGACCTGGCGCAACCGGATCACCCAGCCCCGGGTGTCGTGGTCGGCGATCAGCGCGAGCCCGGCGTCGGCGGTCAGCACCGTGCCGGGCTGCTGCCAGACCGTGGCGCCGTCGGCGCTGCGCCGCGCGGTGACGGTGCCGCCGTCCCGGTTCGGGGTCGCCACACCCTGGTCGTCGACGACGAGCACCACGGCGTCCGCGGGCGAGGGCAGCACCCGGGTCAGCGGGGCGTCGCCGGTGCGCCAGCGCAGGGCGCCGGTGGCCAGGTCGTACACGGTCAGCTCGGAGGTCCAGCCGGTGCGCTGCTGGAGGACGGCGTCACCGGCGACGGTGATCTGGTCCTCGGCGGCGATCGGCGCGGACCAGAGGATCCGGCCCGGCCGGCCGCCGTGGGGCCGGGCCGAACCGGTCAGCGCGACGACGCAGAGCAGGGCCACGGCGGTGATCAGCCAGGGGCGGGGCCGCCACCGGTGCGGTGCGGTGGGCTCGTCGGTGACCGGGGCCGGCTCGCCCAGCTCGATCACCGCCATCTCAGGTCGGCTTGCGGATCGCCGCGGCGGCGGCCAGGGCGGCGCTCAGCCCGCGGCCCTTGGTGCCCACCTCGGACCAGCCGGCCGCCAGCGCGATCGGGGTACCCGGCACCAGGACCTGCCAGTTCTCCGCGGCGGCGGCGGCGCTGATCCGGCGGGACACCTCGGCCGCGTGCTGCGGGCCGGCGCCCGGCAGCACCAGGACGAACTCGTCACCGGCGAACCGGGCCGCGAAGTCGCCGCGGCGCATCACCCGGGCCAGCACGCCGGCGATCCGCTGCAGGACCAGGTCGCCGCAGTGCCGGCCGTGCCGCATGTTGACCGTGGTGAAGCCGACGATGTCGCAGACCCCGACGGCGGCGCGCTCGCCCCGGGCCAGCAGCCCGTCGACGTAGTGCTCCAGCTGGCGGCGGTTGGGCAGGCCGGTGAGCGGGTCGACGAGGGTCTCGTCGCCGTACCGGTGCGGGTCGCGCTGGGTCTCCTGGGCGTCCAGACGGGCCGCGACGCCGTCCAGGTAGCCGTCGCGGAGCTGGTCGATGCGCTGGGCGGCGAGGCGGAACGCGTACCGGTCGGCGGCGTGCGCGGCGGCGTGGTCACCGGCGCTGGCGTGGCAGATACTGCGTAAACGGGCAGGCTCCGGGGCGCCGAGCACCTCGGCCGAGACCGGGATCGCCTCCAGCATGGTCAGCGCCCGCTCCGGTTTGCCGGCCGCGATGGTCAGGCAGACCGCGCCGAGATGCCGCAGGTCGCGGGTGCGCACGCTGTCGCCGCCGCCGGTCAGCCACTTCGCGGCGTCGGCCTCGGTGGGCTCGCCCAGGGCGGCGCGGCGGGCCAGGGCGTAGCCGTAGACGGCGCGGCTGCCGGGGCGCAGCTGGTCGGTGGCGACGTACCGGGAGAGCTCGGCGTCGATGTCGCGGAGCACCCGCAGGCAGCCGTCGGTGTCGCCCTGGTGGTCGAGCGAGACCGCGTTGCGCAGCCGGATGCCGGGGGCGGCGAACACCTCCGGGGTGAGCCCGGCGCTCGCGCCGACCTCGCGGGCCTGCTCGATAGCGGTCAGCGCCTGACCGTGAAAACCCAGATATGAGTACGCCATGGCCAGGTCGTGCCAGCCCCAGGCGGTCTCCGCGTCACCCTCCGGCACCGCGGCCAGCGCCCGGGACGCCTGCACCAGGTGGGTCACCCCGCGGTCCAGGTTGCTCTGCAGGTGCGCGCCGAGGGCGGCGAACGCGTGCATCTGGCCGCGCAGGTAGGGGTCGGGCACCTCACGGACCGCCTCGGCGGCGGCGGCCATCGCGGCCGCCAGCTCCGCCACCCGGCCCAGGTTGATCAGCGCACCGAAGCGCTGCACGAGCGCGTACGCCCGGGTGGTCGGATCGGAGCTGGTGGCCAGCACGGCGTCCAGGATGGGCAGGGCCTGCGCCGAGCGTCCGTCCTGCTGCAGCTGCCCAGCCCGATGCAGATCATCGACATGTTCCGCGAGCTGGTCCAACCAACCCACCAGGCGCCTCCCACGGCCTACGGCGCGCTCGCTGGGTGACCCGGCCGATCCCCGGCGTGCGCGACGTCTCATGATTATGCCGTGATGGCGCGTGACGAACACCCCCGAGACCGTCCGGATCGGACCCGGCTGGCTCCGGAGCTGGCATCGGCGGCCGCCGAACTCGCGGCGGCCGGGGTGTCGTCGCCCCGCGTCGACGCCGAATGGCTTGCCGCACACGTCCTGGACGTGCCACGGGGCCGGCTGGTGCTCGTCGACACCATCCGGGCCGAGGAGGCCGACCGGTTCCGGGAACTGGTCGCCGGGCGGGCGAAGCGGGTGCCGTTGCAGCACCTGGTTGGCACAGCGGCGTTCCGCCATCTGGAACTCGCGGTCGGCGACGGCGTCTTCGTGCCCCGCCCGGAGACCGAGCTGCTGGCCGGCTGGGGCATCGAGCGGACCGTGCCGGGGGCGACGGTGGTCGACCTGTGCAGCGGCAGCGGCGCGATCGCGCTCTCGGTCGCCGACGAGTCGCCGGCCGGGCGGGTGATCGCGGTGGAACGCTCGCCGGAGGCGCTGCCGTGGCTGCGGCGCAACGCCACGGGACATGCCACGGTCGAGGTGCTCGAGGCCGACGTGACCGACCCTGATCTGCTGGCTGAGCTGCGTGGACAGGTGGACGTGCTGCTCTGCAACCCGCCGTACGTCCCGGTCGGCACCCCTGTCCCGCCCGAGGTGTCCGATCACGACCCGGCCGACGCGGTCTTCGGCGGCGCCGACGGGCTGTCGGTGATCCGCCCGGTGATCGCGCTCGCGGCCGCCCTGCTCAAACCGGGCGGATGGGTCGGTATCGAACACGACGACGTGCACGGCGCGGCGGTGCCCGCGCTGCTCCGCGCGGACGGCCGGTTCACCGAGGTGACCGCCCACGACGACCTCACCGGCCGCCCGAGGTACGCGACCGCCCGCCGCCAGTGAACTATCAGGTAGTCACATGGCAGACTGCATCCCGTGATGCTCTACGACTGCGCGGCCATCGCCGATCGTGATCGCGGGATCGCCGCGGCCGTCGAGGCGGCCAAGAGCGGTGAGCTCGTGGTGATCCCCACCGACACGGTGTACGGGGTGGGTGCCGACGCGTTCACCTCGCACGCGATCACCCAGCTGCACCATGCCCGCGGCTCCGACCGCCGGGTGCCGCCGCCGGTGCTGGTCGGCTCCCGCCACACGCTCGACGGTCTGGTCTACTCGCTGCCCCGGGCCGCCCGGGAGCTGGCCGACGCGTTCTGGCCGGGCGCGCTGACCATCATCGTGGAGCACTCGCCGAGCCTGCAGTGGGATCTCGGCGACACCGGCGGGGTGATCGCGGTCCGGATGCCGTTGCACCCGGTCGCCCTCGAGGTGCTGCGCGAGGTCGGCCCGATGGCGGTGACCACCGCCAACAAGCTCGGCTCGCCGTCGCCGCTGACCGCCGAGGAAGCCCGCGAGCAGCTGGAGTATTCGGTGCGCGTCTATCTGGAGGCCGGCCCGGCCACCGATCCGTGGCCCAGCACCGTCGTCGACGTGACCGGCGACGTGCCGCGGGTCCTGCGGACCGGCTCGATCCCGGTGGAGAAACTCCGCGACGTGGTGCCCGAGCTGGTCGAGGGGCAGGCCTGAGGTGGCGCCGTTCACCGTTCTACACGTCTGCATGGGCAACATCTGCCGGTCACCGATGGCCGAGCGCCTGCTCGCCCGGGCGGTCCGGGACCGCGCCGGCGACGGGACCGAGCCGCTCGTCCGCAGTGTCAGCGCCGGCACCGGCGGCTGGCACGAGGGCGAGGAGATGAACCCGCCGGCGGCCCGCCAGGTCCGCGCCCGGCGTGGCTCGACCGACGGCTTCGAGGCCCGCAAGCTGCGCGGCGGCTTCATCGACGAGGCCGACCTGATCCTCACCGCCACCGCCGACCAGTACGACTACGTGGTCGCGCTGCGCCCGGAGGCCGCCGCCCGCACGTTTGTGCTCGGCGAGTTCGGCCGGCTGCTCAACGGGGTCGACGCGGCCGCGCTGCCCGCCGGCGAGGCGAAACCCGACGCGGTGCACGAGCGCGGCACGGCCATCGTCGCGGCGGTGCACCGGCTGCGCGCCGGCGAGACCCCGCTGATCAGCGACGATCTCGACGACCCGTGGGGCCGTGGCGACCAGACGTTCCAGCGGGTCGGTGAGGAGATCGAGGACACCACGGTCCCGCTCGCCACGTTGTTGCTTCCGTGAACCCTGTTGTCGCTTCCGTGAATCCTCGTGTCATCGCACCGGACGCCGTAGGTATCGGGCGCGCCGTGGAGATCCTGCGCGCCGGCTCGGTCGTCGCCTTTCCCACCGAGACCGTCTACGGCCTCGGTGCCGACGCGTTCTCCCCGGCGGCGATCGGCGAGATCTACCGGCTGAAGAACCGGCCCAGCTGGAACCCGCTGATCGTGCACGTCGCCTCGGTCCCGGCCGCCCGCGAACTGGCCGCCGCGTGGCCCGCCGTCGCCGACGAGCTGGCCGCCCGCTTCTGGCCGGGCCCGCTGACCCTGGTCGTCCGCCGGGCCGCGCACCTGGCCGGTGTCGGCGCCGACAACGACACCATCGCGATCCGGATCCCGGCGCACGAGGTGGCGCAGCGCCTGCTCGAGGCGTCCGGCCTGCCGCTCGCCGCCCCCAGCGCGAACCGCTCCGAGTCGATCTCGCCGACCACCGCCGAGCACGTGATCCGCAGCCTGCCCGACGTGCCGCTGGTGCTGGACGGCGGCCCGTGCTCGTGGGGCATCGAGTCGACGGTGCTGGACCTGACCACCGAGGTGCCGACGCTGCTGCGCCCGGGCGCGCTGAGCCTGCGCGCGCTGCGGGACGTGACCGGGTCGATCGCGTTGCGCGACGCGGAGGCCGCGGACGGCACGGCCCGGCCGTCGCCCGGGATGAGCCGGCGGCACTACGCCCCGCGCGCCAAGGTCGTGCTGATACGGGACTTGCGGCAGGCGGATCGGTCCGGGTTGCCGGCGCCGTTGGCGACTTTGACGTACGAAGGTCAGCCCGCGACCGACAGCTCCGGAGCCGTCGAGATCCTCTCCGCCGACCCGCGGGAGTACGCGGCGGACCTCTACGCCGCGCTGCACCGCCTGGACGACGCCGGCGCCGCCACCATCCTGATCCAGGAACCCCCGCACACGGAGGACTGGCTCGCCGTCCGCGACCGCCTCACCCGCGCCGCCGCCTGACCCGCGCCCGCCCCGAGGCCACGCGATGTCGCCACGGTGCCCGGCCGCAGCGCGAGTTGCGGTCCCGGCTGGTCCCCAGGGGTGTCTCCGCGCTGCGGAGACACCCCTGGGAGCCAGCCAATGCCCGGGGCGCGGCCGGGCCCGGAGTGCCGCGGTGTGGCGCGAGACCATCAGTGAGCGTGGCTCGTAGCCTGCGGACGGGCGCTCCCTACTCGTACCGGGAAAAGATGCGGATCCGGCGGAGGTGCCTCGGTCGTCAGCGGCGGAGAGCGTCGACTTCGATCTCGATGCGCATGCGGGGGTCGAGCAGGCCGCAGACCTGCATGGTGGCGGCCGGGCGGACGTCGCCGAACGCCGCGCGCAGCACCGGGGCGCACGCCTCGAAGTCGGCCGGGTCGGGGAGCAGGTAGCGGACCCGGACCACGTCGGCGAGCGTGCAGCCGGCCTCGGCCAGCGCGGTCGCGATGGTGCGCAGGGTCTGCGCGGCCTGCTCCGCCGGGTCGTCCGCGATGGTCATCGTGGCGTAGTCGAAACCGGTCGTGCCGGAGACGTAGACGTGGTCGCCGGCGACCACCGCCCGGGCGTAGCCGTAATCGTCCTCGTAGGCGGACCCGCTGAGGATCGAGCGTCGTTCGGTCATGAGGCCAGCGTGGGGAGTTGTGGTGCGGAGCGCGCCGCAATTTCACACACTGGGCGCGGCGGTGCTGAGCGTGGGGAGTTGTGGTGCGGAGCGCACCGTAACTTCACACGCTCGGGGTGGGGGTCGACTCGGCGCCGCGGGCGATGTTGCGGGCCATGCCGTTGAAGACGACGCCGTGGAAGGGCAGGACCGTGGCCCAGTAGAGGTGGCCGGCCAGGCCGCGGGGCAGGAACACCGCGCGCTGGCGGTAGACCGAGCCGCCGGCGCCGTCCGGTTCGGCGCGCATCTCCAGCCAGGCGCGGCCGGGCACACGCATCTCGGCGCGCAGCCGCAGCAGCTGGCCGGGCACGATCTCCTCGACCCGCCACCAGTCCAGCGCCTCGCCGACCCGCAGCCGGTGCCGGTCCCGGCGGCCGCGGCGCAGTCCGACGCCGCCGACCAGCCGGTCCAGCCAGCCGCGCACCGACCAGGCCAGGGGGAACGAATACCAGCCGTTGTCGCCGCCGACGCCCTCGATCACCCGCCACAGCCGGTCGGCCGGCGCGTGCACGGGACGGGTCCGCTCGTCGGTGTAGACGCTGCCGCCGGACCAGTCCGGGTCGCTGGGCAGCGGCTCGGCGGCGGCGTCCCGGCCGGACGCGGTGGACCAGCGGGTCTCCACGTTCGCGTCACGGATCTTGCCGAGCGCTAGCCGCACCGCCTGATCGAAATCGGTCGGAGGCGGGCCGGGCAGCAGGGCGGCCAGGTCGTTCTCCCGGGCCACCGCCTCGTGCACCAGGCTGGCCACCAAGGGCCGGGCGATCGCGTTCGGCACGGGGGTGACCAGGCCGACCCAGTGCGCGGAGAGCCACGGGCTGAGCACCCGGGTGGGCAGGATGACCCGGCGGGGGAGCCCGGCGACCGCGGCGTACCGCTGCATCATGGTCGCGTAGCTGAGCACGTCGGGGCCGCCGATGTCGAAGCCGCGGTGCACGTCCGGCGGCAGCCCGGCCGCGCCGATCAGGTAGTGCAGCACGTCGCGGACCGCGATCGGCTGGATCCGGTTGAAGACCCAGCGCGGGGTGACCATCGCGGGCAGCCGCTCGGTCAGGTGGCGCAGCATCTCGAACGAGGCCGAGCCGGAACCGATGATCACCGGGGCGCGCAGCACCACCGTCGGCACGCCGCTGGCCAGCAGGATCCGGGCGACCTCGGCGCGCGAGCGCAGGTGCGGTGACGGGCGGTCGCCGGGCGGCGGCTCGGGGCCGCCCAGGTAGATGATCCGGCGGACCCCGGCGGCCCGGGCCGCGGTGGCGAAGTTCGCGGCCGCCTCCCGGTCGCGGCGCTCGAAGTCCTTCTGGCCGAGCGAGTGCATCAGGAAGTAGGCGACCTCGACGCCGTCGAAGGCCGGGCGCAGGGTGGCCGGGTCGGACAGGTCGCCCTCGACGATCTCCACCTGGTCGGCCCAGGGCACGTCGCGCAGCCGGGCCGCGCTCCGGGACAGACAACGGACCTGGTGGCCGGCATCGACCAGCCGGGGCGCCAGCCGTCCCCCGATGTAGCCGGTCGCGCCGGTGACAAGACATTGCATAACTTCAGACTGTGCCCCGAACGGGGGTGATTCAGCCATATGCTCGATCCGGCCGCGTTCGACAAGCACGGGGGAGGGCCCAGGTGAGGACGTTCTGGGGTCCGGATTTCGGCGCGTTGGAACGCGATGATCCGGAGATCGCTGATGTGCTGCTGGACGAGCTGGCCCGCCAGCGCGACACCCTGACGCTGATCGCCAGCGAGAGCTTCACCTCGCCGGCCGTGCTGGCGGCGCTCGGGTCGACGCTGGCCAACAAGTACGCCGAGGGTTATCCGGGGCACCGCTACTACGGCGGGTGCGCCCAGGCCGACCGGGCCGAGGAGCTTGCGGTCGAGCGGGCCCGGGAGCTCTTCGGCGCCGACCACGCGAACGTGCAGCCGCACTCCGGCGCGTCGGCGAACCTGGCCGCGTACGCCGCGCTGGCCGAGCCGGGCGACCCGGTGCTGGCGATGGGGCTGCCGCACGGCGGGCACCTGACGCACGGCAGCCGGGCGAACTTCTCCGGCAAGTGGTTCCACCCGATCGCGTACCGGGTGCTGCCGGACACCGAGCTGATCGACTACGACGAGGTGCGTGACCTCGCGCTGGCGCACCGGCCGAAACTGATCATCTGCGGGGCGACCTCGTACCCCCGGCTGATCGACTTCGCCCGGTTCCGGGAGATCGCCGACGAGGTGGGCGCGTACCTGCTGGTCGACGCGGCGCACTTCATCGGCCTGGTGGCCGGGCGGGCGGTGCCGTCGCCGGTGCCGTACGCCGACGTGGTCACCTGCACCACCCACAAGGCGCTGCGCGGGCCCCGGGGCGGCATGATCCTCTGCCGCGAGGAGCTGGCCCAGCGGGTGGACAAGGCGGTCTTCCCGTTCGCGCAGGGCGGCCCGATGATGCATGCGGTCGCGGCCAAGGCGGTGGCCCTCCGCGAGGCGGGCACCCCGGACTTCCAGGAGTACGCTCACCAGACCGTGCGTAACGCTCAGGCGCTGGCCAGCTGGCTGACCGCCGAGGGGATGCGCCCGGTCACCGGTGGCACCGACACGCACCTCGCCCTGCTGGATCTGCGCGAGGTGGGCGTCAGCGGCCGGGAGGCGGAGGCGCGCTGCGCCGCCGCCGGGATCGCACTCAACAAGAACGTCATTCCGTACGACCCGGAGAAACCCGCCGTGGCGTCCGGGATCCGGGTCGGCGCGCCGAGTGTCACCTCGCAGGGGATGCGGGAGGACGAGATGCGCCGGATCGCGGAGCTGATCGGGCTGGCGGTGCGGTGCGATCCGCAGACCGCCGTCGGGACGTCCCGGCTGGCCGGTATCGGCGAGGAGGTGACCGGCCTGGTGCGGCGCTTCCCCTTCTATCAGGAGCAGGAGGTTCTGGCTTGAGCGGCGTATCGCCCGCGGCGGCTGAGCAGAGTTCGGGGCGGGTCCCGGAGACGGACGACGACCTTCCGCTGCCCGACCTGCCGCCGTTGCCGAAGGACCCCCGGTGGAAGGTCGAGCACCTCGGGTTCCTCACCGTGGTCTCGTTCGCACTGCTGATGTGCGCCGCGTCGGTGGGCTTCCTGACGTCCGGCCCGGTCGCCGCGCTCGCCGCGGCCGGCGGCGTGCTGATCGTGACGGTCAGCTACAGCCTGACGACCTTGGTCGTGGCGGTCGCCGACACCATTCGCCCGGCCCTGGTCATGCCATTGGGAATGCTGACGTATGTCGTCAAATTCTCTTTGCTCGGCGTTATTCTTGCGTACGGCGTCTCGTCCGATTGGTCGGGCAAGAACGCACTCGGACTCGGCATTGTCGCGGGCGTCGTGGTCTGGACCAGCGTGCAGGCGTGGTGGGTGACCCGCCGGACCCTCCGTCAGTGACCTACGCCACCCGCATTACTCCTGGTCAGCGGACGTTTGACCCGGGGAATACCCCGAACCGGTGATGTGTCCGTCCGTGCCGTGTTCCGTTATGGCAGGACAGGAGTACCGTGTCCTTCCAGCTGCGAGACCCCTGACGCCTGGACAACTACGGTTGTGCGGGGGGTCCCGCTTAGCCTCGTGTTTCCTGCTGATATCGTTCGGGCCGTCATGACCGGCCAAGAACCTCCCCCCGACAAACGCGGTGACGACGGCCCCACCCCGCCCGATACAGGTGCGGGCATGACGGCGGTCACTTACCTCATCGCGGGCATGTTGGTGTGGGGCGGAGTCGGCTGGCTGGTCGACCGCTACGTCGGAACCCAGGGCATATTCGCCGGTATCGGCGCCGTCCTCGGGATCGGCTTAGGTGTGTACCTCATCGTGCGCCGGCTCGGCGCCTGACAGGAAAGGGCCCAGGTGATCGTTCAGTCGACGGTCCTCGCGGCAGAGTTCCCGCCCAGCGTCGAGGACTTCTACCTGCCCAGCATCCTGCCGTGGGGCGCGGAGAACAATTACTGGTTCACCAAGATCACGGTTCTGATCTGGGTGGCGGTTGCGGCGATCATCATTTACTTCCTGGTGTCGTACCGGAAGCCGCAGCTCGTCCCGACCAAGAAGCAGTGGTTCGCGGAGAGCATCTACGGCTTCGTGCGGAACAACATCGCGGTCGAGATGATCGGCCCGCGTGGTGTCGCCTTCGCGCCGTACCTGACGACGCTCTTCATGTTCATCCTGCTGAACAACTTCTTCGGGATCGTGCCGTTCGTGCAGATCTCGCCGAACTCGCACATCGCCTTCCCGGCGGTTCTCGCGGTCATCAGCTACGTGATGTTCATCTACGTCGGCATGAAGCAGCACGGCCCCTTGAAGTACTTCAAGCACGCCTTGATCCCGCCGGCGCCGTGGTTCATCCTGCCGCTGCTGATCCCGATCGAGTTCTTCTCGAACTTCCTCGTGCGGCCGTTCTCGCTGGCCGTCCGTCTGTTCGCCAACATGTTCGCCGGCCACATGCTGCTGCTGGTGTTCACGCTCGGCGGCTTTGCGATGATCAGCGCTAACCCGCTGCTGGCACCCGTCTCGCTGCTCTCCTGGGTGCTCACCGTCGCGCTGACGCTGCTCGAGTTCCTGGTGATCTGTCTCCAGGCCTACGTCTTCACGGTGCTGACCGCGAGCTACGTCCAAGGCGCGCTCGCTGACGAGCACTGAGCAGTACTGAACGCGTAACACCCCGTTTGTCGGTCCCGCGTGAGAAGCACGCGAGATACCAGGAGGAACTGAAAATGCCACTCGCCGAAGTTTTCGGTAGCACCGCCGCCATCGGTTACGGTCTCGCTGCTATCGGCCCCGGCATCGGTGTCGGTCTCGTCTTCTCGGCTTACATCCAGTCGACCGCTCGCCAGCCGGAGTCGTCTCGCCTGACCCTGCCGTACGTCTGGATCGGCTTCGCCGTCATCGAGGCGCTCGCGCTGCTGGGCATCGCGTTCGGCTTCATCTGGCAGGGCACCGGTCTCTGATCTCGGCCTCACCTAGGAGGACCATATGATCAACCTCTATCTGGCAGCGGAAGAGGCGGCGAAGCCGCACAACCCGATTCTGCCGGTTTGGCAAGAGATCGTTGTCGGCTCGGTTGCCTTCGCGGTGCTCTGCTTCGTACTGATCAAGTTCGTCTTCCCGCAGATGGAGAAGACGTTCCAGGCTCGCGTGGACGCCATCGAGGGTGGCATCAAGCGCGCCGAGACCGCCCAGGCCGAGGCGAACGAGCTGCTCGAGCAGTACCGCGCGCAGCTCGCCGAGGCCCGGACCGAGGCCGCTCGCATCCGCGACGAGGCCCGGGCCGACGCCGAGGGCATCCGTCAGGACGTGCTCGCCAAGGCTCGCGAGGAGTCGGACCGCATCATCGCGGCCGGCAACGAGCAGCTCTCCGCGCAGCGTGAGTCGATCGTGCGTGATCTCCGCGCCGAGATCGGCACGCTGGCCGTGGACCTGGCCGGCAAGATCGTCGGCGAGGCTCTGGCCGACGAGGCCCGCACCCGGGGCACCGTCGAGCGCTTCATCGCGGATCTCGACTCGGCCGGCACGGCGGGTAGGCGCTGATGGCGCCGGGCGTCACCAACCAGGCCTACGCGGACGCGGTGGAGCGGCTGCACGCCGACACCACCACGTCCACGGGCGCGCAGCTGACCGCGGTCGCCGACGAGTTCCTGTCGGTGGCCGGTCTGCTGCGGGGTCAGCCCCGGCTGCGCCGGGCGCTGACCGACCCGTCGCGCCCCGGTGCCGACCGTGCCGAGCTGTTCCGCTCGCTGCTGTCCGGCAAGGCGGCTGAGGTGACTGTGAAGTCGCTGGCCACCCTGGTGGCCGGCCGGTTCAGCCGGCCCAGCCAGCTGCTGGACGCGACCGAGCGGCTGGGTGTCGACACCCTGCTCGCCTCGGCGCAGAAGGACGGCAAGCTGGCCGAGGTCGAGGACGAGCTGTTCCGCTTCGGACAGATCGTCAGCGGCAGCCCGCAGCTCGTGGCCACGCTCAGTGACATCGGCTCGCCGGTGGGCCCCCGGGCTAAGCTGGTGGGGGACTTGCTCGAGAGCAAGGCCCACCCGGCCACGGTGCGGCTCGTCCAGGTCGCGCTCGAGGGTTTCGGTGGCCGTGGCTTCGAGGCCTCGCTGACGCGGCTGGTCGAGCTGACCGCCGAGAAGCGTGACCGCGAGGTGGCGTACGTGACGGTGGCCAAGCCGCTCAGCGACGCCGAGGAAACCGCTCTGGCCGCGAAGCTGGCAACCGTCTACGGCCGCGAGGTCTCGCTGAAGGTGGACGTGAATCCCGCGGTCATCGGCGGGGTCAGCGTCCGGGTCGGCTCCGACCTCTACGACGGCACGATCCTGCGCAGGCTGAACGCTGCCAAGCAGGCGTTCGCTTAACAGTCCTTTCCCCTCGATTCCACATCGAGAAGCCCCTCGGCGGCGGCGACGTCCCGAGCTAGACAGAGAAGGCAGAGGATGGCCGAGCTGACCATCTCCTCGGACGAGATCCGGGGGGCGCTAGAGCGCTACGTCTCGTCCTATTCGCCCGAGGTCTCCCGCGAGGAGGTCGGCATCGTCTCCGATGCGGGCGACGGAATCGCACACGTCGAGGGCCTGCCCTCGACGATGGCGAACGAGCTTCTGGAGTTCGCGGACGGCACCCTTGGTGTCGCGTCGAACCTCGACGTCCGCGAGATCGGCGCCGTGATCCTGGGCGACTACGCGAACATCGAAGAGGGTCAGCCGGTCAAGCGCACCGGCCGGGTTCTCTCGGTGCCGGTGGGCGACGCCTTCCTGGGCCGCGTTGTCGACGCCCTGGGCAAGCCGATCGACGGTCTCGGCGAGATCGAGAACGAGGGCTTCCGCGAGCTCGAACTCCAGGCGCCGAACGTCATGGCGCGCCAGCCGGTGAAGCAGCCGCTGCAGACCGGCATCAAGGCTATCGACGCCATGACGCCGATCGGCCGCGGTCAGCGCCAGCTGATCATCGGTGACCGCAAGACCGGCAAGACGACTGTCGCGCTGGACACGATCATCAACCAGAAGGCGAACTGGGACTCCGGCGACCCGGAGAAGCAGGTCCGCTGCATCTACGTCGCGATCGGCCAGAAGGCCTCGACCGTCGCCAGCATCCGTGGCGTCCTCGAGGCGCAGGGCGCGCTGCAGTACACGACGATCGTCGCGTCCCCGGCTTCGGACCCGGCGGGCTTCAAGTACATCGCCCCGTACACCGGTTCGTCCATCGGACAGCACTGGATGTACAACGGCAAGCACGTCCTGATCGTCTTCGACGACCTGACCAAGCAGGCCGAGGCGTACCGCGCCGTGTCGCTGCTGCTGCGCCGCCCGCCGGGCCGTGAGGCCTACCCGGGTGACGTCTTCTACTTGCACTCCCGCCTGCTGGAGCGTTGCGCGAAGCTCTCCAACGAGCTGGGTGGCGGCTCGATGACCGGTCTGCCGATCATCGAGACGAAGGCCAACGACATCTCGGCCTTCATCCCGACCAACGTCATCTCGATCACCGACGGCCAGATCTTCCTGGAGTCCGACCTGTTCGCCTCGGGTGTCCGCCCGGCGATCAACGTCGGTACCTCGGTGTCCCGGGTGGGTGGCTCGGCGCAGGTCAAGGCGATGCGTACGGTCTCCGGCCGGCTGCGCCTGGACCTGGCCCAGTTCCGCGAGCTGGAGGCCTTCTCGGCCTTCGCCTCCGACCTGGACAAGGCCTCGCGTGCCCAGCTCGACAAGGGCGTCCGCCTGGTCGAGCTGCTGAAGCAGCCGCAGTACTCGCCGTACTCGACCGTCGACCAGGTCATCTCGATCTGGGCGGGCACCACCGGCCAGCTCGACGACATCCCGGTCAAGGACGTGCGCCGCTTCGAGCAGGAATTCCTGCAGTGGTTCAAGCAGCACCAGAGCGACGTCTACACCTCGGTCGAGTCGACGAACCTGCTGAGCGACGACAACATCGAGAGCCTGAAGTCCGGTGTGGTCGAGTTCAAGAAGGTCTTCCAGGGCAGCGCGACCGGCGAAAGCGGTAGCTAGTCATGGCCGGTCAGGTACAGGCACTGCGGCGGCGCATCCGCACCGTCAAGTCGACCAAGAAGATCGCCAAGGCGCAGGAGCTGGTCGCGACCAGCCGCATCGCCAAGGCGCAGGAGCGGGTGAACGCCTCCCGGCCGTACTCGGTGGCGATCACCAAGGTGCTGGCCGCGCTGGCCTCGAACGCTTCGGTCGACAACCCGCTGCTGGTCGCGCGTGAGCGCGTCCAGCGGGCGGGTGTCCTGCTGATCACCAGTGACCGGGGCCTGGCCGGCGCCTACAACGCCAACGCCATCCGCGCCGCCGAGCAGCTGATCGCTCAGCTCCGCTCGGACGGCAAGGAGGTGGCGCTGTACGTCGTGGGCCGCAAGGGCACCGGTTACTACCGGTTCCGCGGCCGTACGGTCGACGCCAGCTGGACCGGTTTCTCCGAGCGGCCGTCCTTCGCGGACGCCAAGAAGATCGGCGACGGTCTGATCGAGGCGTTCTCGGCGGGTTCGGTGACCGAGGGGACGTTCGGCCCCGAGGGCATCGCCGGCGTGGACGAGCTGCACATCGTGAGCACCGAGTTCAAGTCGCTGATGACGCAGAGCGCGAACGCGAAGCCGCTGGCCCCGGTCCAGATCGAGGAGACCGTGGACGAGCAGCCCGAGTCGGGCCCGCGCGCCGCGTACGAGTTCGAGCCGGACGCCGACGAACTGCTCGACGCTCTGCTGCCGAAGTACCTCAACACGCGGATCTACGCGGCGTTGCTGGACTCGGCGGCCAGCGAGTCGGCATCCCGGCGGCGGGCGATGAAGAGCGCGTCGGACAACGCCGACGACCTCCTCAAGCGGTACACGCGCGAGATGAACTCCGCGCGTCAGGCTGCGATCACCCAGGAAATCAGTGAGATCGTCGGCGGCGCCAACGCGCTGGCCGCGGCGGGAAGTGATGTGTGATGACTGCAGTTGCTGAGCCCACCAAGACGGAGCTCCCTGTCGGCCGTGTCGTCCGGGTCATCGGCCCGGTCGTCGACGTCGAGTTCCCTCGTAACGCCATGCCCGCCATCTTCAACGCGCTGCACGTCGAGGTGACCCTCTCCGAGGGCACCAAGACGCTGACGCTGGAAGTCGCCCAGCACCTGGGTGAGAACCGGCTCCGCGCGATCGCCATGCAGCCGACCGATGGTCTGGTCCGTGGCAAAGAGGTCCGGAACACCGGCGCGCCGATCTCGGTGCCGGTCGGTGACGTGACCAAGGGCCACGTCTTCAACGCCCTCGGCGAGGTGCTCAACGTCGACCCGTCGACGCTGGACATCCAGGAGCGCTGGTCGATCCACCGCAAGCCGCCGGCGTTCGCGGACCTCGAGCCGAAGACCGAGATGCTGGAGACCGGCATCAAGGTGCTCGACCTGCTCGCGCCGTACGTGCGTGGTGGCAAGATCGGCCTGTTCGGTGGCGCGGGCGTGGGCAAGACCGTGCTCATCCAGGAGATGATCATCCGGGTCGCCCGTAACTTCGGTGGCACCTCGGTGTTCGCCGGTGTCGGCGAGCGCACCCGTGAGGGCAACGACCTCATCCTGGAGATGGACGAGGGTGGCGTGCTGGACAAGACCGCCCTGGTCTTCGGCCAGATGGACGAGCCGCCGGGCACCCGTCTGCGGGTCGCGCTGACCGCGCTCACCATGGCCGAGTACTTCCGGGACGTCCAGAACCAGGAGGTGCTGCTCTTCATCGACAACATCTTCCGGTTCACCCAGGCCGGTTCCGAGGTCTCGACCCTGCTCGGCCGCATGCCGTCCGCGGTGGGTTACCAGCCCACCCTGGCCGACGAGATGGGTGAGCTCCAGGAGCGGATCACCTCGGTCCGCGGCAAGGCGATCACCTCGCTGCAGGCGATCTACGTGCCCGCCGACGACTACACCGACCCGGCGCCGGCCACCACGTTCGCCCACCTGGACGCGACCACGAACCTCGAGCGGTCGATCTCCGACAAGGGCATCTACCCGGCCGTGGACCCGCTGGCCTCCAGCTCGCGGATCCTGGCGCCGGAGTTCGTCGGTGCCGAGCACTACGCGGTGGCCCGTGAGGTCCAGCGGATCCTGCAGAAGTACAAGGACCTGCAGGACATCATCGCCATCCTCGGCATGGACGAGCTCTCCGAGGAAGACAAGATCACCGTGCAGCGCGCGCGCCGCATCGAGCGGTTCCTGTCGCAGAACACCTACGCGGCGGAGCAGTTCACCGGCGTCGCCGGCTCGACGGTCCCCCTGAAGGAGACCATCGAGGCGTTCAAGAAGATCTCCGAGGGTGAGTACGACAACTACCCGGAGCAGGCCTTCTTCATGTGCGGCGGTCTCGAGGACCTCGAGAAGAACGCTCACGAGCTGATGAAGGGCTGACCTCAGCCCCGTCGCAGTTCTGACGAACAGAAAGCCGTGCCGGTGTTCACCGGCACGGCTTTTCTGCGTCTCAGGGAGTGATCTTTGGGGCCTCAGGAGTGAATCTTCGAGTTCGAGGTTCATGAACGCGAGGATCTGGGGTAAAGAGGTCTGGTTTCCCTTGGGTATGCTTACCGGCCTCAGAGGGGGTCCCGTGTTCTCCGCGGGATCGCCGCACCGGCAGAGTTGGGGATCGAGTGGCTAGGTCTGCGAAACGCCGCGCACCACTGTGGGCCCGGTTGACCGCCGTTTTCGGTGGCGTGCTGATGGTGACGAGCGGTGTGGTCCTGGTCGGCGGCAGCGCCCTGATCTCCAAGTACACCGGGGCCGTCGACGCCGACGGCAGCCTGATCGGCGATCCGGCCGAGGGCGCGCCCAAGGCGGCCGGCGCCGACATCAAGGGCCCGATCAACATCCTGATGGCCGGTATCGACCCGCGGGACGACAAGACCGCCCCGCTCTCCGACTCGATCATCGTGGCGCACATCCCGGCGTCGATGGACCAGGTCTACCTGTTCTCCATCCCCCGCGACCTCTACGTCGACATCCCGGCGTTCACCAAGACCGGGTTCGGCGGCGGCAAGTCGAAGATCAACGCGGCGATGTCGTACGGAAGCTCGGTCGGCAACGGCAAGCACGACGTCAAGCAGGGTTTCCAGCTGCTGGCGAAGACGGTCGAGCAGCTCACCGGGATCAAGACGTTCGAGGCCGGCACGATCATCAACTTCGGCGGCTTCAAGAAGATCGTCGAGGCGATGGGCGGCGTGACCATGACCGTCGACATGACGGTCAAGTCCGAGCACCTGAAGCCGAACGGCAAGGGCCGGGACCGTCGTCCGGAGTGTGCCGACAACACCTGCGCCCACCCGTACATCGGTGAGCAGAAGGTCTACAAGCCCGGGACGTACCACATGAAGGCCTGGGAGGCCCTCGACTACGTCCGGCAGCGGTACGGCCTGCCCAACGGTGACTACGACCGTCAGCGGCACCAGCAGCAGTTCATCAAGGCGATGGCCAAGCAGGCGATGAGCAAGGACGTGGTGACCAACCCGTCCAAGCTGCTGAAGATCCTGGACGCGGCCGGTGACTCGCTCACCTTCGACGGCAACGGCCACAGCGTGATCGACTGGGGTCTGGCGCTGAAGGGCCTGGACACCGACAGCATGGTCTCGATCAAACTGGGCGGCGGCGGCCTCTACGAGGGCAGCAAGTATCTCGGTGAGAAGCTGCAGGACAACTCCGACCAGTTCTTCGAAGCCGTCAAGAACGACAAGATCCAGGAGTTTCTGCTGGCCCACCCGGAGTTCGTCAACAAGAACAGCTAGGACCCGGTCGGGCGTCGATCGGCAGCGCCGATTAGACTTTCACCCATTCGGTTCGCAGGATCGGTAAGCAGGATCCGGTAAGCAGAGTCAAAGGGAGACAGCGTGGCCAACCAACTTCACGTCGAGGTCGTCGCCGTCGAGCAGAAGATCTGGGCCGGCGAGGCCGAGATGCTCGTTGCGCGCACCACCGAGGGTGAGATCGGTGTGCTGCCCGGCCACTCGCCGCTGCTGGGCCTGCTGAAGGAACCCTCACAGGTCCGGGTGAAACTCGCCGGCGGCGAGCAGCTCACCTACGACGTCGCGGGCGGCTTCCTCTCGATCGACGCGAACGGCGTCACGGTGCTCGCCGAGAGCGCCACGCCCGCCACGCCCGAGCAGCACTGACCCCGACGATGCGGGTTCTGGAAGTCTTCGGAATCTGCGTCGTCGCGCTGCTCGCGCTTCTGTTCGCCATCTTCTTCCGCCGGCGTCTGCTCCGGCTGGGCGGCGGCACGATCCGGCTGCAGGTCCGCACCAACACCATGGTGCCGGGCCGCGGCTGGGCGCCGGGCCTCGGCCAGTTCGTCGGTGACGAGCTCCGCTTCCACAAGATGTTCAGCCTGGCGATCCGCCCCAAGCGGGTCCTCGACCGGCGGCTGCTCGCGATCGCCGAGCGCCGCCTGCCGACCGGCCCGGAGCGGCTCACCATGCCGGGGCACTGGGTGATCCTGCGCTGCGCCACCGGCGACGTCCAGCTCGAGATCGCCATGGCCGAGACCACGGTCACCGGGTTCCTCTCCTGGCTCGAGGCCGGGCCGCCGCGCGATCCGGGCAGCGTCCCGGGCCGCCCGATCTTCGGCCCGCGCCCGCTCGAGAGCTGACGACCCACCGGTTCCGGATTGGCCGTCGCCCGGCGGCCGCGGTGAAACTAGCGTCGAACCCATGCGGATTCGTATCGTCGACGCCTTCACCGACCGTCCGTTCGCCGGCAACCCGGCCGGGGTGCTCGTCCTGGACGGCGCGACCTTCCCCGCCGACTCCTGGATGCAGCAGGTCGCCGCGGAGGTCAACCTCTCCGAGACCACGTTCCTGCACCCCCTTGCGGCGGGCGCAGAGGCCGACTGGGCGCTGCGCTGGTTCACCCCACGGGTCGAGGTGGCCCTCTGCGGCCACGCCACCCTGGCGACCGCTCACGTGCTGGCCCATCCCGGCACGGTCCGGTTCGCGACCCGCAGCGGCGTCCTGACCGCCACCACGGACGCCAGTGGTCTGATCACCCTGGACTTCCCGGCCGCGCCGCTCAGCCCGCTCGACGCCGACCCGGCGCTGGCCGCCGCCCTCGGCGCCGAGCTGCTCACCAGCGTCTGGACCGGGCCGAACACCGACGACGTGCTCGCCGAGGTGGCCGACGAGAAGACCGTCCGGTCGCTGGCCCCGGATCTCGGCGCGCTGGGCCGGCTGACCGGGCGCGGCGTGATCGTCACCGCGCGGGCCGAGGACCCGGGCGCCGGCTACGACTTCGTGTCCCGGTTCTTCGCCCCGGCGGTCGGTGTGGACGAGGACCCGGTCACCGGCAGCGCGCACACCGCGCTCGCGCCGTACTGGAGCGAGCGTCTGGGCCGCACGTCGCTGACCGGCTTCCAGGCGTCCGCGCGGGGCGGCGCGGTCCAGGTCGCGCTCCGCGGGGACCGGGTCGAGCTGTCCGGGCACGCCGTCACCACCATCGACGGGGAGCTTCAGGTGGCGATCTCCACCTCGTAGCCCCAGCCGTCCTCCAGGTAGGCGGCGTAGCTTTCCGGCCCACCGGCGTACGGATGACGGTCCTCGAACATCAGTGACCACCCGTGCTCCGGCGCCGAAGCGCTGATCCGGTCCACCTCGCCCGGACCGGCGACCGTGAAGGCCAGGTGGTTGAGCCCGGGGGCGAGCCGGTCGTGCGTGTCGCCGGAGAGCGCCTTCGACTGCTCCAGTACCAGATAGGTGCCGTTGCCGTGCTTCCAGGACAGCCCGCCCGGCCAGTCCTGGAACGGGGTCCAGCCGAGCTCGCCGAGCAGCCAGCCCCACGGGCCGCGCATCCCGGCGAGATCGGGCACCCACAGCTCGACGTGGTGCAGTGCGCCGGTCATGACCGGACGCCGCCGGGCACCCACTTCACGTCGCCGTCCGGGTTCGCCACCCGGGACAGGATGAAGAGCAGGTCGGAGAGCCGGTTCAGGTATTTGGCCGGCAGCACCGACGTACGATCGGGATCGGTCTTGATCAACGCCCATGCCGAGCGTTCCGCGCGGCGCGCCACGGTCCGGGCCACGTGCAGCAGCGCGGCTCCTGGGGTGCCACCCGGCAGGATGAAACTGTCCAGCGGCGCGAGGTTCTCGTTGAACTCGTCGCACCACTGCTCGAGCCGGGTCACGTACTCCTCGGTGATCCGCAGCGGCGGGTACGGCGGGTCCTCGGCGAGCGGGTTGCCCAGGTCGGCGCCGAGGTCGAAGAGGTCGTTCTGCACCCGGCTCAGCACCGCCCGGACGTCCTCGGAGAGCGCGCCGAGCGCGATCGCGGTGCCCAGCGCCGCGTTGCACTCGTCGGCGTCGGCGTACGCCGCGATCCGCGGATCGGTCTTCGGAGCGACCTCGTTGTTGACCAGACGGGTCTCGCCTGCGTCGCCGGTACGGGTGTAGATACGGGTGAGATGCACAGCCATAGGCCCACCCTACGGAGTGCGGGTGGGCTCGGGACCATACGATGGCCCGCGTGGATGTGATCAGGGTCAAGGGCGGCGCACCCCTCACCGGTGACGTCACGGTCGGTGGCGCGAAGAACTCGGCACTCAAGCTGATGGCGGTGGCCCTGCTCGGCGAGGGCCGCAGTGTGGTGGCGAACGTTCCCCGGATCACCGACATCGCGATCATGGCCGAGGTGCTCCGCCGGCTGGACTGCGACGTGGTGCTGGACGGCAACGAGGCGATCATCGACGTGCCGGCCGAGCCGGGCGCCGAGGCCGACTACGACCTGGTCCGCCGGCTGCGCGCGTCGATCTGTGTGCTCGGCCCGCTGCTGGCCCGCCGGGGGTACGTCCGGGTGGCGCTCCCCGGCGGCGACATGATCGGCTCCCGTGGCCTGGACATGCACGTGTCCGGCCTGGCCCGGATGGGCGCGGAGATCTCCAACGAGCACGGCTTCGTGATCGCGTCGGCGCCGGCCGGGCTGCGCGGCACCAAGATCTGGCTGGACTTCCCGAGCGTCGGCGCCACCGAGAACCTGCTGATGGCCGCGGTGCTGGCGAAGGGCGTCACGGAGATCGACAACGCCGCCCGTGAGCCGGAGATCGTGGACATCTGCGAGATGCTCACCGCGATGGGCGCCAGGATCGAAGGGGCCGGCACGTCGACGCTGATCGTCGAGGGCGTGGACGGGCCGCTCAAGCCGGTCCGGCACACCACTGTCGGCGACCGGATCGTCGGGGGCACCTGGGCGTACGGCGCCGCGATGACCCGTGGTGACGTGACGATTCACGGTGTCCGGCCGGAGTTCCTGGACATCGCGCTGGACAAGCTGGTCGCGGCCGGCGCGACGGTCGACCCGGGCGACAACAAGTTCCGGGTGCGGATGACCGAGCGGCCCAAGGCCGTCGACATCGTGACCCTGCCGTACCCGGGTTTCGCCACCGACCTGCTGCCGATGGCGATCGGGTTGGCGTCGGTGGCCGAGGGCTCGTCGCTGATCACCGAGAACATCTTCGACGGCCGGTTCATGTTCGTGAACGAGATGGTGCGGTTGGGGGCGGACATCCGTACCGACGGGCACCACGCGGTGGTCAACGGCCGGGAGCGGCTCTCCGGCGCGCCGGTGCGGGCCACCGACATCCGGGCCGGCGCCGGTCTGGTGATCGCCGGGCTGTGCGCGGACGGGGTGACCGAGGTGGGCGAGGTGCACCACGTCGACCGTGGCTACCCGGACTTCGTCGCGGACCTGGCCCGGCTGGGCGTCGAGGTGGAACGCACCGACGTGCCCGAGCCGACGTTCGACTTCTAGCTGGCTTTCTCGCCCGGCTCGCTCTTGGTTACGCCCCGACCAGACGCCGGGCCTCTTCCAGCTCCTCGGCGAAGACCAGCACGCAGACCCGGCCGTCCCGCCGGGTCGCGTGGGTGGCGCGGATCCCGGCGTCCGACAGCATCTGCCGGATCTCGTCGGCGATCTCCGGCTCGTCGGTGACCGCGGCCGCGCAGAGCAGCCCGAAGTCCTCCTGCTCGGCGCGCTCCCGGAAGATCGCCAAGCCCTCCGCGCACCCGTCCCGGAACGGCACGGCGTCCAGCGGTCCGGGCTGCAGGCCCATGCGCCAGAACACGGCGCCGAGAAAGCCGACCAGACCGACGGCGATCAATGGGCCGATGAGGTACCAGCCGTCACTCGTGGCCATGGGCACAGTCTGGCATCGTGGAGCGTTCAATTGCGGTGAAATGACCCGATCGAGAGCCGTCCTAAGTCTCCGTTAAGTAACCCCGTTAGACTCGGTGCCTCTAACAAAGGGGTGGAGCATGGCGGGTCGTCTCGCGGTCATCGGTTCCGGACTCATGGGTTCCGGCATCGCGCAGGTGTCGGCGCAGGCCGGCTGGCAGGTCACGATGCGGGACGTCGACGACGCCTCGCTCAAGCGCGGCACCGCCGCGATCCGCGACTCGCTCGCCCGCTTCGCGGCGAAAGGCAAGATCACCGAAGAGGACGCCGAGGCGACCCTGAACCGGATCACCGCGACCACCGACATCGACGCGGTCGCCGAGGCCGACGTGGTGGTCGAGGCGATCTACGAGAAGGTCGAGGCCAAGCACGACGTCTTCAAGCAGCTCGACAAGATCTGCAAGTCCGGCGCGGTGCTCGGCACGAACACCTCGGCCATCCCGATCACCCAGATCGCCGCGATCACCTCGCGACCGGAATCGGTCGTCGGCATCCACTTCTTCTCGCCGGTCCCGATGATGAAGCTGGTCGAGCTGGTCCGCGGGTACCAGACCTCGGACGAGACTCTGGCCGCCGCCCGGGACTACGCCGAGGGCGTCGGCAAGACCTGCGTCGAGGTCAAGCGCGACGTCGCCGGCTTCGTCTCCAACCGCCTCTTCTCCGCGATCCTGGTCGAGGCGATCAAGCTGGTCGAGTCCGGCGTGGTCTCCGCCGCCGACCTGGACACCGTGATGAAGCTCGGTTTCGGTCACGCGATGGGCCCGCTGGCGACGGTCGACCTGACCGGCCTCGACGTGATGCTCAACGCGGCCGGCAACATCTACCGCGACACCCAGGACGAGAAGTTCTTCCCGCCGGAGCTGCTGCAGCGCATGGTCACCGCGGGCGACCTGGGCCGCAAAACCGGCAAGGGCTTCTACAGCTACTGATCCGCTTCGGACATGCCGGTCTCATGATCGGCGCCGGCTTTTTTAAAGATCTTTTTGTCGTGCGTCCGCTGGGGTCCGGATCGTCGCTCCCGCCGGGACCCCTGCGGGCTTCGCTGGCCGCTGACGCGTCCAAAACACGAAGCCCTCCGGGGCGACGCCCGTGGGTGGTAGCGGTCACCCCCAAAACCGAGCGTGGAGTTTTTCGGTGCGGAGCGCACCGTTGTCGTGGCGGTTGCGTGGGGACTTTGGGTGCGGAGCGCGCCGAAAGTCCCCACGCTCGGTGGTTGTGGCGGTTGCGTGGGGAGTTTGGGTTCGGAGCGCGCCACAACTCCCCACGCTCGGTGGTTGTAGCGGTTGCGTGGGGACTTTGGGTGCGGAGCGGACCACAACTCCCCACGCTCGGTGGTTGTGGCGGTTGCGTGGGGACTTTCGGTGCGGAGCGCACCCAAACTCCCCACGCTAGGGGGCTTCGGCTCTCGGTGGGCGGGGTCGCTCAGTGCGAGGTGGCGAAGGACAGGGACAGCAGGGTCGCCGCGACCATGCCGCCCAGCAGGGTGAGGCCGACCCCGCCGATGTCCAGCCGGGCCCGCAGCTGCCGATGCGCCCAGAGCGCCGCCACCGGCACCCCCGCCGACGGCGCGATCAGGAACACCAGCCACCCGAGACCGCGGATCACCAGCCCACCCCACAGCGCCTGATGACCGAAAGTGACAAGCCCGGCCGCCACCAGCCCGGCCAGCGTCGAGATCATCGCCCCGATCACCGGGAGCAGGGCGAGCGCCCAGCGGGGCAGCGGCCGGCGGCCGGGCCGCATCCGGTCGTCGATCCGGTCGGCGGCGCGGGCCAGCAGCGACCGCGGTGACTGCAGGCCGGGCCCGTCCGACGAGGCGGTCGGCCGCCGTTGCAGCGCGACCCGGGGGAGTGCCTCGACCGGCGCCGGGTCCGGCACGTCGCCCAGGGCACGTACCCGCAGCCCGCGGGCTCGGCGCAGCTGGCTCCACAGCCGCGCCGCCTCCCGGTCCACGTCCAGCACCTGGGACGCGGCCGCGCCGGCCCACCGGTCCGCGGCGAGCGCGTCGTTCTCGGCCCGGGACAGCTCCCCGGCCGCGCGGGCGGCACTGTCCTGGTAGGCCTGCTCGGCCTCACCCAGGTCGGCGTCGCGCCGCCGGGTCACCTCGGCCAGGGCGCTCACCATCAACTGGTAGTCGCGGCTGGGCGGCTGCCGGTCACGTGTGGTCACTGTTCACCTCGTACGGGATGATCACTTCCGGAGTGCGGTGCACCGAACGGTCGAAGAACAACGCCCGGCGGGTCCGCGGGTACCAGACCGGGCCGCCGGGTTGCGGGTGGAGCGGGGTCAGGTCGGCCCCGTGCACGTCGAGCGCGACCCACGCGCCGATGGTGTCGAACCGCGCGCCGATGCCGCCCAGGTCATCGCGGAGCCGGGGCACCGAGCGCCACCAGCCGAGCACGTGGATGCGCTGCTCGGGTCCCTCGGTGAGCAGGGTCTTGAGGGCCGGGCGGTGTGCGGCGCCGGCGGCGTCCAGGGCGTACCCGAGGACGTAGTGCGGGATGTCCATGGCGGGCAGGTCGAACCGGACGTCGGTGGTGTCGTACCAGTCGGCCGACGGCAGCTCGGCGAAGAGCCGGGCGGCGGCCAGCGACGCGCCCGGGTCCAGGCAGATCACGCTGAAGTGCGCCGGTCCCTGCGCGGCCAGGCTGAGCGCGGCGGCGGCGAGAACGTCACAGGCTTCTTCGGTACGCGTACCGAGCACCGCCAGGTTCCGCCCCGGCATCCGCCCCAGCCGCAGCCGGGCCGGTTGGGTCGCCACGTCGATGCGTTCGCCGAGCACCGCGCCGGGCGACGATCCGACCGGTGAGTCCACGCCGGGCACCCGCCCGGACGGGCGCAGCGAGGCCGGCAGCCGGGGCACCGCGTCGCCGTCGAAGAGCCGGGGCTCGGGGCACCCGCCGGGCCGGGTGCGCCACAGCCGCCGTTGCAGGGTGCGCCAGGCGTCCCGGTCCCCGGCGTCCGGCAGACGGACGATCCGGTTCGCCCCGGACACCCCGGACTCGGTGTTCACCACCGCGTGGAAGCGCGGGATGACCGCGGCGGCCAGGTTGTCCTCGGCCAGGATCCGGCGGGCCTTGGGCAGCGCGATCCGGAGGGTGAACTGGGCGATCAGCCCGGGCCGGCCCCACAGCGCCTGGATGCCGGCCACGTCCTGTGAGGCCAGCACCAGATGGATGCCCTGCGAGCGGCCGCGCCGGGCGAGGTCCTCGAGCAGCGCGACGGCCTCCTCGGCGACCGCGTCCCGCCCGGCCAGCAGCACCTGGAACTCGTCGATCACCGCGACGATCCGGGGCCAGTGCCCGGTCGGGTCCTCGGCGCGCAGCTCGGCCAGTTTGCCGGCGTCCCAGCGCTTCGCGGCCTGCGCCCGGGTACGCAACTCCTCGCCCAGGTGCCGGAGCATGGCCAGGCCGAACTCGCGGTCGCCGTTCACGTTGATCCCGGCGAGCCGGACCTGGGGGAGCCAGCTCGGGTCGCGGGGGCCGGGCGCGTACCGGGCGAAGGAGACGCCCTCCTTGAAGTCGAGCAGGTAGAGGGCGAGCTCCTCGGGGCCGTACCGGGTGGCCAGCGAGCCCAGCCAGGCGTAGATCAGGTTGGTCTTGCCGGATCCGGACGGCCCGCCGATCAGCGCGTGCGGCGGGTCGTCGCCGAGCGGCACCTCGACGAGTGAGCCGTCGGTGCTGTCACCGATCGGGGCGACCAGGCCGCCGATCGACGACTCGGCCCAGTACTTCGCCGGTTCCAGGTCGGACAGGCTGGCCGGGCCGGGGCCGGCGCGCAGCCGTTCGGCGGTGGTCCGGCAGAACGCGGCGATCCGGTCCGGCGGGGGCGGCGGGTCCAGCCGGATCTCCAGGCTGCCCAGCGAGTCGCAGGTGGCGGTCTGGTCACGGACCAGGATCCGCTCGACCGTCGGGTCGTCGTCCAGGTCCAGACCGCGCACCACCAGGTGCACCCCACAGGCCACCCCGGTGCGTACGATCCGGCCCAGCTGCGCCCGCTGCCCGGTGGTCATCTCCACCGTGGTGGCCCGGTCGGCGAGCAGCACCACCAGCCGCCACGGCTCCGGCCGGCTGCCGGGACGGGCGGCGGTCAGCTCGGCGAGCGACGGGTACTGCCCGCCGAGCGACTCGTTCACCCGGCAGATGTGCTCGACCAGGTCGTCGAGGAGTGACCCGAGCCCGCCCGGTCCGACGAACGTCGGGTTCAGCGGGGCGAACGGCGCGAGCGTCCCGCCCAGGTTCTCCGGGTCGTACACGGTCAGGTGCACGTCGCCGGGCCGGGTGCTGCCGAGCGCGCGCAGCAGCACCCCGGTGATCAGGTCGTCGACGGCCGGGGACGGCCCGGTGACGTGCAGGTGCACCGCGTCCAGCAGCGGGATCAGCCCGGGCAGTGCCGCGGTGTCCTCGAACGTGATCGCGCCGATCCGCAGCAGCCCGGGTCGCCCGCCCGGGTCGGGTTCGCTCGGCGACCACAGCCGCCAGGGCGCGCCGGCCGCGCCGGTGGCGCTGGAGGTGGCCAGGCCGCGCAGGTGCCCGGCGAGGCTGGTGGCCTCGCCGCGGAAGCGCCGTTGAATGTCGTCGCGGGCCGACTCGCGGGCGGCGGCGAGCTGGCTCAGGCAGGTGGCGTACGCGTCGCGGACCAGCCGTCGCCGGCTCTGTGCCTCGCCGCGCGCCGACTCCGCGGCGGCCAGCAGCGCCCGTGCGGAGCCCCGGGCCTCGGCCAGCTCCTGCCGGACCACGGCGACCAGCGCGTTGCGGTGACTAGCCACGCGACCCCCCGGAATCCATGTGGGGGGATTTTAGCGATTTCTCACCATTACGACGGATTAGTCAGTGCGTGTCGTGATCTGTCGCTGGAAAGGGCTTCCCAGAGGCGCTCCGCGACCACCATCGCGGCCTCCCGGTGCCACTGCCGCATGGTGTCCCGGGGCACGTACCGGCGGAACCAGTCCACCGCCATCCGCGCCTCCCGGCTCAGCCCGTCCAGCCGCTGCCGCCGCGAGTACGGGTTCAGCCCGAGCACCCCGCAGAACTGCAGCGTGTTGTAGTACCGCCAGTCGTCACCGGTGTCGAACGGCCCGGCCGGCCGCAGCGCCGACACCTCCTCGCGCAGCACCGCCCGCAGTTCCCGGGCCCGCGCCCGGGGCTGGTCGTCACCGCGCCCGGCGATCCGGTGGGCCACCGCGGGCAGGTCGGTGAGCGGGCTGCGGGCCAGCCGGCTCAGGTCGTTGAAGTCGGCGAGCGCCCGCCGGGTCAATCGGAGGAACTCCGGCTCGCCGATCTCGCCGAGCCGGCGTCGTTCCCGGCGGCGCAGCAGCGCGTCCGCGTTCACGTACAGCACCGCCCGGTCCTGCCGCAGCCGGTTGTCGCCGCCCAGCGCGACCCGGTCCAGCAGCCGGCCCAGCCGCCCGGCCAGCCCGGCGGCCAGCGAGACCACTGCGACCGGGACGAACTGCAGCGTCGTGACGAGCGTGTCGCCGGGCACCGCGTACATGGTCAGCACCGCGGGCAGGCCGACCAGCAGCACGGCGAGCAGCGCGGCGGCCAGCGAGCGCCGCAGGTCCGGGCGCAGGCGTTCGCCGCCGGCCACCGCGTGCGCCACCGCCACCAGGTAGCCGACGACCAGCAGGTCCAGCCCGATCGCGGCGAGCGGGACGGCCGGGCCGCCGGTGTCCACCGGGATCAGCAGGACGGCCAGGCCGGCGGCGTAGAGGGCGGCCATCACGGTCAGCGCGAGCGGCAGCAGGCGCGGTACCACCTGGTCGTACTGCCGCCAGAGCAGCACCAGGGCGCCGGCCAGCGGGGTCAGCCCGACCAGCTTGCCGGCGCCCGGCAGGGCCACCACCATGATCTGGAACAGCACGCCGAGGACCAGCGCGCCCATGTCGATCGGGCGGCGTTCCGACGGGGACAGCGGCAGCAGCGCCACGATGCTGCCGGCCAGGGCCAGGGCGGGCAGGCAGATCAGGATCTGGGCGGTCCGCTCACCCGGTGCGACGGTCCAGGCGACCAGACCGATCGCGTACGCCGCGAGTGCCGCGCTCGCCCACCGCAGCGCCGGTCGCCCGGGATCCCGGCCGATCAGATAGCCGGCGAGCCACCAGGAGAGGGCGAAGGCGGGTACGGCGAGCGCGGGCACCCGGAGAGTCAACCAAACAGGCGACGGGTCTGGACACCCGCCGGATCACCGGCGAGCCGATCCAGGCGCCGGCGCTTGCGGCGCTGGAACACCCAGACGGTGGCCCAGACCATCAGCACCAGTCCGATCAGGACCAGAATCGGCAGCACGATCGCCAGAACCGAGAGCAGCACGCTGCCGATGTCCTCGGCCGTGCTGGCGATCGGAGCGCCGAAACCAGCGGTGGTGACGTTGACCACCGGCCGGGACGCGGCCTTCACGGTGTGCACGCCGAGCGCGATCAGACCGCCCATGGCGATCGGCACCCACTGGTGTGAGCCGAAGAACGAACCGGGGTCGGTGACGGTCACCGTCTCGGAGGACGAACCGGCGCCGAAGGCCAAGCCGCCGGCGGTCGGGCGGACGAAGGTCTGCACGATGTCGTTCAGGTGGTCGACGACGGGGATCTTGTCGGCCACCATCTCGATGGCGAGCAGCCCGGCCAGGATCGTGATGGTCCAGCCGTTGGTGAGCCAGGACCAGCTGTTCGGCAGGTCGATGGCGTTGGTGAACCGGCCCAGCAGGGCCATGGTGAGCAGGGGGATGTAGGCATTCAGCCCGGCGGATGCAGCCAGACCGGTCCCGGTCAATGCTTCGAACACGATGCCAGCATGGCACCGGCACGCTCGTCGTGCCCGGCGGGCTGTCCGGTAGTGTCGCCCGGTGCGCCTGGTCATCGCGAAATGCTCAGTGGATTACGTCGGACGCCTCTCCGCCCACCTGCCGTCGGCGACGCGCTTGCTGATGGTGAAGGCCGACGGCTCGGTGTCGATCCATGCCGACGACCGTGCCTACAAGCCGCTGAACTGGATGTCTCCGCCCTGCAAGCTGCAGGAGAGCGAGGGCGTCTGGAAAGTGGTCAACAAGGCCGGCGAAGAGCTCCGGATCACCCTGGAGGAAATCTTCCAGGATTATTCGTACGAGCTGGGCGTCGACCCCGGCCTGGTCAAGGACGGCGTCGAGGCGCACCTGCAGGAGCTGCTGGCCGCGCACCCGGAGACGTTCGGCGAGGGCTGGACCCTGGTCCGGCGCGAGTACATGACCGCGATCGGCCCGGTCGACCTGCTCTGCAAGGACGCCACGAACGGCTCGGTGGCCGTCGAGATCAAGCGGCGCGGCGAGATCGACGGCGTCGAGCAGCTCACCCGGTACCTCGAACTGATGAACCGTGACCCGCTGCTGGCCCCGGTCACCGGCATCTTCGCCGCCCAGGAGATCAAGCCGCAGGCCCGCGTCCTGGCCACCGACCGAGGCATCCGCTGCGTAGTCGTCGACTACGACAAGCTCCGAGGCATGAAACGCGACGAGCTGACCCTCTTCTAACCCGTCCCGCGGGGACTCCAGCTCCGGAGCGCACCGCCGCTTCAGGTCTTGTGTGTGGAGTTTGGGTGCGGAGCGCACCGCAACTCCCCACGCTCGCGGTTGCCGCCCTTTGCGTGGGGACTTTGGGTGCGGAGCGGACCGTAACTTCACACGCAACGGCTGTGGCGGGGTGGGTCAGCGGACGTTGAGCTCGACCCGCTCCGGGTCGGTGGTGCCGGCCAGGTAGGCGCGGGTGCCCAGGACCGCCAGCGCGGTCTGGAACAGCACCATGGTCCAGGACAGCGGCGTGTCCTGCAGGATCGCGACCACCGTCGGCACGGCCAGGATCAGCGCGTCCGGGCCGGCGACGGCGTGCACCAGCGGGCCGGTCGACAGGGTGCCCATCGGGGTGTCCAGCGGGAGCAGGTCGTTGCGGACGAAACCGCCGCGGGCCCGGCGCACCGCGGCGACGCCGCCGACGATGCCCAGCGGCACGCTGAGCAGCCACCACGGGCCGGGCGGGAGCCGGTCGCCGGTCTGCAGCAGGAGCAGCGCGATCAGTGACCAGGCGAACCCCAGCACGGCCGGGATCCACAGCCGCTGCAGCAGGGCCTGACGGGAGTTGAGGCCGAGCAGGCGGAGCAGGACCGGGTTGCCGGCGTCGGTGTTGAGCGCGGCGGTCGTGGTCCCGCCGGCGATCATCGCGCCGATCGGCAGGGCCAGCGCGAGCACCCAGTCCGGCGCCGGGGCGAGCAGCATCGGTACCGGTGTGGCGGCGAGCAGCCAGAGCAGCCGGGCGCCCCGGCGGCGGACCATCAGGAAGTCCTGCCCGGTCAGGACCGGGAGGCGGGCCGGCGGGCGGGCCGAGGTGAGCCGCCGCCGCGACCAGCGGTGCCGCGCGACCATGTCGATCACGAACGACGGCTCGATACCGAACGCGCTGTCGAAGAGGGTCCCGGTGATCTTCGCGGCGTCCAGGATGCGAGCGTCCGGGGTGCGAGCCAGATTTCGTACGATCAAGGCGCCGCAGGCCGCGACCAGAACCGCGAGCGCAGCGACCACAGTGACCAGAATCGGTCTCGCCGGCCAGGCGTCCGGATCCGGCGGCGCCACCTCGCCGATCGTGTCGAAGATCAGCGTGGCGAGCCCGAGCGTGACCGCCGTGGTGGCGAACCCGTCGGTGACGGCGGCCCACCGGTCGGAACGCTGGGCGACCACGGCGACCAGGAGCAGGACGACGCCCAGCAGCGCGCCCCCGATGATCAGCGGCGCGGCGAGGTGGTGCGGTGCGGCGTGCCCGGCGATCGCGGTGCTGACCAGGCCGGCGACCAGCGCGGCGGTGAGCGCGGCCAGGCGCAGCGACGGCAGCAGCAGCCGGCGGCGGCTCACCGGCGCGGTGAGCAGGAAATACGCGGCGGGCCGGCCGAGCGTGACCGGCCCGGTCGCGCGCATCGCCGTCAGCAGGAAGCCGCCGATGATCAGAACCAGTCCGAGGGCCGGCCAGGCGCCGAGGTCCAGCGTGTCCGGCCAGAAGATCGCGGCCAGCTTCTCGTGCAGCATGGCGCCGACCACCGCGCAGAACAGCGTCGCGAAGTAGAGGTTGCCCAGCGTCGCGCCGCGCTCCCGGTGGGCCACCTGCCGTTGGTGCAGCCAGCGGCGGACCGGCCGCAGCTCGACGATGACGGTCATGGGTGCAAGGACTCCATGGTCGTGAGTTCGCTGCCGGAGGCCACCGCGAACTTGTCGTCGTGGCTGGCCATCAGCAGCGAGCCGCCGGTGCTCAGGTATTCGACGAGCATCTCGGCGACCGCGGCCCGGCCCTCCGGGTCGAGGCGCTGCTCCGGCTCGTCCAGGATGAGCAGCGAACTGGGCCGGATCAGCACCAGGGCCAGGGTGAGCCGCTGCTTCTGCCCGGAGGAGAGCGACGGCGGGATGGCGTCGGCGTGCCCGGCCAGCCCGAACCGTTCCAGCGCCTCACCGATGCCGGCCTCGTCCGGGTTCTGCCCGTGCGCGCGGCAGATCAGCTCGGCGTGCTCCCGGACGGTCAGCCCGGGATACCAGGTCGGCGGCTCCACGGTGGTGCACACCGCGGCCCAGAACTCGGGGCTCGAGCCGGGGGTGGCGCCGAACACCCGGATCCGGCCGTCGTCCGGTTGCTGCAGGCCGCTGACGCAGCGCAGCAGGGTGGACTTGCCGATGCCGTTCTCGCCGGTGACGCAGATGCCGGTGCCGGCCGGGACGGTGAACCCGACCCCCTCGAGCACCGGCATCGAGCCGTAGCTCACCGTGAGATCACTTACCTCAACCGCGGGGTGGTCAGCCACCCGATCAGACTAGGGCTTGCGTCCGTAGAGCAAGCGCAGGGCCTTGACGATCTGCTGGACCTGGGCCGGGGTGCGCTCGAAGGTCATCGCGGGCAGCAGCGACCGGGCCCGGCGTACGGTGATCGCCTTGGCCCGGGCGAACTCGCGGAGTCCGTCCTCGCCGTGGATCCGCCCGAACCCGGACTCGCCGACCCCGCCGAACGGCAGGTTGCCCATCCCGACGAAGGTCAGCGTGCCGTTGACGGCCACCATCCCGGACCGCAGCCGCCGCGCGATCCGAATGGCGTCCTTCTTGCCGAAGACCGCACCCCCCAGCCCGTACGGGGAGTCGTTCGCCTTCTGCACTGCCTCGTCGGCGTCGCGCACCTTCGTGATGGTCAGCGTCGGCCCGAACGTCTCCTCACGCATCTCCGAGGAGTGCGCCGGCACGTCCACCAGCACGGTCGGCGACACGTACGGCGCCTGCACCGCCCCGGCGCCACCGAGCACCGCCCGGCCGCCCTTGGCCAGCGCGTCCTCGATGTGGTCGCGGATGATGTCGAGCTGCTTCGGCATGGTGATCGGGCCGATCTCCTGGCCGGTGCGCAGTTTGCCGGCCTTCTCCACCACGGCGTCGACGAACTTGTCGTAGACCGACTCGACCGCGTAGACCCGCTCGATGCCGATGCAGGTCTGCCCGGCGTTGGTCATCGAACCCCACACCGCCGCCTCGGCCGCCGCCGCCACGTCCGCGTCGGCGTCCACGATCAGCGCGTCCTTGCCGCCCGCCTCGATCACCACCGGCACCAGGTTCTCCGCGCAGGCGGCCATCACCTTCTTGCCGGTGGCGGTGGAGCCGGTGAACGAGACCTTCTGCACACCGGAGCGGCACAGCGCCCCGCCGACGTCGCCCAGCCCGTGCACGGCCTGCAGCACCGGGTGCTCCGGCACGATCTCGGCGAACGTGTCGGCCAGCCACTGGCCGACCACCGGGGTGTACTCGCTGGGCTTGAAGACGACGGCGTTGCCGGCCGCCAGGGCGCCGGAGATCGGGCCGATCGGGGTGACGATCGGGTAGTTCCACGGGCCGATCACGCCGACCACGCCGTACGGCTGGTACTCCAGGTGGCCGACGTGCTCGGCGAGCAGCAGCCGGGTGCGCATCCGGCGCGGGCCGAGCACCCGCTTGGCGTTCTTGGCGGCCCAGTCCAGGTGCTCGACGGCCGCGGTGACCTCGATGATCCCGTCGTTGACCGGCTTGCCGCTCTCCAGCTCGGCGAGCTCGGCCAGCTCCTGGATGCGCTCGACCAGCAGGGTGCGCCAGCGCAGCAGCCGGGTCTTGCGGCCGTCCCACCCGAGGCTCTGCCACCACAGGGCGGCTTCCCGGGCCCGCTCGACGGCGGCGATCACCGCCTTCTCGTCGGCGACCGGCACGCGGCCCGCCTCGGCGCCGCTGGCCGGGTTCGTGGAGATCAGGTGGCCGTCCTCGATCACGGGCAGGCCGGGAACGTGAGTCGCCGTCATGTCCGGAGTCTAGGCGGTAAGTTACCGGCCAGTCACCAGGGAGACGCAGATGAATCCGTACGCTTGATCCGTGAGCCCCCGCCGCAATCACCCACGCCGTAAGAACCCGGACCAGCCGGACCGCCCCCAGCTCGCCGGTGAGGGGGTGCGCAAAGGCATCGAGGGCGTCCAGCAGTGGCAGGACGGCGAGTGGATGGTGCGCTCGATCTTCGGCGGGGCGGCGGCCAAGACGTACCGGTGTCCCGGCTGCATGCAGGAGATCCGGCCGGGCGTCGCGCACGTGGTGGCCTGGCCGATCGACGGCCGCGGCGACGAGACCGACCGCCGGCACTGGCACACGGGGTGCTGGCGCGCCCGCGACCGGCGAGGCCCGGGGGTGGAGCGGTCGCGGAACGCCCCCAGGTATGGGTAAAGATCTGGGTATGAGCAACCAGATCCGTGCCAACTCGATCCTCCCCGCGCACCGGGAGGACATCGAGCTGCACACCGCGGACGGCGTCACCCTGGTCGGCGAGCTGGCCCGGCCGCTGGACCGCGACCCGGTGGCCACCGTCATCTGCCTGCACCCGCTGCCCACCCACGGCGGGATGATGGACAGCCACGTCTTCCGCAAGGCCGCCTGGCGCCTCCCGGCCCTGGCCGGCCTCGCGGTCCTGCGTTTCAACACCAGGGGTACGAGCAGTGTGCGCGGCACCAGCGGCGGCACGTTCGCGTCCGGCGTCGACGAGCGCTTCGACGTGGCCGCCGCGATCGAGTACGCGGAGTTCGCCGACCTGCCGAACCTCTGGCTGCTCGGCTGGTCCTTCGGCACCGACCTCACCCTGATGTACGGCCTCGAACCCGCGGTCACCGGTGCCATCCTGCTCTCCCCGCCGCTGCGTTTCTCCCGCCCCGAGCACCTGGCCGCCTGGGCCGCCGACGGCAAACCGGTGACCGCGCTGATCCCGGAGTTCGACGACTACCTGCGCCCGCCGGAAGCCGCCGAACGCTTCGCGGCGATCCCTCAGGCCGAAGTGGTGCCGGTCCCGGGCGCCAAGCACCTCTGGGTCGGTGACGCCGAGAAGGTCCTCGACGCGGTCGTCCAGCGGGTCGCCCCCGCCGTGCCGACTCCGCTGCCGCAGACCTGGGACGGCCCGATCGAGACCGGCGACATGAACGCCTACGCCAACCGCACCGTCGCCGCCTTCGCCGACGTCGAAGTCCCCACCCCGCTCAAGGACTGACCGCACCCCAACTCCCCACGCTGCTCGGTCGTCGTGGCAGTTGCGTGGGGACTTTGGGTGCGGAGCGCACCGCAACTCCCCACGCTCGGTTGTCGTGGCGGTTGCGTGGGGACTTTGGGTGCGGAGCGCACCGCAACTCCCCACGCTCGGTCGTCGTGGCGGTTGCGTGGGGATTTTGGGTGCGGAGCGCACCGCAACTCCCCACGCTCGGTCGTCGTGGCGGTTGCGTGGGGATTTTGGGTGCGGAGCGCACCGAAACTCCCCACGCTCGGGCTGGGCGGGCGGGGCGCTCGGTATTCGTACCGAAGGGGTTGAGAAGAAAAAGCGGTCGGTCAGCGGTCGTTCATGCTGGGGACCATGACCTCTCGGGCGATCAGCTGGACGGCGGCGACCATCGGGATGGCGACGAGTGCGCCGACCACGCCGAACAGCGCCACGCCGAGCAGGGCCGCGACCACCGCGCCGACGTCGCTGACCTTGACCGAGCGGCGCATCACGTTCGGGTAGATCAGGTAGTTCTCGATCTGCTGGTAGATGATGAAGAAGACGATGCAGACGACGCCGTCGGAGACCGACGAGGCCAGCCCGACCACGCTGACGATCACGGCGCCGATGGTGGCGCCGATCTGCGGGATCAGGTCGCAGACCGCGACGACCACGGCCAGGGCGAACGGGTACGGCAGCTCCAGCAGCACGGCCAGCACGAACGTGCTCAGCCCGGCCAGGATGGCGATCGCCAGCGCGCCCACCATGTACGCGCCGACCTTGGTCAGGATCTCGTCGGTGAGCAGCCGCACCCGGTCCCGGCGCGACGCGGGCACCAGCGAATACCCGCCCGCTTTCAGCCGCTCGAAGGACGCCATGAAATAGATCGTCAGCACCAGCACGGTGAGGACGTTGAAGATCGTCCCGAAGATCAGCTTGGCGCCGCCGACCACCCCGCCGAGGGTGTTGCCGATGGTGCTCGCGTTCACCGCGCTCTGCACCTTGTTGACGATGTCGTAGCGCTGCACCAGCTCGTTGACCGTCTCGCTGCGGCGCAGGTTCTCGATCGTCTCGGGCGCGTTGTTGATCAGCTCGGTGGTCTGGGTGACCAGCGGCGGGATCAGCGCGATGATCCCGCCGACCAGTAGCGCCACCACGGTCAGCGCGACGATCGCCACGGCCAGCCCGTGCGGCAGGCCCCACCGGCGCAGCCGGACCACCGCCGGGTTCAGGCCGATCGCCAGGAACAGCGCGATGAAGATGAGTACGAGGATCGAGGCCGCGTTGCGGAAGCCCAGGAAGAGCGCGTACGCCACGATCACGCCCAGCCCGAACAGGAAGCCGAACAGGAACGGGCTGCGCCGGTTCAGCGGCTCCCCGGGCGCGCCGAACCTCTGAGTGGGAGCCGCCGGCTCCTCCTCGACGATCTCCTCGGCAGGCTCCTCGAGAGGGGGCGTGGCCGGTTCGGATGACATCGCGGGACCTCCACAGCAGACCGCCGAAGCCCGGAGGTTAACCCTGCCGGGCGACGGCCGTCGACCCGGTTACTCCGCGTCCGCGGACACCCGGCTCGCCTGCGGGACGGTGACCTTGGCCGAGGCGGTCACCTTGGCCGGCTGCGCCTCGGTGGCCGCGTGGGTGCCGGTCTTCTCGGCGTGCGAGCCGGGATTCTCGGTGGGCACCGCGTGCGTGCCGACTGCGGGAGCGGACGGCGTGGCAGGCGCAGGGGTGGCCGGTGCGGGAGCGACAGCCGCGGGAGTGGCGGGCGTGGGCTCGGCGTCGTGGAACTCGTCGTGCCGGCCGGCCTCCGGGTCGGGCACCTCCGGTGAGGCGGCGGCGGCCATCACCGCGGCGGCGGCCAGCTCGGCCACCCGCTTCGCCTCGCGCTGCACCTGCCGGCGGACGTCGGCGGCGTGCCGCTCGGCGGCCTCACCGGCCCGCTTCGCCTCGGTGACCCGCTGCAGCGTGCTCTCCAGCTCCTTGGTGGCCTCGGCCAGGCCCTGCTTGACCTGCTCGGTCTCCCGCTCGCCGGCCTGGGCCAGCTCCTGAGCGGCGGCCAGTCGCTGGTCGGCCTCGGCGACCTTGGCCTGGGCGGCCTCGAACTCGCTGACCGCCTTGGCGATCTTGTCCTGGTGGGCGGCCAGCTCCTTGCGGGTGGCGGTGGCCTGCTCGTCGGAGCGGCGCAGCACCTCTTCGGCGTACTTGTCGGCCTCGCTGCGCAGGTCGGCGCACTGCTTCTCGACACCGGAGCGCATCTGGCCGAGCTCCTCGATCACCGCGTGCCGGCGCAGCGCGAGCTCGTGGTCCACGGCGGCCTTGAGGTCGGCGTGCTCCCGGTCCGCGTCGGCACGGCGAGTGGTGATCTCCTGGTTGGTCTTCTCCCGCAGCGCCTTGAGCTCCTGCTCGGCCTGCATGCGGGTGGACTGCACGTAGCCGTCGACCTCGGCGCGGGCCCGCTGGGCGTCGCTCGCGGCCTTGTCACCCAGGTGCTGGGCCTCGGCGCGGGCCCGGGCGAGCAGGGCCTCGCTCTCGACGCGGATCTGCTCGGCGGACTGCCGGGCGTTGGCGACGGCCTTGTCCGCGGCGGAGCGCTTGGCGGTGTCGACCTTCTCCTCCTCCGCGCGGCGGGCGGCCAGCGCGATCTCGAAGTCCCGGATGCCGTCGTGCGCGTGCGCCTCGGCCTCGGCCCGGATCCGCTCCGCCTCGGCGAGCCGGCCGGCGATGTCGTCGGTGGCCGACGCCTTGATCGCCTCGCCCTGTTCCTCGGCGAGCGCCAGGATCTGCTCGACCCGGGGGCCCAGGTGCCGGAACGAGACCTCGCCGGTGATGCCGGTGTTGCGCCGGGTCTGCGTGATCTCCTGCTGGAGCCGCTCGATCTGCGCGGCCATCGCCTGGATCTGCGAATAGGCCTGCTCGCGCTCGGCGGCCAAGGCGGCGATCTCGTTCTCGGCGCGGGCGACGTAGCGCTCGACCTGCTTGCGTTCGTAACCACGTAGGGCGGTTTCGAAGCTGGGCTCGGGGGCCGATTCTCCGCCAAGACCGAAGATTTCACCGCCGTGCGACATGCTCTCCATCCTCACATACGCATGGTCCCGGAGCGTGGTGATACACACCGGACTGATGGGGACCATGCGGGTAGTTACCAAATTGTCCGACCGGACGGGCGCGAAACCTAGGCTACGCGCCCCAACGAGTCAGGCCGTACCGGAGAAACTCCGGTACGGCCTGAGTCACAAAAACCACCCGGCCTGACTCACCGTCGCGCACTCCCGGGGAGTCCGCAACTTCAGAGACCGGGACAGCCGGTCACGAATTGGTCTGTGCCGCCACCGGCTCGTCGCCGGCCTCGGCCGCGTCCTGATCGGTCTGCGCGGCCGGCTGAGCGGCGGCCTGCGGCGCGCTGGGCTGCGGCGCGGGCTGAGCCGGCTTGGCCGCCTCGGCAGCCGCCTTCGCGGCCGGAGCGGCACCGACGCCGGGCACCAGGCCGGACAGACCGGACAACATCTGGCCCAACTGGTTGGTGACCGCGTCCTTCTGCCGGGTGAGGTCCTCGACCTCGCGGCGGGCCGCCTGGGTGGTCAGCTCGGACTCGGTCCGGGCCTCGCTGAGCAGACGGTTGGCCTCCGAGCGGGCCTCCGAGACGGTCTTCTCGGCGAGCGCCCGGGACTTGTCGATGGTCTCACCGGCGGTGCGCTCGGACTCGATCCGGCGGCTCTCGGCGTGCTGCGAGATCTCCTTGGCGCGGTCCTCGGCGGCGCGGGCCCGCTGCTCGGCCTCGGAGATCATCTTCTGGGTCGCGGCAACCTGGGCGGCGTGCCGCTGTGACTCCTCGGTCTCGGCCTTCTCCCGGCGCTCGGCGATCTCCAGGGCCAGTGCCTGCAGGTCCTTGTCGCGCTTGTCGCGGGCGTCGGCGAGCAGCTTGGTGGCCTCGGCGCGTTTCTCCTCGGCCTCCCGGCCGGCCTTCGCCCGGGCCTGGGTGATCTCCCGCTCGGCGGTGGCGCGCAGCGAGGCGACCTCCCGCTCGGTGGTCGACTTGAGCTCGGCGACCTCGTGCGCGGTGACCGTACGCAGCTGCTTGGTCTCGCGGTCGGCGTCCGAGCGGAGCGTGTCGGCCTCGCGCCGGGCCTGGACCCGGGCCTCCGCGGCCTCCCGCTCGGCGTGCGTGCGGACCTGACCGGCCTCCCGCTCGGCGGTCGCCTTCATGGCGGCGGCCTCGGCGCGAGCCTTGTCGGTGATCTCCCGCGCTTCCAGCCGAGCTGCGGAGAGGATGCCCTCGCTCTCCCGCTTGGCCTCGCTGCGGTGGTCGTTTGCCTGTTCCTCGGCGAGCCGCAGGATCTGCTCCACCCGGGTGCCCAGCCCGGAGAGCGTCGGCCGGTTGTTCTCCTCGAGCAGCTTGTTGCTGTCGGCGAGTTTCTGCTCCAGCACGTTCAGCCGCTGCTCAGCCTGGCGGAGCCGGCGCTGGGCGTCGTTCATCCGCTGCTCGGCTTCACCGCGGGCCTGCTCGGACTGGTTCAGCGCGGCGAGCAGCCGGCCGATGTGTCCGTCGACCTGGTGGCGGTCGTAACCACGCAGGACAACGGTGAAGTCGTGCTGCGTATTCGCGGTCTCGAAGAAGGCCAGGTTCTGATCCTGCTGCTGGGGCATTGCGCCATCCTGGCGAGAAGGGAGCGGACATGCAAGGGCGGAACGGCAGTCGAACCCCAATGTAGATCAGCTTTGACCTGGACCGCAGCCGGGTGGCGGGCCGTTCGGGGGACGCCCGTCACTCACCGGCCGGTCCGACGTCGTCCCGTCGCCACCTGCTGACTCGGGGTTTCGGGTGAGCGCAACCCCGCGTTCGGGGTGGTCGGCCCTGCTCAATGGGGCTGATCCTGCCAGGAGACCGGGCTCACGTCAGGCTGAATCACCCGACCGGTGTACCCCCGCGGGCTCGACCAACTCGACCAGGACGCCGCCGGCGTCCTTCGGGTGGACGAAGTTGATCCGCGATCCGGCGGTGCCGCGCCGCGGCGTGTCGTAGAGCAACCGCAGGCCGCGGGCCCGCAGAGCGTCGGCGGCGGCCTCCACATCGGCCACCGTGTAGGCGAGTTGCTGCAGCCCCGGACCGCTGCGGTCGAGGAACTTCGCGATGGCCGAATCCGGTCGCAGCGGGGCGAGCAACTGGATCCGGGGACCGGTGTCGTCGCCGACCGCGAGCATGGCTTCCCGTACGCCTTGTTCGTCATTGGTTTCTTGGTGCACACAACGCAAACCAAGCGTTTCTCCATAGAAGCGGATGGCTTCGTCCAAATCCGCCACAGCTATACCGACGTGGTCGATACGCAACAATTCGACTCCGGAGAATGTGACATTCTCGGGATGGGTGGCACTCGATGCGTGGTCTGTCATGCCGTTAGTCTCTGACCTGACCCATCGTTAAGGCTGCCCCGGGTGCCCGCTCCCGTCACCCGGCCGTCGCAGATCGGACATGACTCGTGACCACCTCCGTGATCGTCAGTGGCGCCCGTACCCCGATGGGGCGCCTGCTCGGCAACCTCAAGAACCTGCCCGCCACCGCCCTCGGCGGGCACGCCATCGCCGCCGCGCTGTCCCGTGGCGGCGTCGCCCCCGACCAGGTCCAGTACGTCATCATGGGCCAGGTGCTGCAGGCCGGCTGCGGGCAGATCCCGGCCCGCCAGGCCGCCGTCGCGGCCGGCATCCCGATGACCACCCCGGCGCTCACCGTCAACAAGGTGTGCCTCTCCGGCCTGGACGCGATCGCCCTCGCCGACCAGCTGATCCGCGCCGGCGAGTACGACATCGTGGTGGCCGGCGGCATGGAGTCGATGACGAACGCCCCCCACCTGATCAACCAGCGGCAGGGCACCAAGTTCGGCGACGTCGTGGTCCGCGACCACATGGCGCTGGACGGGCTGACCGACCCGTGGGCCGGCGTCTCGATGGGCGAGTCCACCGAGACCAGCGGCGCGAGCCTGGACATCAGCCGGGCCGCGCAGGACGAGTTCGCCGCGCTCAGCCACCGGCGGGCCGCGCAGGCGCAGCACACCGGCCGGTTCGCCGAGGAGATCGCCCCGGTGCCGTCCGGCGACCGGAAGGCACCCGGCCCGATCGACACCGACGAGGGCGTCCGGCCCGGCACCACCGCCGAGTCGCTGGCCAAGCTGCGGCCGGCGTTCGCCCCGGACGGGACGATCACGGCGGCGACCGCGTCGCCGATCTCCGACGGCGCGGCCGCGGTCGTGGTGATGAGCCGGGCCAAGGCCGAGGAGCTGGGCCTGACCTGGCTCGCCGAGATCACCTCGCACGGCAACGTGGCCGGCCCGGACAGCTCGCTGCAGTCGCAGCCGGCCAACGCGATCAAGCACGCGCTGGAGAAGGCCCGGCTGACCGTGGACGACCTCGACCTCATCGAGATCAACGAGGCGTTCGCGCAGGTGGTCATCCAGTCGATGCGGGAGCTGAAGGTCGGCGAGGAGAAGGTCAACGTGAACGGCGGGGCGATCGCTCTCGGCCACCCGATCGGGATGTCCGGCGCCCGGCTGGTCCTCACCCTGGCTCTGGAGCTGAAGCGGCGCGGCGGGGGGACCGGCGCGGCGGGTCTCTGCGGCGGTGGTGGTCAGGGTGACGCCCTGATCATTAAAGTTCCCGCGTGAGTCGTTTGCGTGATGTCCCCTCCCTGGTCGCAAGGGCTCGGGAGGGTGACGCGCGGTCGGTGGCCCGGCTGATCACCCTGGTGGAGAACGGCGACCCGGCGCTGCCCGAGGTCGCCGCGGCCATGGCGCCCTACGCCGGCCGGGCCCAGGTGGTCGGCCTCACCGGCGCTCCCGGCGTCGGCAAGTCGACCACGACGAACGAGCTGGTCCGCGCGCTGCGCCTGGCCGGGCACCGGGTCGGTGTGCTGGCCGTGGACCCGTCCAGCCCGTTCACCGGGGGTGCCATCCTCGGCGACCGGGTGCGGATGCAGGAACACACCGCGGATCCGGGCGTCTACATCCGCTCGATGTCCAGTCGCGGTCAGCTCGGCGGGCTCTCCGCGGCCACCCCGCAGGCCGTCCGGGTGCTCGAGGGCACCGGCTGCGACGTGGTCCTGGTCGAGACGGTCGGGGTGGGCCAGGCCGAGGTGGAGATCGCCTCGTTGGCCGACACCACGCTGGTGCTGCTCGCGCCGGGCATGGGCGACGCGATCCAGGCGGTCAAGGCCGGCGTGCTGGAGATCGCCGACGTCTTTGTGATCAACAAGGCGGACCGGCCGGGTGCGGACAACACGTACCGGGACATTCAGGGGATGCTGGCGCTCGGCGAGCGCACCGCCGGGGACTGGCGGCCGCTGGTGGTCCGCGCGGTCGCGGTGAAGAACGAGGGCATCGACGACGTGGTGGCCGCGATCGGCAAGCACCGCGCCTGGCTGACCGACACCGGCGAGCTGCGGACCCGGCGGGAACGGCGGGCCGCCGCGGAGATCTCGGCGCTGGCGCTGGGCACGCTGCGGGCCCGGATCGGCGATCTCCGCGGGGGCACGGCACTCGTGGACCTCGCGGCCCGGGTCGCGGACGGGGCGATTGATCCGTACGCCGCGGCCGACGAACTGGTCACCGGCCTCGAAGCGACCCGCTGACCGCTCGGCCCCGGGCGGCAGGCACGCTCGCGGTTCCCCGGCTGGTGCTCAGGGGTGCCTCCGGGTGCTTGAGACACCCCTGAGCACCAGCCGGGGCCGGGAGGCGCGCTGCGGCCGGGAGTGGCCACGGTCTCGCGGCGGGAGTCCGTGACCGGGAGGCGCGCTGCGGTCCGGTGCGGCCGCGGGCGTCGCGCCGGCCTCACGGGCGGGACGTGGCTCGTAGCCTGCGGACGAGCGCTCCGTATCCGTACCGGAAAAGGGTTGAGCGGACGTGCGGGCGGCCTCGCGCGTGCCGGGTGGTCTCAGCCGGAGAACTGGGTGAGCGTCTGCTCGATCAGGGCGCGGTCCCAGGTCAGGGTGTTGTTCTCCAGGTCGGTGACGACGCCGCGCAGCCAGGTCAGCTCGGCGCGCAGGACGGCGGCGCGGTACTCGTCCTCGAGCAGGAAGAGCCGGGGCAGGCCGGGCGGGGCCTGTGCCTCGAGCGCGGTGAGGCGCTCCTGCACCGCGTCGGCGCGGCGGGTGAGCAGGTCACGGGTCTGTGCCGGGCCGAGCAGCGCCAGGAACGCCAGCGCCACCGGGAACTCCGGGAACTCGCGGGCCGGGGCCGGCAGCATCTCGAGCAGCCAGCGGTGCAGCGTGGCGGCGCCCTCCTCGGTCACCTCGTAGACGGTGCGTTCCGGCCGCCCGGCCTCCCGGGTGGTCTCCCCGGCGCGGGCCAGACCTTCACGCACCAGCCGGTCGAGGGCCTGGTAGACGCTGTTGCGCTGCGCCACGTTGACCAGTTGGTCCTGACCGCGCTCCTTGATCACCTGCAACATCCGGTACGGGTGCATCGGCGCCTCCACGAGCAGAGCCAGCAACAGGGTCGCCAGTGGGGAGCGCTTCATGCCAAGCAGCCTACGATCCCTTGACGCCGCATAGTCATTGTATGGATAGTCATCTCATGACTAAAGAAGCTGCCGTGATCGGGGGTGGCATCGCCGGCACCGCCGCGGCCATCGCCCTGCAGAGTGCCGGGTTCGCCCCGGTCGTCCACGAGCGTCACGAGCGCGGTGTCGCCGACGAGCGCGGCGCGTTCCTCACCGTCGCGGTGAACGGGCTGCACGCGCTCCGCTCCCTCGGTCTGGACCCGGAAAAGGTGCTGGCCAAGGGCTTCCCGACCCCGGTGATGGCGCTGCGCGGCGCGTCCGGGCGGGTGCTCGCCGAGCTGCCGCTGGGCGGGCCGCGCTCCGGCCCCGGGCTCGCCACCACCACGATCCGGCGCTCGGACCTCTACGCCGCGATGCGCGCCGAGGTCGAGGCGCGCGGCATTCCGATCGTCTACGGCGCGGCCCTGACCGGCGCGGTCACCGGGCCGGACCGGGTCGAGGCGGAGTTCGCCGACGGCCGCCGGGTCCAGGCCGATCTGCTCGTCGGCGCGGACGGGTTGCGCTCGCGGACCCGCCGGTCGCTGGACCCGGCCGGGCCCGAGCCGCACTACCTGGGCCTGCTCAACGCGGGCGGGTTCACCGCCGGACCGGTCGCACCGGGCCTGGCCGCGCCGCCCGGGGTGATGCAGATGGCGTTCGGCAAGCGGGCGTTCTTCGGCTGGGCCACCGCGCCGGACGGTTCGGTCTGGTGGTTCGCGAACCCGCCGGCCAAGCAGCCGATCGGGCCCGGCACGTTCACCGCGGCGTCCTGGCGGGCCCACCTGATCACGCTGTTCGAGGACGACCCGTCGTCGCCGGCCGCCGAGTTGATCAAGGCCAGCGACGAGATCGTCGGACCCTGGAACACCGAAGACCTCTTTTCGGTACGGGTGTGGCACGACACCCGTACCGTGCTCGTCGGTGACGCGGCGCACGCGCTGGCGCCGACCTCGGGGCAGGGTGCCTCGCAGGCGATCGAGGACGCCGTGGTGCTCGGGCACAGCCTGCGCGAGCACCGGGAGCCGGCGGCCGGCCTCGCGGCGTACGCGGCGGCCCGCCGTCCCCGGGTGCGGAAGGTGGCGGCACACGGCCGGCGCGGCAACAGCGGCAAGGTGCTCGGCCCGGTCGGCGCGGCGATCCGGGACGCGATGATGCCGGCCCTGTTCACGCTGCTGATGCGCAAGGGCGATCCGCAGGCCTGGATCCTCGACCACCGGCTGCCCCCGCTGCCCGCGGCCGGGTGAGACGGGAAACCCCGGCAGCGTGGCGGGCGCTGCCGGGGCCTGGTGGGGGATGGAAATGTCCCGGCCTGACTCTCCCCGTTCCGGTTACCCGGCGGTAGTGGGGAAATCCCTTGTCCTCGTCGGCTTCCGGACCTTAGTAATCGTTCAGTTCTGCGATTAGGATGGTGCCCATGGACGCATCCGACATCGAGGCCGGGCGCGAGCGCTGGCAGCGCCGCTACGACGCCGCACGCAAACGGGACGCCGACTTCACCACGCTCTCCGGCAACCAGGTGGAGCCGGTCTACGGGCCACAGCCCGGGGCGACCTACCCCGGTTTCGAGCGGATCGGCTGGCCCGGCGAGTTCCCGTACACGCGAGGGCTCTACCCGACCGGGTACCGCGGGCGGACCTGGACGATCCGGCAGTTCGCCGGGTTCGGCAACGCGCGGCAGACCAACGAGCGATACAAGATGATCCTGGCGGCCGGCGGTGGCGGGCTCAGCGTGGCCTTCGACATGCCGACCCTGATGGGCCGCGACTCCGACGACCCGGTCGCGCTCGGCGAGGTCGGCCACTGCGGCGTGGCGATCGACTCGGCGGCCGACATGGACGTGCTGTTCGCCGACATCCCGCTGCAGGACGTCACGACCAGCATGACCATCTCCGGCCCGGCCGTCCCGGTCTTCGTGATGTACCTGGTGGCCGCGGAGCGGCAGGGCGCCGACCTGAGCAAGCTCGACGGCACGCTGCAGACCGACATCTTCAAGGAGTACATCGCGCAGAAGGAGTGGCTCTTCGAACCCGAGCCGCACCTGCGCCTGATCGGCGACCTGATGGAGTACTGCGCCCGGGAGATCCCGAAGTACAAGCCGCTGTCGGTCAGCGGCTACCACATCCGCGAGGCCGGGGCGACCGCCGCGCAGGAGCTGGCGTACACGCTGGCCGACGGCTTCGGGTACGTCGAACTCGGCCTGTCCCGGGGCCTGGACGTCAACGTGTTCGCGCCCGGGCTCAGCTTCTTCTTCGACGCGCACATCGACTTCTTCGAGGAGATCGCCAAGTTCCGCGCCGCCCGGCGGATCTGGGCCCGGCACCTGCGCGACGAGTACGGCGCGACCAGTGAGAAGGCGCTCTGGCTGCGGTTCCACACGCAGACCGCCGGGGTGTCGCTGACCGCGCAGCAGCCGGTCAACAACGTGGTGCGTACCGCCGTCGAGGCGCTCTCCGCGATCCTCGGCGGGACCAACTCGCTGCACACCAACGCGCTCGACGAGACGCTCGCGCTGCCCACCGACGAGTCCGCCGAGATCGCCCTGCGCACCCAGCAGGTGCTGATGGAGGAGACCGGGGTGGTCAACGTGGCCGACCCGCTCGGCGGCTCCTGGTATGTCGAGGCGCTCACCGACCGGATCGAGGCGGAGGCCGAGGAGATCTTCGAGCGGATCCGCGGGCTCGGTGACGACGGCAGCATCACCTCGGGCATCCTGCGCGGCATCGAGGACGGCTGGTTCACCGCGCACATCGCCGAGGCGGCCTTCGTGCACCAGCAGTCGGTGGAGACGAACGCGAAGCGGATCGTCGGCGTCAACGCGCACATGAAGACCATCGCCAAGGACCTGGAGATCCTCCGGGTGTCGCACGAGGTCGAGGTGGAGCAGAACCGCGCCCTCGCGGAGCGCCGGGAGCAGCGGGACGAGGCGCGGGTCAAGACCGCGCTGGAGGAGCTGGTCGCGGTCGCCCGGACCACCGGCAACATGATCCCGGCGATGCTCGAGGCGGCCCGGGCCGAGGCGACGCTCGGCGAGATCTGCGGGGTGCTGAAGGACGAGTGGGGCGTGTACCGGGAGCCGGCCCGATTCTGACGTGACGGCCGTGCCGGGGGCCGGTCCGGGTGGGCGGGTTGTGACGTCCGATATCGGCCGCCCGGCGTCGGCGCGAACAGGCCGGACAGCATGCAAGACTAGGTAACCATGAGCGACCCACGGACCACTCCGTCGATCTTCACCCGCGGCGCGGTCGACCTCAGCGCGCTGCGTGCCCCGGCACCCGCCAAACCGGCCGCGCCGAGCCGTCCCGCCGCTTCCGACGGCACCCCGACCGGCACGGTTCCCGGCACCCTACCGGGCCTCGCCCCGGAAACGATCATCGATATCAGCGAGGCGAACTTCGAGACCGAGGTTCTGGAGCGCTCGCTCACCACCCCGGTGGTCCTCGACTTCTGGGCCGACTGGTGCGGTCCGTGCAAGCAGCTCTCCCCGATCCTGGAGAAGCTGGCCGTCGCCGCGCAGGGCACCTGGGTGCTCGGCAAGGTCGACGTGGACGCCAACCCGCGCCTCGCCCAGGCGTTCCGGGTGCAGGGCATCCCGATGGTGCTCGCGGTGATCGGCGGGCAGCCGGTCGAGGGCTTCACCGGCGTGCTGCCGGAGAGCCAGATCAAGCAGTACATCGACGCGGTGCTCAAGGCCGCCGGTGTGGCCGGGGTCGGCGCGGCGGTGACCGCGCCCGAGGACCCGCGACTGGACGCGGCCGACGACGCGCTGATGGTCGGTGATCTGGACGCGGCCGAGGCGGCGTACAAGAAGATCCTGGCCGAGTCGCCGGCCGACGCCGCCGCCGAGTCCGGCCTGGCGCAGGTCGAGCTGTACCGCCGGATCAGCGGTCAGGACCCGGCGTCGGTGCTGGCCCGGGCCGACGCCGACCCCGACGACCTGGCGGCGCAGCGGCTCGCCGCCGACGTCGAGGTGCTCAACGGGCAGGCCGACGAGGCATATGCCCGGCTGGTGCGGCTGGTCAAGCGGACCGCCGGAGAGGATCGTGACGCGGTACGCAAGCACCTGCTGTCGCTCTTCGCCGTCGCCGGACCGGACGACCCGGCCGTCGCGGGAGCACGACGGGCGCTGGCCAGCGCACTCTTCTGACCCAACAGTTTTTTCGAGACAAGCGGGAGGGCGTCGTGCGACGCATCGCCGTTCTGGACGCGCCGTCCAACCTCGGCCTGCGTCCGCCGACCGCGACGTCGGTGCCGGGCTGTGCCAAGGCGCCCGGCGCCCTCCGCGACCACGGTCTGCTGCCCCGGCTCGCCGCCCGGGACGCCGGCTGTCTCACCCCGCCCCGGTACGACCCGGGTGACTGGCGGCCCGGCGACGGCGTCGCGCACGCCGCCGAGATCGCGGCGTACTCCCGGGCGCTCGCCGATCGGATCGGCGCGATCATCGACGGCGGGGAGTTCCCGGTCGTGCTCGGCGGGGACTGCTCGATACTCATCGGCTCCGGCCTGGCCATGCACCGGCTGGGCGAGGCGGTCGGCGGCCGGATCGGGCTGGTCTTCGTGGACGGGCACTCCGACTTCCGGCACCCCGGCAACGCGTCGTACGTCGGCGCGGCGGCCGGCGAGGACCTGGCCCTGGTGACCGGCCGGGGTCAGGCGAACCTGGCGGCGATCGAGAGCCGCCGGCCGTACTTCCGGGACATCGACGTGGTGGTGCTCGGCATCCGGGCCCAGGACGAGTACCGCCTCGACCTGCAGGCCGCCGGGATCGTCACCCGCCCGGTGCCGGCCCTGCGTGCCGAGGGCGCCGCCCGCAGCGCGCAGTGGGCCAAGGAGCAGCTCGTCGACTGCGCCGGGTACTGGGTGCACGTGGACGTCGACGTGCTCGACCCGGCGGTGATGCCGGCCGTGGACGCGCCGGATCCCGGTGGCATCGCGTTCCCGGAGCTGGAGCTGCTGCTGGCCGGGCTGGTCGACTCCCCGCACTGCCTCGGCGTGGAGCTCACCGTCTTCGACCCGGACTACGACCCGGACGGCCGCTACGCCGAGGAGATCACCTCGGCGGTGGTGAGCGGGCTGGCGCCGGTCCGGACGGTGACGCCGCGACCGGATCTGATCGCCGCGCGGCGCGACCTGGCGGCTCAGCCGGACGGGCGGCGGATCGGGATCCCGGTGGTCCCGGCCGCCCCGGCGACGGCCGCCCCGGCGACGGCCGCCCCGGCGACGGCCGCCCCGGCGACGGCCGCCCCGGCGGCGGCCGCGGCTGTCGCGGACGTCGCTGTGGTGGCGGAGGTCGCTGCTGTGGCGGAGGTCGCTGTGGTCGCGGACGTCGCTGTGGTCGCGCCGGAGGCCGATGCCGGTCCCGATCCGGCGGAGGCTGATGCCATCGATGACGAGGTGTCCGGCGGATCCCCGGCCCACCCGCACTCGCCGGAGGATCTTCCGACGGCTGATCCCCTCTCGCGGAACGGCTCGGCCGAACTCCGTCCGGATCCTGCCGCCGCCGACGAGGACGAGGCCACGGAGTTGGTGTCGCCGGTCGTTCCGGTCGACGTCGAGGAAGCCGACGATGCCGGCGTCCACGACGAGGCGGGTGTCGCCGAGCGATCCGACCTCGGCCCCGAGGTGGACGGCGAACCCGACGTCGCCGACGAGCCGACAGCGGAATCCGAGGCCGGGTCCGAAACCGATCACCCGGACCAGGACCACCACGATCCGGCCGGTCACGATCTGACGCCGGCGCCGGCCGCCGAGGACTCCCCGGCGGAGGAGGAGGAGCCTCAGCCGGTCGCGGCGGGTCCGCTCGCCCCGACGTCCCGGTTGCTGTCCCGGCCGCTGGGCTCGGCGCCGCTGCTCGACTCCGAGCCGCTGCCGGCCACCCGGCCCGGCATGCTGCGCCCCCGGCCGCCCGCCGACCCGCCGGCGACCGGCGGGTTCACCCTGCACGCCCCGCGCTTCGGGCCGCCCTTCCCGCCCAGCGTCGCCTGACGCCAGTTCGTCGGGCCTGCCGTCACTTGGCCAGGGTGGTCAGGAAGCGCTTCACGATCGGCACCGCCGCCTCCGAGCCCGCGCCGCCCTTCTGCACCATCACGGCGAAGGCGACGTCACCCTGGTAGCCGATGAACCAGGAGTGCGTCTCCTCCGAGTCGTCGGCGAACTCGGCGGTGCCGGTCTTGCCGTAGACCGGCTTGCCCGGGACACTCTTCAACGCCGTACCGGTGCCTGAGGTGACCACCTCGCGCATCATCGACCGCAAGGCGTCCAGCGCGGCCGCGTCCAGTGCGCCGGGCGCGGCGCCGGCCGCGGGCGCCGGGTCCAGCACCAGCTTCGGCGCCTGGAACGCGCCCTTGGCGACCGCCGCGGTCGCGGCGGCCATCGCGATCGGACTGACCGCGGTGCTGCCCTGACCGAAGGTGGCGGCCGCGAGTTCGGTGGGCGTCGCTCCGGGTGAGACCTTTCCGGTGTACGCGTCGAGCCCGATGTCCCAGCCCCCGCCGATGCCCAGCGCGCTGGACGCACTCGCCAGCCCGTCCGCGCCCAGCGTCGGTGACAGCCCGACGAACGCGGTGTTGCACGACTTGGCGAAGTCGACGTGGAACGGCACCTTGCCGAGCGCCTCGTCGTGCGAGTTCTTGAACGTCCGGCCGTCGACGGTCCGGGTCTTCGGGCAGTCGGCCACCGTGTCCGCGGTGACCTTCTTCGAGGCCAGCAGCCCGTACGCCGAGATCATCTTGTAGGTGGAGCCGGGCGGCACCTGGCCGGTCAGCGCGGTGTTCACCCCGCCCGGGTCGGGCCCGTTCGCCACCGCGAGCACCGCGCCGTCGCTGACCCGCAGCGCCACCAGCGAGCTTGGCTGTTTCTGGATGGCGAGCGCCTGGTCGGCCGCGTTCTGGGTGGCGGTGTCCAGGGTGATCTTCACGGACGTGCCGTCGACCGGCTTCGAGGTGAAGACCGGGGACTCCTCGACCGACTCGTCGGCGGCCTCCGCGGAGATCACCACGGCCAGACCGGGTACGCCGCGCAGCTGCTTGTCGTACTTGCCCTGCAGGCCGCCGTGCCCGACCTGGTCACCGACGGCCAGCTCGTCGGGCCGGGTGTCCAGGTCGTCCTTGGTGGCCGGCTCGACCGACCCGAGCAGGGCCCGGGCGAAGACGCGGGTGGGCGCGAGCTGGCGCGTCTCCTCACGGAAGACGGTGCCCGGCAGTGGTCGTACGATATCTCTGATCTTGTTGTAGTCGGCCCGGCGCAGGCTGACCAGATCGAGGAAGGCGCCGTCGTCGGCCTTGGCGACCCGGGCCTTGAGCGTGGCGAGGTCGACATCCACGGCGATCTTCTTGAACGCCGCGGCGAGCGACGTGGTCAGCGACGGCAGATCCTTGATCTTCTCGGGGCTGACCCCGACCACCACCACCTCCTGCGGCCCGACCAGCGCCTTGCCGGTGGCGTCCAGGATGGTGCCGCGCTGGGCGGCGACCCGGCGCAGCCGGAACTTCTCGCCGGGCTGCAGGTCGGGCTGGAGCACGGCGGGTTCCCAGATCACCTGCCAGGCGTCCTTGCCCTTGGTCATCCGGACCGCGGACCGGTACGCCCAGGTCACGTTGCCGGGCAGGGTCCACTTCACGTCGATCGGGGTGGTCGAGTCGTCGCCGGTGACCTTGGCGTCGCCGGCCACCGCGACGTCCAGCGGCTGGTCCTTGAGGTCGCCGTAGAACGACGTGATCCCGGTCAGCACCTCGGTCGCGGCGATCTTCTGGCCGGCCGCGGTCAGAAAGCCGACTTTGCTCAGGTCGCCGTTCTTCCAGCCGTTGAGGAAGTCCACGACGGTGTCCTGTGGCTCGTCCTCGGAGCAGCCGGCCAGTCCGCTCGTGACCAGCACGAGCAGAGTCGTCAATCCGATGGTGGCGCGGCGCATGAGGTTTCCCCCCGAGGGTACGACTGGCAGGACTTCCCGGAACGGTAGCCGCCGCAAGCCGGTTCGCGCCGCCCGGCACCGGTCGATACCTCGCATATCAGCCCACCTGTCGGGCTGGCACACCCTGGGTGTGAAGCAGTCGCACCCGGGCGTTCTACGCTGTGCCCGACACGTTCAGAACCCACAGTGCGGTGGGTGAGGGGAGCGCCGGACCATGGCTGTCGCCGATCAGGCAGGGGCCGATTCTGATCACTCTGTGCCCGACTTACCGGGGCCAGGTCCCGGGCTCGCCCTCACCGGGCGGCTCGGCACCTCCAGCGACCCCGATGAGCTCGACGAACCGCTGCCGAACGCCGAGCGGATGGTCGCTCAGGCGCTCGAGCGGGCCGGCGAGGATCACGGCACGGCGTTGCTGGTCGGCCGCTTCTGGCGGTTCGCACCCGACGAGGAGCTGATCGGGTACACCCCGGAGGAGATGTACCGGGCCGCGGTCGAGCACCGCGACCTGGCCCGCAACCGGCTGCCGGGCGAGCTGAAGCTCGCGCTCACCGAGCCGACCGGGTCGCAGTCGCACACCGTGCTGCAGATCGTCACCGACGACATGCCGTTCCTGGTCGACTCGGTGATAGCGCTGCTGACCGCGCACAACCTGCAGGTCCACCTGATGGTGCACCCGCTGATCGTGGTGCGGCGCGAGCCGCTCGGCGCGCTCAGCGAGCTGGAGTCGGACGTCGAACCGGACGACGCCATCGAGGGCGACCTGGTGGAGAGCTGGATCCGGATCGAGATCGACCCGGTCCGCCGCGCCGAGGCCCGCGAGCAGCTGCTCAACGAGGTCCGCCGGGTGCTCACCGACGTGCGCGAGGCGGTCGAGGACTGGCCGCGGATGAAGCAGCGGGCCCTGGTGATCTCCGACGAGCTGGCTGCCGCCCGTGGCTCGGAGAAGCGGCTCCCGGTCCCGGAGAAGGACGTCACCGACTCGATCGAGCTGCTCAAGTGGCTGGCGAACGATCACTTCACGTTCCTCGGGTACCGCGAGTACCGGCTCGACGGCGGGGTCCTGACCGCCGTGCACGGCACCGGTCTGGGCATCCTGCGTGGCGAGAGCCGGCCGCGGCGGCTCGACACGATGGCGCCGGAGGCGTACCAGCGGGCCATGGAGAAGCGGCTGCTGGTGATCACCAAGGCGAACTCGCGGGCCACCGTGCACCGCTCCGCCTATCTCGACTACATCAGCGTCAAGGTCTTCGACCGCGAGGGCAACGTCACCGGCGAGCGCCGCTTCCTCGGCCTGTTCTCCAGCTCGGCGTACCGGACCAGCGTCCGGCAGCTGCCGGTGGTCAAGCGCAAGGTCACCGAGGTGATGGACCGCTCCGGCCTGTCGCCGCGCGGGCACTCCGGCAAGGACCTGCTGCAGATCCTGGAGACCTATCCGCGCGACGAGTTGTTCCAGATCAAAACCGATGATCTGTACGAGGCGGTCATCGGCGTGCTGCGGATGGCCGGCCGTCGCCAGCTGCGCCTGTTCCTGCGCCGGGACGGGTACGGGCGGTTCATCTCCTGCCTGATCTACCTGCCCCGGGACCGGTTCACCACCGGCAACCGGCTGCGCATGCAGGAGATCCTGCTGCGCGAGCTGAACGGCGTCGGCGTCGACTACACCACCCGGGTGACCGAGCGGATGCTGGCGCGGGTGCACTTCATCGTGCGCACCGACCCGGCCGCGCCACCCGGGAACCTCGACCCGAACACACTCGCCGAGCTGCTCGCCGACGCCACCCGGATGTGGGACGACGACTTCTCCCTGGTGCTCGAGCGCAAGCTGGGCGACGAGCCGGCCAAGAACCTGTTCAACCGGTACGCGCACGCCTACCCGGAGAGCTACAAGAACGGGCACACGCCGTACGAGGGCATGCAGGACCTGGCCAAGCTGGAGCTGCTCGAGGAGCCCGGCCAGCTGGAGATGCACCTCTACCGGCGGCGCAAGCTCGGCGCCGACGGGGCACCGGAGCCGGACGAGCACGACATCCGGTTCAAGGTGTACCGGTTCGGCGAGCCGATGATGCTCTCCGCCGTGCTGCCGGTGCTGCACTCGCTGGGCGTGCAGGTCAGCGACGAGCGGCCGTACGAGATCCGCCGCGACGACGGGCTGGTCTACCTGTACGACTTCGGCCTGACCCCGCCCAAGGTGCACCGGGAGCTGGGTGAGGTGCGACCACAGGTGGAGAACGCGTTCGCGGCCGCCTGGCGCGGTGAGGCCGAGGTGGACGGTTTCAACGAGCTGGTGCTGCGGGCCGGGCTCACCTGGCGGCAGGTGGTGGTGCTCCGGGCGTACGCGAAATATCTGCGCCAGGCGGGCAGCGTCTTCTCGCAGCGGTACCTGGAATCGACGTTCATCGCGTACCCGGAGATCGCCCGGCTGCTCGTGCAGCTCTTCGAGGTGCGGTTCTCGCCCGCGCTGCAGATCGGCGAGTCGGAGCGGGTGCGCCGGTCGTCCGAGGTCGCGGTGCAGGTCACCGAGCTGCTCGACCAGGTGGAGAGCCTCGACCAGGACCGGATCCTGCGGTCGTACCTGACCCTGATCGAGGCGACCCTGCGGACCAGCTTCTTCCAGCGGGGTGCGGACGGGCGGCCCAAGTCCTACGTCGCGTTCAAGCTGAACCCGGAGGCCATCCCGGACCTGCCGCAGCCCCGCCCGAAGTACGAGATCTTCGTCTACTCACCCCGTTTCGAAGGTGTGCACCTGCGCTTCGGCGCCGTCGCCCGCGGTGGCCTGCGCTGGTCGGACCGCCGGGAGGACTTCCGGACCGAGGTGCTCGGGCTGGTCAAGGCGCAGATGGTGAAGAACTCGGTGATCGTGCCGGTCGGCGCCAAGGGCGGCTTCGTGCTCAAGCAGAAGCCGGGCGACCGGGACGAGGCGGTGGAGTGCTACAAGCGCTTCATCACCGCGCTGATGGACGTCACCGACAACATCCTGAGCGGCAAGATCGTGCCGCCGCACGACGTGGTGCGCCACGACGGCGACGACCCGTACCTGGTGGTGGCCGCGGACAAGGGCACCGCGACGTTCAGCGACATCGCCAACGAGATCTCGGTCCGCAAGGAGTTCTGGCTCGGCGACGCGTTCGCCAGCGGGGGCTCCGCGGGCTACGACCACAAGAAGATGGGTATCACCGCCCGGGGCGCCTGGGAGTCGGTCAAGAAGCACTTCCGCGACCTGGGCAAGGACACCCAGACCGAGGACTTCACCGTGGTCGGCGTCGGTGACATGTCCGGCGACGTCTTCGGCAACGGCATGCTGCTGTCGCGGCACATCCGGCTGGTGGCGGCGTTCGACCACCGGCACATCTTCCTGGATCCGGCGCCGGACGCGGCTCTGTCGTACGCGGAACGGCAGCGGCTGTTCGACCTGCCGCGCTCGTCGTGGGCCGACTACGACGCCAAGCTGATCAGCGAGGGCGGCGGGATCTACCCGCGGACGGCCAAGTCGATCCCGGTCAGCGCGGAGGTCCGGGCGGCGCTCGACCTGCCCGGCGAGGCCGCCGCGATCAGCCCCGGTGAGCTGATGCGGGCCATCCTCAAGGCGCCGGTCGACCTGTTCTTCAACGGCGGCATCGGCACGTACGTGAAAGCGGCCGCCGAATCGCACGCCGACGTGGGCGACAAGGGCAACGACGCGATCCGGGTGAACGGGGCCGAGCTGCGGGTCAAGGCGGTCGGCGAGGGCGGCAACCTGGGGCTGACCCAGCGCGGGCGGATCGAGTTCGCCCGGGCCGGTGGCCGGGTGTTCACCGACTTCATCGACAACTCGGCCGGGGTGGACTGCTCCGACCACGAGGTCAACATCAAGATCCTGCTCGGCGGGGCGGTCACCGACGGCGAACTGTCGATGCCCGAGCGGGACGAGCTGCTGGCCGCGATGACCGACGAGGTCGGCGCGCTGGTGCTGCGGGACAACTACGAGCAGGCGACGGCGCTCGGCAACGCACGGTCGCAGGCGCACTCGCTGCTGCCGGTGCACCGCCGGATGCTGACCACCCTGGAGCAGCGGGGTGTGCTGAACCGGGAGCTCGAGGCGCTGCCCACCGACAAGGAGCTGGCCGCCCGGCACGAGGCCGGCGAGGGGCTGAGCGCGCCGGAGTTCGCGGTGCTGCTCGCGTACGTGAAAATCAACCTGGAGCGCGAGGTGCTCGCCGACGAGCTGGTCGACGAGGCCTGGACCAACCAGGTGCTGCACCGGTACTTCCCGACCCCGCTGCGCGAGCGGTACGCCGCCCGGATGGCCGGCCACCGCCTGCGCCGCGAGATCATCTCGACCTCGCTGGTCAACGAGGTGGTCAACCGGGGCGGCACGTCGTTCGTCTTCCGCGCCATGGAGGAGAGCGGTGCCTCCGCCGCCGACGTGATCCGCGCGTACGTGGTGATCCGCGACGTCTACGGCCTCCCGGAGATCTGGGCGGCCGCCGAGGCGCTGGACAACCGGGTGCCGACGCCCGCGCAGACGCTGGTCTTCCTGGAGACCCGGCGGCTGCTCGACCGCGCGGTCCGCTGGCTGGTCAGCACCCGGCGCTCCCCGGTCGACGTGGCCGGCGAGATCGCCAAGCTGCGCCCCGGCGTCGCGACCCTGCTGCCCCAGCTGCCGGAGGTGCTCGTCGGCGCGGAACGCCGCTCGTTCGAGCAGCGCGTCGCGACCCTGGCCGAGAAGGGCGTGCCGTCCGACATCGCCGACGCGATCAGCCGGGTGTTCTACGGCTTCGGCCTGCTGGACATCCTGGAGACGGCGGCCGGCATCGACCGGGACGTCACCGAGGTGGCGAAGGTCTACTTCGTCCTCTCGGAACGCTTCGGCGTCGACGCGCTCCTGTCGCACATCTCCCGCCTCCCGCGGGGCGACCGCTGGCAGACCCTGGCCCGGATGGCCCTCCGCTACGACCTGTACGCGGCCCTGGCCGCACTCACGGCCGAGGTCCTGCAGTCGACCGAGGCCACGGTGGCCCCGGAGGACCGTGTCTCCCAGTGGGAGCAGGTGAACGCGGCGTCGATCGCCCGGGCCTCCAACGCGATGGGCGACGTGGACGACTCACCGGCAGATCTGGCGGCGCTGTCGGTCCTGCTCCGCCAGATCCGCACGCTGGTGAAAACCTCATCAGCGAGCTGATCCTCTCGGCGGTATTCCTCTTGTCGTCGGCCTGATCCTCTCGGCGGCATTCCTCTCGCCGGCGGCCTGATCCTCTCGGCGGCGATCGGAGCCGCTCGTCGGTGGCCGGGGCTTTGAGGTCGGCCGGGGCTTTGAGGTCGGCCGGGGCTTTGAGGTCGGCCGGGGCTTGCGCCCCGGCCGACCGCCCGGGATGTCCCGATCCCGGGTTGCTGCCCGGCGCACGGATGCCGGGCCTGCCGGTTGCCGCCGGCAGTTCTGCTCGCTCCTTTCCTGGTCTCGCGGAACGAGCCGTGGCGCCTGGCAGGGGGATGCGCCACGGCGGGACAGCGCGGGGACGGCCGACTCGTGGTGAGACTCGGCGGTCCGGCTCGTGGTGCTGGCCTCGCGCGGGCACGGAGGCCCGGCCGGTGGTGCTTGCTCGCGCGGGCACGGCGGCCCGGCCGGTGGTGGTGGGCCGCGCGGGCACGGCGGGCCGGCCGGGGGTGGTGGGCCGCGGGGGTTCAGGGTGCCGGCCAATCGGGCAGCGCCGGTGTGTGGCCGGTGGTGGCGTGCGCCAGCAGGGTGGTCACCGCTTCTCGCCGGGCCATCCGGGAGCGGCGGGTCAGGGCCTCGGCGATCAGATCCGGTGTGGTGAGCCGCCGGGCGCAGGCGACCGTGATCCAGTGCATCGCCTCCTCCACGTCGGCCGCGGTCGAGGCCAGGTCGAGGACGGTCTCCTCCAGCCGGGTCTGCGGCGGGCGCCGCCGTGGATGGCGCCGGATCGAGGCGTGCCGGGAACGGTGCACCACGATGCCGGGCACCGGGCGGATCCGCCGTCTCTCCGGGATGAGCACGTGGACCGGGCCGCGCCGGCAGCCCATCGTCAGCGTCCCGGCTTCCTGTGCGGCCTCCTCCAAGATCAGCCCGGCCTCCTCCGCCGCGGAACGGTGACAGAGCATCGCTCCGGTGCCGGCGTGGAGGACGGCGGCCCAGCGCAGGGCGGCGGGTGGCGGCCGGCCGGGGAAAGTCGCGTAGGTAGCGGGCATCAGCCGCTGCCAGCGTCCGGTCATCACCCGGCCGCGCAGAACGTCCGAACTGATGCCGGCCTTCAGCGCCTGCTGCCGGGTCACCACCCCGCGTTGGCGTCGGCTGATCTCGTCGAGTTGTCGCATGCCCAGCACTCTTCTGCGCGTGGCGAGAGTCTGCCCCGACCCCTGTGGACAACCGCGAACTGTGGAAAACCCACTGCGGAAGAACGCACGGCACCGACCGCTCCTCGTGCAGCGGCGACCGCAAGAAACGGGCGCTGGAGCGGGGTGCGGGGAGCAGCGCGGCGCAAGAAGCGGCTCAGGTGCGCGTCGCTCACCGGCTGGGTGGGGAGTTTGGGCGCGGTGCGCGCCGCAATTTCACACGTTGGGTGGTTGGGGGCGCTGCGTGGGGAGTTTGGGTGCGGTGCGCGCCGAAACTTCACACGCTGGGGTTGCGGTGCTCCGCGGGTGGCGGCACCGCGGGCAGATGGACGTAAGAAAGTGGCGCAGGTGAGCCGGGCGGCGGTGGACTGCTCCCGAAGTCCGCCGTGCCCGGCTCACCCCTAGCGTCGCGGGGCGCACTTGTCCCGAGGCGATCCCGCGAACTCCCCAGATCCACCTGCGGACATGACGCTACGTGACTCACGCTCCGACGAGGAAGTGCTGAGCGTAGGCTTTGGCCGTTCGGATGAGTGTATTTATCCGTCGGTAGTCCTTTTTTTCGGATACTAGATACGGAGCGTCACGGTGCGTCGGCGTAACGTTGGGTGATCAAGCCGAGGGCCTCGGCGGCGACCCGGGCGCTGGCCCGGCTCGCGCCGTGGGTGACCAGGAAGGCCCGCGCGCCGTCCGGGCGCCAGGGTGAGGGCCAGCCCATCTCGACGATCGCGGTCGGCCAGGCCGCGGACAGCTTCTCGGCCAGCGCGCGGCTCGCCGCGGCCTGATGCACCCGGCGGCCGACCAGCACGATCGGCCTACCGGCGGCCCGGGCGATCAGCTCGTCCGCGGTGATCTCCGAGGCGACGGCGTCGACCTGCTCGACCCCGTCGAGGAACGGGCGCAACCCCCACGGCACCTTGCCCTCGGCGATCGAGAACCCGCTGATCAGCTGGACCACCAGCGGCCCGGTCACCGCGGCCGGGTCACCCTCGACCAGCAGCGCCCGCCGCGCGGCGACGATCCCTAGCTCAGCAGAGGTGAGAGCGGCCTCGGCACGGTCCGAGCCGGCCACCGCCGGCACGCCGGGAAGAGCCGCGGCGATAGCCGCCCCGGCAACTGCCGGAACACCCGGCAGCACCGCAGCCGCAGCCGCAGCGGCGAGAGGCGCGGCGGCGAGAGGCGCAGCGGCGAGAGGTGCCGCGGCGAGGGGTGCGGCAGCGCCCGCCCGGGTGACCCGGGACAGCGCCGCCCACGAGGCCAGCTCCGCGTTGCGTTCCGCGGCCTCCTCCAGCCGCTCCAGCGCCAGCCGACCGTCCCGGACCGCTGCCGCCACCTCGTCGGCGACCGCGAGCACCAGGTCCCGGTCCACCAGGGCGCCGATGCACAGCAGGTCGGCGCCGGCCGCCAGGGCCAGCACCGCGGCCTGCGGGATCCCGCCCGCCGCGCCGGCCGCCCCGCGCATCTCCAGCGCGTCGGTGACGATCACGCCGCGGAAACCGTACTCGTCGCGCAGCACGCCCTGCAGGGCGGCGCGGCTGAACGTCGCCGGGCCGTCGCCGGTCAGCTCCGGCACCCGGATGTGCGCGCTCATCATCGCGCGGGTCCCGGCCTGGACCGCCGCCGCGAACGGGGGCAGGTCGCGGGTGCGCAGCAGGTCGAGGGGCGCGTCCACGGTCGGCAACTCCAGGTGCGAGTCGGTGACCGTCGCGCCGTGGCCGGGGAAGTGCTTGGCGCACGCCGCGACCCCGGCCGACTGCAGGCCGGTCACCGCGGCGCCGGTGTGCCGCGCCACCAGGGCGGGGTCCGAGCCGAACGAGCGGGTCCCGATGATCGGGTTCTCGGCGGCGGTGTTCACGTCGACGGTCGGCGCCAGGTTCAGGTTGACGCCGGCCGCGGCCAGGTCGGCGCCGATCGCGGCGTACACCCGGCGGGTGAGATCCGGGTCGTCGACCGCGCCGAGGGCGGCGTTCCCGGGGTGCGCGCTGCCGCGGCGGTGACCCAACCGGGTGACGTCGCCACCCTCCTCGTCGATCGCGATCAGCGCGTCCGGGCGGGCCGAGCGCAGTTTCGCGGTCAGCGCGGCGAGCTGTGCGGGATCGACGACGTTCGTGCCGAACAGGGTGTGCCCGGCCAGGCCGTCGGCGAGCAGGTCCAGCGCCCAGCCCGGCGCGGACGGCCCGGGGAAAGCGGCGAGCAGGGTGCGCAGGGCGAGCCGGCGCAGCCCGGGGTCGATGGCCATGGTGTCCTTCCGGTGACGAGGCTCTGGCCACCAGGGGCCGCGAGCTGCCATGATCGCTCGGAGTCGATAGCCACCGTACGGACGGGCAACATTGCCGACCGTTACGCTGCGGCTGCGTGTTGAGCGCCGACACTGTAACAGGAAAGAATCTTTAGTATTAGGGGATCGAGTCATGGCCGCCACTCGCCTTCCGGGCACGCCCCGGTTGCTGCGCGCCCTCAACGACCGCGCCGCGCTGGACCTGCTGCTGACCCGGGGTCCCCTGACCAGGGCCCAGCTCGGCGAGCTGACCGGCCTCAGCAAGGTCACCGCCTCGCAACTGGTGGAACGTCTCGAGGAGCGCGGCCTGGTCCGCCGGGTCGGTGAGCAGGCCGGTGGCCGCGGCCCGAACGCCCAGCTCTACTCGGTGACACCGGGCAGCGCCCACGTGATCGGCGTGGACGTCGGCCCGGACACCGTGATCGCCGCCTGCGCCGACATCACCGGCGCGGTGATCGGGCGGGCCGAGCTGAGCACCAAGGACACCGACGACCCGGTCGGCGTGGTGCACCAGGCGGTGGTCCAGGCCGCGAGCGACGCCGGGACCGACATCACTTCGGTACGCCGTGTCGTGCTCGGCACCCCCGGCCTCGTCGACCCGCAGTCCGGTGAGATCTCGTTCGCCTGGGACCTGCCCCGCTGGCACCGCGGCCTGCTCGCCGACCTGCGCCGGGACCTGAGCACCCCGGTGGTGTTCGGCAACGACGTGAACATGGCCGCGATCGCCGAGTCGAGCACCGGTGCGGCGACCGGGGTGACCGACTTCGCGCTGGTCTGGATCGGCCGGGGCATCGGTCTGGCCAGCGTCATCGACGGCCGCCTGCACCAGGGGGCGACCGGCGCCGCCGGTGAGATCGGCTACCTGCCGGTCGGTGGCGCGGACGTGCCGCACAACGCCTCGAAGCGCGGGGTGAAGGGCGCCTTCCAGACCCTGGCCGCGGCCGAGGCGGTCAAGGCGGTCGGCAAGCAGCACGGGTTCCGCGGCGCCGAGGCCGCCGACGTGGTCCGGGCCGCGGTCGCCGCCGGTACGGCCGGTGAGCCGGTCCTGGACGAGCTGGCCCGGCGTCTCGCGCTCGGTGTCGCCGCCATCTGCCTGGTGCTGGACCCGCCGCTGGTGGTGCTGGCCGGTGACGTGGGCCGGGCCGGCGGGCCGGCGCTGGCCGAGCGGGTGGAACGCGAGGTCGCCGCGATAACGCTGGTCTCGCCGAAGGTCGTGGTGACCGGGGTGGCCACCGACCCGGTGCTGCACGGCGCGCTGCGCACCGCCCTGGACGCGGTCCGCGACGAGGTCTTCGGCTCGACGACGGACTGACGGGTGTAACGACCGGCACGCCGTACGGATCCGCCGCGTCCACGTGGTTGGATGGACGGCGTGCCTGAGGCTGCCGTAACCGTTCCGCCCGACGAGGACACCGTCATCGCGTTCGACCGCGTCACCGTGGTCCGCGGCGGGAATCCACTGATCAACAGCCTGTCCTGGCAGGTCGAGCTGGATGAGCGATGGGTGGTGCTGGGCCCGAACGGCGCCGGCAAGACCACCCTGCTCAACATCGCGTCCGGTCGGCTGCATCCGACCCGCGGTCAGGCGTGGGTGCTGGGTGAGCGCCTGGGCCGCACCGACATCACCGAGCTGCGCACCCGGGTCGGGATCACCACCGGCCGGCTGGCCGACCGGATCCCGCCGGACGAGAAGGTCATCGACGTGGTGGTCACCGCCGCCTGGTCGGTGGTCGGCCGCTGGCGCGAGGAGTACGACCCGCAGGACGTCGCCCGCGCCCGGCAGCTGCTCGAGCAGCTGGGCATGAGCGGCTTCGTGGACCGCGAGTTCGGCACCCTCTCCGAGGGCGAGCGCAAGCGCACCCAGATCGCCCGTGCGCTGATGACCGACCCCGAGCTGATGCTGCTCGACGAGCCGACCGCCGGTCTCGACCTGGGCGGCCGGGAGGTGCTGATCGGCCACCTGACCGAGCTGGCCCTCGACCCGGACGCGCCGGCCATGGTGCTGGTCACCCACCACGTCGAGGAGATCCCGCCGGGCTTCACCCACGGACTGCTGCTGCGCGAGGGCAACGTGGTGGCGGCCGGCCGGCTCGGTGAGGTGATGACCGCCGAGCACCTGTCGAAGACGTTCGGGCTGCCGCTGGTCGTCGACCGGTTCGGCGATCGTTACACGGCGCGAGCGGGCTGACGTGGCCGTACCGAAGGTGGTCGTCGTCGGCAGCGCGAACATGGACCTGGTCGGGCTGGCCCCGCGGCTGCCCCGGCCGGGGGAGACCGTGCTCGGCGACGACTTCGTGATGACCCCCGGCGGCAAGGGCGCCAACCAGGCGATCGCCGCCGCCCGGGCGGGTGGCGCGACCACGTTCCTGGGTGCGATCGGCTCGGACTCGTTCGGGGTCACCCTGGGTTCGCGGCTCGCCGCCACCGGGGTGGACACCACCCACCTGCGGACCAGCTACGGACCGTCCGGCGTCGCCGTGATCATGGTGGACCGGGCCGGTGAGAACGCGATCCTGGTCAGCCCGGGCGCCAACCGGACGTTCCTCGGCCTCAGCGACGAGGAGCGCGCCTGCATTGCGGACGCCGACGTGCTGCTGTGCCAGCAGGAGATCCCGCTGGCGACGGTGGCCGAGGCGCTGACCGCGGCCCGCGCTGCCGGGACCCGGACCGTGCTCAACGCCGCGCCCGCCATGGAGCTGCCGCCCGGCCTGCTCGAGCAGGTCGACCTGCTGGTGGTGAACGAGACCGAGGCCCGCGCGATCACCGGCGGCGAGGACGCGTCCGACATGGCCGCGCTGCTCGCCCTGGTGCCCCGGGTGGTGCTGACGCTCAGCGGTGCCGGTTCCCGCTACGCCGACCGGGACGGCCAGGACGTGCAGGTGCCGGCGTTCGCGGTCGAGGTGGCCGACACCACGGCCGCCGGTGACGCGTTCACCGGCGCGCTCGCGGTCGCCTGGGCCGAGGGGCGTGACCTGCTCGACGCGGTGCGCTGGGCGAACGCGGCCGGCGCTGCTTCCGTACGAAAAATTGGCGCAAGCAACGCACTGCCGGACCGTGCGGAGATCGAAGCCCTCTTCGAGGGCTGAGGCGTCATTCCTGGCGGGCGGTCGCGAGGAAGCGGGTGACCTCGGCGCGCAGGACCTCGGCCAGCTGGGACAGGCCGGTGGTCCCGGCCGCGCCGCCGCCGTCCACCGCGACCGCGATCCCGTCGATCAGGTTGTTGATCTCGCGGAAGCTGTGGGTGACCGCCTCCAGTACGCCGACCGCGTCGGCGGCCGCCTGCTGCACCGTGTTGACCTGCCCCATGATCTCCTCGCTGGACGCGCTGGTCTCGTTCGCGAGGGTCTTCACCTCGTTGGCGACCACGCTGAAGCCGAGCCCCGCCTCGCCGGCCCGGGCCGCCTCGATCGTCGCGTTCAGCGCCAGCAACCGGGTCTGCGAGGCCACCTGGTTGATCAGGTCGACCGCGTTCCGGATCTCCTCGGACGCGCTGCGCAGTGACGTGACCGTGTCCAGCCCGCGCTCGGCGTCGCTGACCGCGCCCCGGGCGAAGCTGGCCAGCCCGTTCGCCGACGCGCCCATCTCGGTCGCCGCCGTCGCCACCTGCTCGGAAACGGTCAGCACGGTGGACTCCAGCGCGTCGGCCAGGGACAGCCGGGCCCGGGTGGCCTCGGCGATCTTGTCGGCGTTGCGGCGCATCGCGGTCACCGAGTCGTTGATCTGCTCGGCCGACGACCGGAACGTGCCCTGCAGCCCGGTGGTCAGGAACCGCCGGTAGAAGCGGCCCTCGGCGGCCGCGGCGGAGGCGGCGCCGGCCTCCCGGGCGAACGCGTCGATCCGGTCCAGCAGGTTGTTCACCGCGGACCGGGCGGCGACCGCGGCCTCGGAGTCGCCGATCGGGGCGAGCCGCGCCTCGAAGTCGCCGGCCGCCATCCGCCGGCAGGTCTCGGTGATCGCCGGCAGCGCGGGGTCCGGCGCCGCGACCGGGGGAGGCCGCCGCCTCACCGGCCGGATCCGTTGGTGAGCGACCAGACCAGCTCGTCGTACGTCATGCCGTGCTCGTTCAGCGTGTCTTGCAGCGCCCGGTAGCCGGCCGTGACCGCGTCCGGGGTGTGGCTCTCCCGGGACTCGGCGGCCCGGATCTTCGTGTACAGGGCGCTCACCGCGGTGACCGCACCGGGCGTCGGGTGCCGGCGGTTCGAGTGGTAGCCGACCACCCGGCCGCCCAGGTCGTACGACGGCGTGACGTGGGCCAGCACCCAGTAGTGCGCGCCGTCGGTGGCCAGGTTCTGCACGTACGCGAAGATCTCCCGCTGCTCGCCGAGCGTGTCCCAGAGCAGCTTGAACACCGCGCGGGGCATGTCCGGGTGCCGGATCACGCTGTGCGGCTGGCCGACCGCGTCACACTCGGACAGCGCGGAGACCCGGACGAAGACGTCGTTGACGTACGTGATCACGCCACGGGTGTCGGTCTTGGTGACGATCATCTCGTGGTCGCCGAAGGCACGTTCGACTCCGGTGGGGCGTATCCGCGTGGCTCTCATGGTGCCTTGATCGTGCCGAATTCCGCCCGGCCTTTCAGGCGAAATCAACAGACTTCAGCGGGAGACGCGCAGCGCCCAGGCGATCAGCGGAGCCTGCGCGGGCAGCCGGCCGAACGCGACGGCCCGCTTGACCGGCGACGCGTGCCGCCAGTCCCAGGCCATCTTGACGTTCGCCGGGAAGACCGCCGCGAACAGCGCGGCCGCGGCCAGCCCGCCGGCCTTCCGGGTCCGGGGGTGCGCGATCGCCGCGGCGACCGCCAGCTCGGCGACCCCGCTGACGTACGTCCACGTCCGCGCGGAACCCGGCAGCGACCTCGGCACGATCGCGTCGAACGGCTTGGGCGCGACGAAGTGCAGCACCCCGCTCGTGGCGAGCAGGGTGACCAGCCCGGCGGCGTCCTTCTTCACGGCCGCACCGCCGGCTCCAGCGCCCGCTCGAGCGCGCGGTAGATCCGCCCGAACCGCTGCGCGTCGGTGGTACGCAGCAGCAGCACGCGGCCGGCGCTCACCCGTCCCCAGATCTCCATGGTGCGGCTCCCCGAGTCGTACGACCTGTCGACCCGCTCCAGCACCAGATCGGCGACCGGAACCACGGCCAGCCCGACCAGCACCCCGCCGATCACGAGCGCGATCGTATGCGGCGTGCTCGCGTGCACCAGCAGCGCCACCCCGATGGCCAGCGCGCCGAGCAGCAGCGGCAGCAGGATGGTCAGGCCCAGCGCGCCACGCTTGGCGATCACCGACCAGGATCGGGCGCCCCGGGTGTGCCAGACCTGGATCAGGTCGGACAGCCGGAACTGGCGCCCGTTCATGTGCACGCCGGACGAGGTGATCAGTACTTCGGGGTCCCGGTAGTACGTGGTCATCTGTCCTCCCCAGGGGAACCAATGTAGCCAATACCCGTCACGGACCGGCGTCGAAACAGCACTCATCGGAGCGTCGCCGGCGACGATCGGGTGAAAGGCGTCACCGCTTCCGCCGGAGAAGCGTCACCGACGTTCATCGGACGGCGGCGGCTTCATCCACGCCACACAGGCACCGCTTAGACTGCGCTCATGTCCATCGACCAGGGTGGTCCGAAAGTCGCCCTCGGCATCGACTTCGGCACCTCCAACACCGTCGCCGTCGCGCGGTGGCCCGACGGGCGGGTACGGCCGATCCTGGTCGACGGCTCCCCGTTGCTGCCCTCCGCCGTGTTCGCCGACGCGGAGGGGAACCTGCTGGTCGGCCGGGACGCGGTGCACAGCGCCCGGCTCGACCCGGCCCGCTTCGAGCCGAACCCGAAACGCCGCGTCGACGACGGCCTGGTGCTGCTCGGCGAGCGCGAGTTCAGTGTCGTCGACCTGATCACCGCGGTGCTGGCCCGGGTCGTCGAGGAGTGGCACCGGGCGGTCGGTCCGTACCGTCCGGAGACCACCCTGACCTGCCCGGCCAGCTGGGGCGCCGCGCGGCGGACCCTGCTCGCCGAGGCCGCCGCCCGGGCCGGCCTGTCCGGCGCCCGGCTGGTCGCCGAACCGGTCGCCGCGGCCACCTACTTCGCCGAGGTGCTGGGCCGGGAGGTGCCGATCGGCTCGGTGCTGATGGTGCACGACTTCGGCGCCGGCACGTTCGACACCAGCCTGGTCTCCCGGACCGCCACCGGTTTCGAGGTGCTCGCCGTCGACGGGCGCGACGACCTGGGCGGCCTGGACGTGGACGCGGCGCTCGTCGAGCACCTGCAGACCGACGCCTGGCAACGGCTGCTGGAGCCGTCCACGATCGAGGAGCGCCGGGCCCGCCGGCAGCTCTGGGACGACGTGCGGATCGCCAAGGAGCGACTGTCCCGCGCCCAGTCCGCCGACTTCGTGGTGCCGCTGCTGGACACCGAGGTGCACCTGACCCGGGAGGAGTTGGAGCAGGTCGCCCGCCCGGTGCTGGAGCAGACCGTCCGGATCACCCGCAACCTGCTGACGTTCGCCGAGCTGGCCGAGGGCCGGCTGGCCGGGGTGTTCCTGGTCGGCGGGGCGAGCCGGATCCCGCTGGTGGCCACGTTGCTGCACCGCGAGCTGGGCGAGCCGCCGGTGGTGATCGAGCAGCCGGAGCTGGTGGTGGCCGAGGGCAGCATCCTGGCCGGAGCGGCACTGCTGGCCTCCGAGCCGGCCGCGCCCGGGCCGACCGCCGAGATGCGGCTGCCGTCGCAGAGCATGCCGGAGTTCGGCGGGCCGGTCGAGGCCGAGCCGGGGATGCCGCCGACCGCGGTGTCCACGCCGGACCTGCCGGCCCTCGACCCGTCGGCGCCGGCACAGACCCAGCCGGTCGCGGTCACCTCGATCCCGGAGGCCGCCGGGTCGGCGCTGACGGTCCCGGTGCCGGCCGCCGTCGAGGCGGAGGTCGAAGCCGCCGCTGCCGCCGCCGCGGGCGGTCTGCCGCAACGCCGCCCGGGTGCCGCGGTCGCCGCGGAGAACCCGCCCACCGCCGTGGAGACCCGGCCGGAGGCGACCGCGACGCAGGTCGCACCGCAGACCCCGACACGCACCCCGGTGGCCACGCCCACGCAGGCCGCGCCCAGGACGTCGGGAACGACGAAGACCGCGCGGGACATCCCGGCCACCGTGGACAACCGGGAGACCGAGATCCGCCCGGAACTCGTTGTGCCCGCCCATCTGCGCCCGGCGGTCGACCCCTGGCCGGACGCCGAGCCGCTGCACTGGCGTCCCGACCCGGACGCCACCGTCGCGACCCGGCCGCCCGAGCACGAGGGGCGGACACCGAACCAGGCCTCCGTACGGGAAAAGCCGAAAGCGGCCGGGAACCGGCCCGCCCAGCCGGTGGTGGCGCACGCCCGCCCGGTCTCCGCGGCCCCGGCGCAGTCCCGCCCGGTCTCGCCGTCGCCCGGTCACCCGGCCTCCGGACCGGTCTCCGGCCGGGCCGTGGTGGCCCCGCAGCGCCCGCCGAGCGTCCCGCAGCAGAAGCAGCAGAAGAAGTCGAAGCAGGCCAAACCGGCAAAGCAGCCGCAGCAGCGACCGCAGCAGCAGCCGGTCCAGCAGTGGCAGCCGCAGGCGGCACCGAAACGGCGCAAGAAGAGCCGGGTGCTGCGGTTCTTCCAGGTGCTGCTCAGCCTGCTGACGATGCTCTGCGTGCCGATCGTCGCTCTGGTCGTGGCGTTCGGATACAACAGCCCCAACACGTGGCAGCAGGACGCCTACAACGTCGTGAAGGAAATTGCGAACCTGCTCAACCTGGGCTGACCCGGGCTGAGCTGACCCGGGCTGGACCAGACCGGGCTGGGCCAGCCCGGTCTGCGCTGACCGCGCCTAGGGTTCGTCGTCCTGATGCAGCTCGCGTTCCCACTGGGCGAGCAGTTCCCGGTCGCGCCGGGACTGCTCGTTGTCCACGGTGCGCAGGAAATCCGGGTCGTCGTCGGGGGAGGACGGACGGGTGGCCCGCCGCTGGGCCGCCGGGCTCACCGGCCGGCCCCACAGGAAATAGGCGATCGGGCCGGCCAGTGGGATGAACACCACGACCAGCACCCAGAGAACCCGCGGCATGGCGCGGACCCGTTCCGCCGCCAGACAGGCGATGAGCCCGAGGATCAGCAGGACGAGCGCGACCGCGGCCAAGAAGATGAACAACCGGACCATGGGGCAATGATGCCCCGTCGAAGCTCGTCCGGCGACGATCAGAGCATGACAACCAGCCCGCCGATGACCGCGATGGCCGCCGTGATCACCGCATAGGCCCCGATCGACCGTCCCGCGGGCCTCGGCGGGCGGACCCGCAGCCCGGGCGATCGCTGCACGGCGATGGCCGCCAGGGCCGCCCAGCCGGCCATCGCGGCACCGGCCAGCAGCCACTCGGCCGGCCCGGCGCTGGGATGGAACGCCGGGCGGGCGGCGAGCAGCGCGACCACGGCCGCGGACATCCCGGTGCGCCGCCAGGCCAGCCGGGTGCGCTCCGCGGAGGCGCCCGGATCCCGCATCAGCTGAACACCCGGACCAGCACGGTGATCACCAGCACCAGCGCGCCGAGCGCGACCACGATGGCGAGCAGCGCCGGGAACCGGGAGCGGGGCAGGTCGACACCGAGCCGCATGGCGCGTTCGGCCCGGGCCCAGTGATCAACAGCACGCAGGGCCACCAGTCCGCCGAGCACCAGCAGGGAGACGGCGATCACCTCGCGGAGCTTGGCGATCGGCAGCGGCGGCAGGAACTGGGCACAGGCCAGCCCGCCGGCGATCAGCGCGAGCCCGGTGCGGATCCAGGCCAGGAACGTCCGCTCGTTGGCCAGCGAGAACCGGTAGTCCGGGGTGGTCCCCTCGGTGTGGGCGCTCTCCGGGTCGAACCACTGGCGCAGGACGGCGTACACCTGGCCGATTATTGACCCATCGGGTCAAGAAGGTGGTGCCAGAGACTGCGGACTTCGTCACTGACGCAGGCCTCCCGCGGGCGTCCGCAGCGGCACCACGGCGAGTCCGGGCCGGATCGGCCATGGGACTGCGGCTCCGCATCCGCGCGGCGTGCGAGAGGATGGGGACCGGGCAGGTTCACCCCGTCCAACAGTGTTGCATTTTGACCGGACATGTCATGACACCTCCTCGTGGCCATGCTAGCGATCGAGATCGCGTGATGGGTGAGGTGTGTCACTCTGGGTGGCCGGTAATAGCAAAGCTACTGGCGGGTAACCTTGCCGACATGTCCGCGGCTGGTGCCGGCCGAACACGAGCGAATCCGTCCGGCGGACTGGGTCGACCGCAACGGTGCGTTCAAAACAGGAGGGTCGTAGTAGCGCGATGAACATCGTCGTACTGGTGAAGCAGGTGCCCGACTCCGGTGCCGAGCGCACCCTGAGCGCGAGCGACAACACCGTCGAGCGTGGCTCGGCGAGCAACGTCATCAACGAGATGGACGAATACGCCATCGAGGAAGCGTTGAAGATCAAGGAAGCGCACGGCGGCGAGGTGACCGTGCTCACGGTCGGCCCGGCCGGTGCGACCGACTCGATCCGCAAGGCGCTCTCGATGGGCCCCGACAAGGCCGTCCACGTGCAGGACGACGCCCTGCACGGCTCCTGCGCGGTGGCCACCTCCAAGGTGCTCGCCGCGGCCCTCGGGCAGCTGAACGCCGACCTGATCCTGTGTGGCGCGGAGTCCACCGACGGCCGGGTCCAGGTCGTCCCGCACATGCTGGCCGAGCGCCTGGGTGTGGCCGCGCTGACCGGTGCCCGCAAGCTGACCGTGGACGGCTCGCAGCTGACCATCGAGCGGCAGACCGACGAGGGCTACGAGGTGGTCACCGCCTCCACGCCGGCCATCGTCAGCGTCTGGGACACCATCAACGAGCCGCGGTACCCGTCGTTCAAGGGCATCATGGCCGCGAAGAAGAAGCCGCTGCAGAGCCTGACCCTGGGTGACCTGGGTGTGGCCGCCGACGAGGTCGGTTTCGCCGGCGCGTCGAGCCAGGTGCTGGAGTTCGCGAAGCGCCCGGCCCGCAACGGCGGCGCGAAGGTCATCGACGAGGGCAACGGCGGCGGAGAGCTCGTCGCGTACCTCGCCACCGAGAAGTTCGTCTGAGCCGGAGGATTAGAGACATGGCTGAGGTACTGGTCGTCGTCGAGGCCTCGCAGGCCGCCGGCGTCAAGAAGGTCACGCTCGAGATGCTGACCATCGCCCGCACGCTGGGCTCACCGTCCGCGGTGGTGCTCGGTGGCGCCGGCGCGGCCGCCGCGTTCGCCGCGAAGCTGGGCGAGTTCGGCGCCGAGAAGATCTACGCCGCCGAGGGCGACGAGGTCGACGGTTACCTGGTGGCCCCGAAGGCCACCGTGATCGCCGAGCTGGTCAAGAGCGTGCAGCCGGCCGCCGTGCTGCTCGGCTCCACCCAGGAGGGCAAGGAGATCGCCGCCCGTCTGGCGATCAAGCTGGACAACGGCCTGCTGACCGACGCGGTCGACGTGGCCGCCGACGGCACCGCGACCCAGGTGGTCTTCGCCGGTTCCACGATCGTCAAGTCCAAGGTCACCAAGGGCCTGCCGATCGTCACGATCCGCCCGAACTCGACCACCCCGGTCCCGGCCGCGGCCACCCCCGCGGTCGAGCAGCTGACCATCGCGGTGTCCGACACCGACAAGCTGGCCAAGGTCGTCGAGCGGGTCGCCGAGCAGAAGGGCTCGCGCCCCGAGCTCACCGAGGCCGGGATCGTCGTCTCCGGCGGCCGCGGTATCGGCAACGCCGACAACTTCAAGCTGGTCGAGGAGCTCGCCGACCTGCTCGGCGGCGCCGTCGGCGCGTCCCGGGCCGCTGTCGACTCCGGTTACTACCCGCACCAGTTCCAGGTCGGCCAGACCGGCAAGACGGTGTCCCCGCAGCTCTACCTCGCACTGGGCATCTCCGGCGCGATCCAGCACCGGGCCGGCATGCAGACCTCGAAGACCATCGTCGCGGTCAACAAGGACGCCGAGGCGCCGATCTTCGAACTCGCCGACTTCGGCGTGGTCGGCGACCTCTTCAAGGTGGTCCCGCAGGCCGCCGAGGAGATCCGCAAGCGCAAGTAGGACCGTTTTCGCTCACGGCCCGGCGGTCTTCCGCCGGGCCGCGAGTTTTTCCCGGGGGTACGACCTACCCCTCCACAACCGCAGCGGCCACGTCCCGGGGCTCCACGCGACGTAGCCGGCCCGCCCGGACCGCGACGCAGCATCCGGGCTGGAGCGTCCCCTTCCGGTAGGCAGCCCCTCACGCCCGCAAAGCCGCGCCCACGCAGCGCGCCGAAAGTCCCCACGCAAGCTTCACCCCCGCTGCGTGTGGAGTTGTGGTGCGCAGCGCGCCGAAGTCCCCACGCTCGTGCTTTCGCTCTGCTGTGTGTGGAGTTGTGGTGCGCAGCGCGCCGAAAGTCCCCACGCAGCGCCCCGCCGTCGGTCGGTCCTCTCCCGAGGATCCTCTCCCGGCGGTTGAAGGGGCCCTCATCGCCAGCTGGGCTCGACGCGGTTCAGGGCTGGTGGGTCTTGGGCCGCGATGTCCGTTGTCGCTCACGGCCGTGGCGCGTCGCCCGGTGTCCGGCTGGTGCTCAGGGTTGTCTCAAGCCCTTCGAGGCAACCCTCACCGCCAGCCGGCCGATGTCGGCTGGTGCTCAGGGTTGTCTCCCGGCGGTTGAAGGAGCCCTCATCGCCAGCCGGGTTCGACGCGGTTCGGTGCCGGCGGGCTTTCGGGCGTGATGTCCGCTGCTGCTCGCAGCTGCAGCCCCGCAGCCCCCGCAGCGCGCAACCCGGTATCCCGCCCTCCCTGGGGGCTCCCCCGCAAACAGTGTGGCGGGGAGGGGCGTGGGGGTGGTGGGGGGCTGTGGACAACTGTGGACGGTGGAGACCGGTGTTTCGGCGGCGGGGGTGTGACCTGGGGTTTCCGTGACCACCCGCGGACGTCGCCCCGGAGGGGTTCGCGTTCTGGGCGCGCCGGCGCCCTGCGAAGCCCGCAGGGGTCCCGGCGGGAGCGGCGATCTGTACCCCGGCGGACGCACGACATCGTTCTTGTGAATGTGATTTTGAATGGTTCCCGGCGTGAGTGAGTGAGACCGTTCCGACTGGCGCGGGGTCTTCCGGGGAACAGGTTCTAGAGTGGGAAAAATGGCCTACCTCGATCATGCGGCGACCACGCCGATGCTCCCCGTCGCGCTGGACGCCTACGTGGCCGCGGCGCGGGGGATCGGCAATCCGTCCTCCCTGCACGCGGCCGGGCGCGGCGCGCGCCGGCTGGTCGAGGAGTCACGGGAGCGGATCGCGGCGGTGATCGGAGCGCGGCCGTCCGAGGTGATCTTCACGGGTGGCGGGACCGAGGCGGACAACCTGGCCACCAAGGGGATCTTCTGGGCGCGGCGGGACGCCGATGCCGGCCGGGTGCGAGTGGTGGCCTCGGCGGTGGAGCATCACGCGGTGCTGGACGCGGTCGACTGGCTGGGCACGCACGAGGGCGCCGAGGTGACGCTGCTGCCGGTGGACGGTGCCGGGCGGGTGGACCCGGACGGGTTCGCCGAGCTGGTGCGGCGGCACGGCGAGCAGATCGCGGTGGTCAGCGTGCAGTGGGCGAACAACGAGGTCGGCACGGTGCAGCCGGTCGCGGAGCTCGCGGCGATCGCGGCGCGGGCGGGCATCCCGTTCCACACCGACGCGGTGCAGGCGGTCGGACAGGTGCCGGTGGACTTCGCGGAGAGCGGCGTGTCCGCGCTCACCCTGACCGGGCACAAGCTGGGCGGGCCGGTCGGTGTCGGTGCGCTGGTGCTGGGCCGGGACGTGAGCTGCACGCCGCTGCTGCACGGCGGTGGCCAGGAGCGCGACGTGCGGTCCGGGACGCTCGACACCCCGGGCGTGGTGGCGTTCGCGGCCGCCGTCGAGACGACCGTGCGGGCCCGCCTGGAATACGCGGACCGGGTCGCGGCGCTGCGCGACGAGCTGGTCCGGCGGGTGCTGGCGGCGATCCCGGACGCGATCGGCAACGGTGACCCGGAACACCGTCTGCCCGGCAACGCGCACTTCTCCTTCCCCGGCTGCGAGGGTGACGCGCTGCTGCTGCTCCTGGACGCCCAGGGGATCTACTGCTCGACGGGTTCGGCCTGCTCAGCGGGGGTGGCGCAGCCCAGCCACGTGCTGCTGGCGATGGGTGCGGACGACGCCCGGGCCCGGTCCTCGCTGCGGTTCTCGCTCGGCCACGACAGCACCGAGGCCGACCTGGACGCGCTGCTGGCGGCACTGCCCGGCGCGGTCGAGCGCGCCCGCCGGGCCGGTGCGTGGAAGACACCCAGATAGGCTTCGGTCATGCGAGTTCTTGCGGCCATGTCCGGCGGTGTCGACTCCGCGGTCGCCGCGGCCCGCGCCAAGGATGCCGGGCACGACGTCACCGGTGTGCACCTGGCGCTGGCGCGTAATCCACAGACCTATCGGACCGGCGCGCGGGGCTGCTGCACGCTGGAGGATTCCCGGGACGCCCGGCGGGCCGCCGACGTGATCGGCATCCCGTTCTACGTCTGGGACATGGCCGACGAGTTCCACGCGAGCGTCGTCGACGACTTCGTCGACGAGTATGCCGCCGGCCGCACGCCGAACCCCTGCCTGCGCTGCAACGAGAAGATCAAGTTCGAGGCGGTGCTGGACCGCGCGGTCGCGCTCGGCTTCGACGCCGTGGTCACCGGACACCATGCCCGGCTCGGCGCCGACGGTCTGCTGCGGCGCAGCGTCGACATGGCCAAGGATCAATCGTACGTACTGGCCGTGCTGACCCGCGCGCAACTGGACCGGGCGGTGTTCCCGCTCGGCGACTCGACCAAGGAGCGGGTCCGCGAGGAGGCCGCCGAGCGCGGTCTCGCCGTGGCGGACAAGCCCGACTCGCACGACATCTGCTTCATCGCCGACGGCGACACCCGGGGCTTCCTGGAGAAGCGGCTCGGCGCGGCCCCGGGCGACATCGTCGACGGCCGCACCGGGACGAAGCTGGGCACCCACAACGGCGCGTACGGCTACACGATCGGCCAGCGCAAGGGCCTTGACCTGCGGGTGCCCGCACCCGACGGCCGGCCGCGGTACGTGCTGTCGATCACTCCGGTGACGAACACCGTGACGGTCGGGCCGCGTGAGGACCTCGAGGTCGACACGGTCACCGCCGCCCGCCCGATCTGGCACGAGACGTCGGCCACGGTGGACTGCGAGGTGCAGTTGCGGGCACACGGCGAGGTGGTCCCGGCCTCGGTTGCCGTCACCTCGTCGGAGTTCGTCGCCACGCTGAAGTCGCCGGCTCGTGGTGTCGCCGCCGGTCAGGCCATCGTCGCCTATCGGCCCGACCCCGGCGGTGACATCGTGCTCGGCTCGGCGACCATCACGGCGGGCATCCGGGCGTCGGCTCATGCCTGACTTCCCGTGGCCGTCCGGCGCGGCCACCGGGATCGGCTCGCTGCCCGGCGAGGACATCGCCGAGGCCCAGCGGGTCGTCCTCGGTGAGCTGCCCGAGCTGCCGCACCTCCCGGAGCTGCCGGAACGCGGCGCGGGCGCGGACCTGATCGGCCGTGGCGCGGGTTTCCTGATCGACCTGCCGGTGCAGATCTACGCCGGCCGCTGGCAGATCGCCGGACGGCCCGGCAAGGACCTGAGGCGTACGTTCGACCTGCTGGAACGGGACCTGGACCAGCTCACCGAGCAGGCCGACCGGTTCACCGGCACCGTCAAGGTCCAGGCGGCCGGCCCGTGGACCCTGGCCGCGAACCTGGAGTTGCCGATCGGCGGCCGGATGCTGCGTGACCCGGGCGCCGTCCGGGACCTGACCGGCTCCCTCGCCGAAGGGCTGCGGCGGCACGTCGCCGACGTTCGCAAGCGGCTGCCCGGCGCGACAGTGCTGCTCCAACTGGACGAGCCGTCACTGCCCGCCGTGCTGGCCGGGCACGTGCCGACCGAGAGCGGGCTCAGCGCGTACCGGGCGGTGGACGGCCCGGACGCCGCTACCCACCTGCGCACCGTGGTCGAGGCGGTGGGCGCCCCGGTGGTGCTGCACTGCTGCGCGCCGGACCTGCCGCTGCAGGTGTTCCGGGACGCCTCGGCGACCGCGGTGGCCTTCGACCTCTCGCTGATCAAGGACCTGGACCCGCTGGGTGAGGCGATCGAGGCCGGTCTGGGCCTGTTCATCGGTGCCGCGCCGACCCGGCCGGTGGCCGGCCGCCGCCCGGAGTCGAAGCAGATCGCGGAACGGGTGCAGAAGCTGTGGGGGCGGCTCGGCTTCAAGCCGGCGCTGCTGCCGCAGCAGGTGGTGCTGACGCCGGCCTGCGGGCTGGCGGGGGCCTCGCCGGGATACGTGCGGGCGCTGCTCAAGGCGTGTCACGAGGCGGGCCGGCGGATCTCCGAGGTGTAGCCCCGGTTTTGTCAGGGGGTGCGACTAGCGTGCGTTCTAGGTTCGCACACACGGAGGTTTGCGGTGACTTCACCCAGCGCGTCGGCTGCCGCGCGGCACGCCGAGCTCGCCGACGAGATTCGTGATCATCAGTATCGGTATTACGTGCTCGACGCGCCGATCATCGCGGACGGGCAGTTCGACGTGCTGTTGCGGGAGCTGGAGGCGCTGGAGGAGGAGTTCCCGGTGCTGCGCACCCCGGACTCGCCGACGCAGAACGTGGGCGGCACGTTCTCCAGCGACTTCCCGACGGTCGAGCACGCCGAGCGGATGCTGTCGCTGGACAACGTCTTCACCTTCGACCAGCTGACCGACTGGGCGGAGAAGACGACGCGCGACGCCGGCGGCCCGGTGCAGTTCCTCTGCGAGCTCAAGGTCGACGGCCTGGCCATCAACCTGACCTACGAGAAGGGGCGCCTGGTCCGTGGCGCCGTTCGTGGTGACGGGCGCCGAGGCGACGACGTGACACCGAACGTGCGCACGCTCCGGGACATCCCGGAGCGGCTGACCGGCGACGATGTGCCCGACCTGCTCGAGGTGCGGGGTGAGATCTACTTCCCGGCCGAGGCGTTCGCCGACCTCAACGCGGCGCTCGGCGAGCAGGGCAAGCCGCTGTACGCGAACCCGCGGAACACCGCCGCGGGCAGCCTCCGGCAGAAAGATCCGCGGATCACCGCGTCCCGGGGACTGCGGATGGTGGTGCACGGCATCGGTGCCCGGGAGGGCTTCACCCCCACGTCCCAGTCGCACGCCTACGAGTCGCTGAAGGCCTGGGGCCTGCCCACCAGCACGCGGTGGAAACTCGTCGACGACGTGGCCGGGGTCCGGCAGTTCATCGAGTACTACGGCGAGCATCGGCACGACGTCGAGCACGAGATCGACGGTGTGGTGATCAAGGTCGACTCGGTGGCGATCCAGGGCCGGCTCGGGTCGACCAGCCGGGCGCCGCGCTGGGCGATCGCGTTCAAGTACCCGCCGGAAGAGGTCACCACCGAGCTGCTGGACATCGCGGTGAACGTCGGCCGCACCGGCCGGGTGACGCCGTATGCCGTGTTGAAGCCGGTGCAGGTGGCCGGTTCCGTGGTCGCCCAGGCCACCCTGCACAACGCGCAAGAGGTGGTCCGCAAGGGTGTGCTGATCGGCGACACCGTGGTGCTGCGCAAAGCCGGTGACGTGATCCCGGAGATCCTCGGCCCGGTGATGGATCTGCGTCCGGACGACGCCCGTCCGTTCGTGATGCCCACCGAGTGCCCGGACTGCGGCACGACGCTGGCGGCGGCCAAGGAGGGCGACGTCGACATCCGCTGTCCCAACAGCGAGTCCTGCCCGGGTCAGCTGCGCGAGCGGTTGAGTTCGCTGGGCAGCCGGGCGGTGCTGGACATCGAGGTGTTCGGCGAGAAGGCGGCGCGGGCCCTGCTCGACTCGGGGGTGCTGCACAACGAGGGTGACCTGTTCGCGCTGACCGAGGACGACCTCCGGCGGGTGCCGTTCTTCGTCAACCAGGACGGCAACCTCGGCACCAACGCCGGAAAGATGCTGCAGAGTCTCGAAGAGGCGAAGTCCCGGCCGTTCGCCCGGGTGCTGATCGCGCTGTCGATCCGGCACGTCGGGCCGACGGCGGCGGAGGCGCTGGCCCGGGAGTACGGGTCGATGACCGCGCTGGAGGAGGTGCTGGCCCGGACGGCGGCGCAGCCGGAGGTGGTGGCGGCCACGGCGGAGGCGGCAGCGGTCTCGGAGTCCGCCGGTGAGGCGCCGCCGGATTCGGATTCTGCCTCGGAGACGGCTTCGGCTTCGGGTGAAGCGGCTTCGGCCGAGGTGGCCTCGCCTGCGGAGGTCGAGCGGGTCAAGCGGAAGGCCAAGGCCGTCGATCCGCTGGCGGCGGTCGACGGGGTCGGGCCGATCATCGCGGACAGCCTTCGGGAGTGGTTCACCGTGCCGTGGCACCGGGAGATCATCCGTAAGTGGCGCGAGGCCGGCGTGACGATGGCCGACGAGCGGGTCGAGAGCGGGCCGCGTCCGCTGGAGGGCCTGTCCGTGGTGGTCACCGGCACCCTCGCCGGTTTCACCCGGGACCAGGCGGCCGAGGCGGTCACCTCGCGGGGCGGCAAGGTGAGCGGCTCGGTGTCGAAGAAGACCGGCTTCGTGGTGGTCGGCGACAACCCGGGCAGCAAATACGACAAGGCGGTCAGCCTGAAGGTGCCGGTGCTCGACGAGACCGGCTTCGGGGTCCTGCTCGCCGAGGGCCCGGACGCGGCTCGGGCGGTGGCGGAGGGCGCGACCGCCGCACCGACCGGCGCCGCGTCCGGCGACCCGGAGTGAACCCCCGGGCCGACGTCCCGGCCGGCGATCCGGCCTGAGAACGGGCTGGGCGACCCCGATCGTGGGCGCCCGGCCCGTCACGCGCATGGGTGAATTGTGCGTTTGGAGGCTTATGCCGATTTGATAACAGGTAGGCGCTTTGGTGGTAAACGCACCATGTGGATCTATCGTGTAGACGATCGGTGATCGAAGCCATCGTGGAGGTCGTATATGGATGCCGCACGTCCGCGTACGGCTGCCTCCGCCTCCCGGCGGCGCCGCGCGCTGCTGATCACCACGGGACTGTCCCTGGCGGCCGGCCTGCTGCTCTGGGGCACCGACCCCGGCGCGTTCCGCACCCTGCCCCCGGCCTACTGGATCATGGCGGCGCTCGCGGTGGTGGCCGACGCCCGGCCGCACCCGTTGCCCGGTCACCGGGTCAGCCGGGTGATCCTGCCGTCCATCTGCTTCACCTTCGCCATCGTGCTGGCCTGGGGGTTCGCCCCGGCGCTGACCGTGCAGCTGATCGCGGTGACGGTCGCCGGCGTACGCATGCGGCATTCGGTCCTGCGCTCCGTGCACCTCGCGCTGCAGCACATCGCGGGACTGGGCGCCGCCGCGCTGGTGGCCGAGCTGGCGAACTGGCGGATCGCGCTCCGGCCGGACCTCCGCGACGCGGCGCTGACCTGCGCCGCGGCCGCCGCCTGGATCGCCGCCCGGTACGCGGTGGCCGCCGTGGCCCGGCGCTGCACCTCGGAACGGCGCACCCGCCCCCGGCGCCGCGCCCGTGCCGACCTGTTCGGCACCGCCGCGCTCCTGTCGCTGGCCCCGCTCCTGCTGCTCGCCGCCCAGATCAGCCCGGCCCTGCTGCCGATGTCGCTGCTGGCCGTGCACGCGGTGCAGCGGATGGTCCGCTGGGCCGGCGAGTCCGAGCGGGCCGGCCGGGTCGACGCGCTCACCGGCCTGCCGAACCGCCGCGCCCTGCAGGCCACCATGTCCGAGCGCGGCCCGGACCGGCAGCGCGCCCTGCTCCTGCTCGACCTGGACCGGTTCCGCACGGTCAACGACGCGCTCGGCCACGGCGCCGGCGACCGGCTGCTGGCCCGGGTCGCCGACCGGCTCGCCGCCGCGGTGCCCCGGCACGACCTGGTGGTCCGGCTCGGCGGCGACGAGTTCGCGGTGCTCGCCACCCGGGTCGAGGGCGCCGCGTCGGCCCGGCGGATCGCCGAGCACCTGACCGAGGCGCTGAGCCTGCCGTTCCCGATGGACGGCACCCCGGTCGAGGTGACCGCCTCGATCGGGATCGCGCTGCAGTCCGGCCGCCGCGACGGCGCCACCCTGCTGCGCGAGGCCGAGTCCGCGATGTACGAGGCGAAGCAGCGCGGCGACCAGGTCGCGGTGCACGGCCCGGACGCACCGCACGCCTCACCGGACCGGCTGGCCCTGCTCGCCGACCTGCGGGCCGCGCTGCGCCGGGACCCGGCCGACGACGGGATAGTGCTCTATTACCAGCCGCAGATCGCCATCGCGACCGGCGAGGTGGTCGGCGTGGAGGCGCTGCTGCGCTGGAAGCACCCGAAGCGCGGCCTGGTCGGCCCGGAGGAGCTGCTCCGGGTGGCCGAGCCGACCCCGGTGATGCGGCTGCTCACCGCCAGGGTGCTGGACGAGGTGGTGGCCCAGCTCGCGGCGTGGCGTACGGCGGAGACGCCGCTGCGCGCCGCGGTCAACGTGAGCGCCCGCGACCTGCACGCCGGTGACGTCGCCGACCGGGTCGCCCGGCTGCTGCGCGAGCACGAGGTGCCGTCCGACCTGCTTCAACTGGAGATCACCGAGAGCGCGCTGATGGCCGACCCGCACCGGGTGCTGGACACCATCACCCGGCTGGACCGGATGGGCGTGGCGATCTCGCTGGACGACTTCGGCACCGGGTACTCCTCGCTGCAGCACCTGCGGCGGCTGCCGCTCTCCGAGGTGAAGATCGACAGGTCGTTCGTGCTGGGCATGGCCGAGGACCGCGGTGACGCCGCGATCGTCCGCTCGGTGATCGGGCTGGCCGACTCGTTGGGCCTGCGTGCGGTGGCCGAGGGGGTCGAGGACGAGGTCACCTGGCGGCTGCTCGCGGCGGCCGGATGCCACGCCGCGCAGGGCTGGTTCCACGCCCGGCCGATGCCGGCCGCCGAACTGGCCGAGTGGCTGGGCCGCTACCGGCCGGTACGGCCAGGGGTTCTGCGCGGGCCGTGGATCCCGGCGAAATAGACTCGGTGACGGCACGCACGCAGTCGATGAAATTATGAGGGAGCAACGATGGCCGCCATCTCCCGCGAAGAGGTAGCGCATCTGGCGCGCCTGTCGCGGCTCGCCGTGACCGAAGAGGAACTCGACCGTTTCGCGGGACAGCTCGACGTGATCCTGCAGTCGGTCGCGCGTATCGGTGAGGTGGCGGCGGACGACGTCCCGCCGACCTCGCACTCGGTCCCGCTGACCAACGTGTACCGCGACGACGTTCCCCAGCCGAGCCTGACGCACGAGGAGGCGCTCTCCGGCGCTCCGGACGCGTACGAGGGCCGGTTCCGGGTGCCGCGCATCCTGGACGAGGAGGACTGATCGTGAGCGACCTGACCAGGATGACGGCGGCGTCACTCAGCGCGCTGATCGCGAAGCGCGAGGTGTCGGCGGTCGAGGTGACCACCGCGCACCTCGACCGGATCGCCGCGGTTGACGAGCGCGTGCACGCGTTCCTGCACGTGGACCGCGAGGGTGCGCTCGCGGCCGCCAAGCGGGTCGACGACGGCGAGATCACCGGCCCGCTGGCCGGGGTGCCGATCGCGGTCAAGGACGTGGTGACCACCAAGGGCATCCCGACCACCGCGGCGTCGAAGATCCTCGAGGGGTGGAAGCCGCCGTACGACGCGACCATCGTCGAGCGTCTCAAGCAGGCCGGCCTGCCGATCCTCGGCAAGACCAACATGGACGAGTTCGCGATGGGCTCCTCCACGGAGTACAGCGCGTACGGCCCGACGAACAACCCGTGGGACCTGGGCCGCATCCCGGGTGGCTCGGGCGGTGGCTCGGCCGCGGCCCTGGCGGCGTACGAGGCTCCGCTGGCCATCGGCACCGACACCGGTGGCTCGATCCGGCAGCCGGGCGCGGTCACCGGCACGGTCGGCGCGAAGCCGACCTACGGCGGCACCTCCCGGTACGGCCTGATCGCGTTCTCCTCCTCGCTGGACACCCCGGGCCCGTGCGGCCGGACCGTCGAGGACACCGCGCTGCTGCACGCGGTGATCGCCGGCCACGACCCGCGGGACTCCACGTCGATCCCGAGCCCGGTGCCGGACGTCGTCGCGGCCGCCCGCCGTGGCCTGCAGGGTGACCTGACCGGCGTGAAGCTCGGCCTGGTCAAGGAGTTCACCGGCGACGGCTCCGAGCCGGGTGTGCTGGCCGCCTTCCAGGAGTCGCTCGAGGCGCTGGTCAAGCTGGGCGCCGAGGTCGTCGAGGTGTCCTGCCCGAACTTCCAGTACGCCCTCCCGGCGTACTACCTGATCGCCCCGAGCGAGGCGTCCTCGAACCTGGCCCGCTTCGACGGCGTCCGGTACGGCCTGCGCTCCGGCGACGACGGCAGCCGCTCGCTCGAGGAGGTCATGTCGCTGACCCGGGACGAGGGCTTCGGCCCCGAGGTCAAGCGCCGGATCATTCTGGGTACGTACGCGCTGTCCAGCGGGTACTACGACGCGTACTACGGCCAGGCGCAGAAGGTCCGGACCCTGATCACCCGGGACTTCGAGGCCGCGTTCGCGAAGGTGGACGTGCTGGTCTCGCCGACCACGCCGTTCGTGGCCTTCCCGTTCGGGTCGCGCACCTCGGACCCGTACCAGATGTACCTCGCCGACCTGTTCACCATCCCGACGAACCTCTACGGCGGCCCGGCCATCTCGGTCCCGTGCGGGCTCTCCGAGGGCCTGCCGGTCGGCTTCCAGATCATGGCACCGACCCTCGCCGACGACCGGATGTACCGGGTCGCCGGCGCCCTGGAGTCGGCCCTGGGCACGCTGACCCCGCCCGTACTCTGATCGGGTTGTGAAAGGCGCCGGCGCGGCCACCTGGTCGCGCCGGCGCCGTCATGCCGGGGTGGTGGGGGAGTCCAGCCAGGCGTTGATCAGCTCGCTGAAGTCCGTGCCGGTCCGTGCCTCGACGAACGTGATGAACGCGGCACGGTCCTGGTTCGTGTTCCTGTGCTCGGCGACCCAGGCCGTCATCAGCGCGAAGAACTCCGTGTCGCCGAGGGCGTCGTTCAGTTCCTTGAGCATCGCGGCGCCGCAGACGTAGACGTTGCTCTCGGCGAAGTTGGCGGCTTTCGGCTTGCCCGGCGGGCCGACCGACTTGCGCAGCTGGGCGTCGCGTCCGCGGAGGAACGTCTCCAGGGCGGCGTCGCTGAACCCGTCGATTTCCTGCTCGTAGAGGTACTGCATGTACTGGGCGAAGCCCTCGTTGAGCCACAGGTCGGTCCAGGTGCTCGGGGTGACCGCGTCGCCGAACCACTGGTGGGCGTACTCGTGGACCAGGGTCTGTTCGAACCAGCGCCGGGTGTCCTCGCTCCACGAGCCGCCGGGCCGGCCCAGGCTCAGCATCTGCTGGGTCTCCATCGCCGAGATCGAGCCGTTGACCAGGGCGCCGGCCGTCTCGAACGGGTACCTGCCGAGTTTGCTCTCCAGCCAGGTCAGCATCTTCGGCGACTTCTTCAGCTCGGTCAGGAGCTTGTCGTCGGTCTCCGGGACCACCCAGTAGGTGAGCGGGAGCCCGTGCGGGCCGGTCGCGGTGACCTTCTGATATCTGTCCACGGCGAGGGTGGTCAGGTAGGTGGCCACCGGGTCGGCCGAGGTGTACCGGTAGGTGGTGCCGTCCACCGGGCCCGGTGTGCCGCTCGCCACCGCGGCCCAGCCCTCGGGGACGGTGACCGCGATGTCGTACAGCGCCTCGTCGGAGATCAGCTCGTTGGCCGGGTACCAGGTCAGCGCGCCCCACGGCTCCTGCATGGTCCACAGGCCACCGCCCTTCGCCGGCCGCAGGCCCACGCCCTCCTTGGCGTCACCACGGCGCGACGGGTACGACACCGGCTCCGGCGTGCCGTGGTACCCGACGACGAGGGTCACCGGCCGGTCGGCGACGAGGGTCGCGGGCACTGTCAGTTTCTGATCAGCGAGCGTGCCGGTGGCCGGCGCGTCGTCGACGGTCACCGTGTCGACGGCCAGGTTCGCGAAGTCCAGCACGATCGACGAGGCCGCGACGACGGGGCGGACGCGCAGCGTGGCGACGCCGGTGAGCACCTTCGAGGCGGGCTGCCAGTCGAGCTTCAGGTCGTAGTGCAGAACGTCCAGGCCGGGGTTGCCGTGCTCGGGATACAGCGTGTCGGCGACCGGGGTGGACAGGCCGCCCCGCCAGGCATCAGTGGCCGTGGAGGGCGCCGGCCTGCTCGTGCAGCCGGCGCACAGAACCGTCGCGGCGAGGGCCACGACGGCGAGATGACGGTCCATGCCCGCGACGCTATCGGGAAGATCGTCGCGGCGCGGGGAGTAAACCCGGCGACGCGGCGTCATACCGGGCGACTAGGCTGGTCGTCTGTCCGAATACCCGATGCCGCAGTGAGCCGGAGCCGAAGCACATGACCACCATCGCGCTGCCGTCCTACGACGACGCCATCAGTCGCTACGAGCCGGTCATCGGCCTGGAGACGCACGTCGAGCTGGGCACCAAGACCAAGATGTTCTGCGGTTGCAAGACCGACTTCGGCGCCGAGCCGAACACCCAGGTCTGCCCGGTCTGCCTGGCGCTGCCCGGCGCCCTGCCGGTCGCCAACCGCGCCGGCATCGAGGCGACCATCCGGATCGGCCTCGCGCTGAACTGCAGCATCGCCGAGTGGTGCCGGATGGCCCGGAAGAACTACTTCTACCCGGACATGCCGAAGAACTTCCAGACCTCCCAGTACGACGAGCCGCTCTGCGTCGACGGCTACGTCGACGTCACCGTGGACGGCAAGGAGTACCGGATCGGCATCGAGCGGGTGCACCTGGAGGAGGACACCGGCAAGACGCTGCACGTCGGCGGCGCCACCGGTCGCATCCACGGCGCCACCGAGTCGCTCGTCGACTACAACCGGGCCGGCATCCCGCTCGTCGAGATCGTCACCAAGCCGGTCCCCGGCCTGGGCGCGCTCGCCCCGGAGATCGCCAAGGCGTATGTCGCCGAGCTGCGCGACATCATCCGCGCGCTGGACGTCTCCGACGTGCGCATGGAGCAGGGCTCGATGCGCTGCGACGTGAACACCTCGCTGAACCTGCCCGGCGAGGAGTGGGGCACCCGCACCGAGACCAAGAACGTCAACTCGCTCCGCTCGGTCGAGCGCGCGGTCCGTTCCGAGGTCATCCGCCAGGCCGGTCTGCTCAACGAGGGCGTCCGGATCTTCCAGGAGACCCGGCACTTCCAGGAGACCACCGGCGACACCCGTCCGGGCCGCTCCAAGGAGACCGCGACCGACTACCGCTACTTCCCCGAGCCCGACCTGGTCCCGATCGCGCCCGACCCGGCCTGGGTCGCCGAGCTGAAGGCGGCGCTCCCGGAGAAGCCGAGCGTGAAGCGGGCCCGCCTCCGCGAGGAGTGGGGGATGACCGAGCTCGACATGCAGTCGGCGACGAACGCCGGTGCCGTCGAGCTGATCGAGGAGACCATCGCCGCGGGCGCGACCCCGGCCGGCGCTCGTAAGTGGTGGCTGGGCGAGCTGGCCCGCCGCGCCAACGAGCTGGGCGTCGAGCTGTCCGAGGTGGGCGCCACCCCGGCACACGTCGCGGCCCTGCAGAAGCTGGTCGACGGCGGCAAGCTGAACGACAAGCTGGCCCGCCAGGTCCTGGAGGGCGTGGTGGCCGGCGAGGGTGACCCGGCAACGGTGATGGCGGCCCGCGGGCTCGGCGTGGTCTCCGACACCGGCGCGCTGCAGACCGCTGTCGACGAGGCCATCGCCGCCAACCCGGACATCGCCGCGAAGATCCGCGACGGCAAGGTGGCCGCCGCCGGTGCGCTGGTGGGCGCGGTCATGAAGACCACGCGAGGCCAGGCCGACGCCAAGACCGTCCGCGACCTCATCCTGTCCCGCCTCGGCGCCTGATTTTTCCGTACGACCATTCGCCCGGCCCGGTGTCAACCGGAGCCGGGCGATCGTCGTCATGTCACGGATCGGACCGGGGTGGCCCGTGCCCTGTCCGAATGTGAATACTGGCCGGGGCCTGAATACCGGGGGAGACGACTATGGTCAGCGATGCGACGCAGGAGTGGTTCAGCAAGCTGGTGAGTGACACCCAGCAACGGCTGGGCGCGCTGAGCAGCCTTCAGGACGACCCGGAACGCTTCCTGGGGCGGTCCGAGCAGGACGGTGTCACCGCGGTCGTGGCTCCGGGTGGGAACATCGTCGATCTGACGCTGAGCCGGAACTCTCTGCTGCTCGGCCCAGAGGAACTGGCCGCCACCATTCTGCGGACCCAACGGGAAGCGGCCCGACGAGCGGACACGGAGTACGCGGGTGCGGTTCAGGCCGCGGTCGGTGGCGAGTTCGACGTGAACGCGATCCTGGCGTCTCGACTCGATCCGGACGGTCTGCGCACGGCCGCTGAGGGACTGGCGGGATCCGGCCGATGAGCGGAGAGCCACTGCATGTCGAGACCGACCGGCTGCGGGCTTCTCGGGACCTGCAGACCCGGATGGCGGACCTGGCCTCGGAGCTGGCCTGCGGGGTGCGCGGTGCGGCGACGGCCGGTGACGCGTTCGGCAAGCTCGGTGGCGACGCGGAGGCGTCCTACCGGGCCTGGGTGGAGAAGGAAGCCACCGGGCTGGAGGAACTGACTCGGATGCTCAGCGACGTGGCCGCCGGACTGGAGTTCTGCGCCGAGCAGTACGACGGTGTGGACACATACAACGCCGAGGAGATGACCGGCCTGCAGGGGAGACTGCCATGACCGGCAAGGACATCGCCGAGGGTTTCCAGAACACCCGGGACGCCGTCAGCAATGTGACCACCCCGATGAGTCAGGGCGTCAACACGGTCCTCGACGCGGTGCTGTATCCGTTCGTGGCTCCGTTGCTGGAACTCCTGGAGTTGGTTGCCGGGGATCCGGACCAATTGGAGCAGCACGCCGCCACTTGGACGACTGCCGCTCAGTCGGTCAAGGAGATGGCCGGTCAGCAGCGTACCGACCTGGCGTCGCTGAGGGCCGAGTGGACGGGCTCGGCCGCCGACGCGTACGCCGCGCGGATCAACCAACTGGTGGAGGGCCTGGACGCGGCCGCGCTCGACATGCTGAACACCGCCGATGGCCTGCGCGACCGTGCCATGGACCTGCGCAACATCGAAGAGGTGATCAAGGAGATCATCCGGGAGCTCGTCGAGTGGCTGATCATCCAGGAGATCGCCAAGCATGCACTCGCCGCCTTCACCGCTGGAGTCTCCGAGGGCGTGATCACGGCGTCCGAGATGGCCACGGCAGCTGTCGAAGCCGCCAGGGCCGGCAAATATGTCCTGGCGCTCCGCAAGATCCTGGTGTCGTATCGGATATACATCGAGGGCCTCAAGGCGGCCGGAGGCATGTCCAAGGTCGCCGCTTGGACGTTCGACAAACTGTATGGCCCCAAACATTGGCTGAAGACCGGGCTCAAACTCGTCACCGGCCTCGACGGCTCCATCATCGGCCAACCCCTGCAGGCCGCCGAGGACCTCGTCATGGACGCCGCCGCCGACGAGTACGACGACCGGCGCAGCGGTATCGACGGCGACGGCGGTTTCCGCAGCACGGTCAGCGAGTACGTCGATCCCGTCGCGGACCGGGTGCCGTGACCGCCCTGATCGGCACGGCGCGTGTCGCCGATGCGGCCTGACGAGAGGATGGTCATGGAGGACGGACCGGAGTCACCCGCGTGGCTCTTCGCGCAGAAACGGGCGCGGATCCGCGCCCACGTCGCCGAGCAACTGCCGCCCGGCGAGACGTTCCAGGCCGCGGTCTGGGCGGCCCGGATCAAAGACCGGACCACGCCGGGTCAGTGGATCCGGCGGGAGCTGAACCCCAAGGCGATCGCGGAGGACGCATGGGCGGATGTGTTCGTCGCCGGTGAATCCGATGCGCAGAAGCGCCGGCGGTTCCAGGATCGGCGTGGCGTGGTCGACGGAGCGCCCGGCAGCCTGGCGGCTCAACTGGACGGCAGTTTCCCGATAGACGGCGCCGGCCGCATCCTGATCCTCACCGACCGGCGGCTGATGGTGCTGACCGAGGGACCGGAGTCGTTTCTTCCCCCGGCCGGGGAATGGCTCCCGCCACTGAGCTCGTGGCGGGACGTGCCCGCGTCGTTGAAGAAGATGGCGAACGATTTCGGTCACGCCTTCCACCCGAACAATCGGCCGATCACGTCGCTGCCCCAGCTGTGGCAGGGCCCGCGGCCGGTCTGGGCCGGGTTGTCCGCCGACCAGCCGCCGCAGCTCGGAGTGATGTTCGCCGACGGCTCTGGCGTCGCGTTCGGTGCCGCGGCGTCCGAGGCCGGAGCCTTCATCGCCGCCCTGGAGCCGTGATGACCGCTTCTGATCCTCAGGCCGAGGTCCGGACCCGCGTCGCCGAGCACCTGCAGCCCGGCGAGACGTTTCAGGCGGCGGTGTGGGCCACCCGGGTGCACGTCGCGCCGACCGCGGGCGAGGTGACCCGGCAGGAGCTGAACCCGAAGCGGCTGGCCGAGGGGCTCGCCCTGCAAGCGGCCGGCCTCGACTCCGGTCCGGACGCGTACCAGGGCAGCCGCGCCGGCGTCGTCGACGGCCCGCCCGGCAGCCTGGCGGCGCAACTGGACGGGCGGCTGCCGGCCGACCGGGGCGCCTGCCTGCTCGCGGTCACCGACCAGCGGCTGATCCTGTTCGTCAAGACGCCCGAGCCGAAGCCGGACTCGTTGCTGAGCATTCCGGGCTGGCTGCTGCGGCGCAGCCGGGAAGCGGCCGACGACGCCCAGTTCCGGCCGCCGACCGGCCCGCTGCGCCCGCTGAGCCGGCAGTGGCAGGGCCCGCGGCCGTCCTGGGCCGGTTTCCCGGACGGCAAGCTGCGAATCGCCTTCGCCGACGGCTCCAGCCTCGCCCTGATCACCCCGCGCGCCGCGGCCGAGCCGTTCCTCGCCGCGCTCACCCCGGGCTGAGAAGCACGGCTGGCCCTCAGGGGTGTGTCCCGAGGCTTGACACACCCCTGGGAACCAGCCGGGGGCGGGAGGCGCGCTGCGGTCCGGTGTGGCAGCCGGCTCGCGTGGTGCCCGGCGGGAGCCGGGTCAGCGGATCGGGTCAGCGGATCGGACCGCGGGCCGGGTCAGCGGATGGGCTGGCTGGACGGGGCCGACGGGGTGGCCGTGGGGGCCGGCTCCTCGCCGATGCCGATGACGTTGCGCTGCATCTCGACGTTGGACTGGCCGGTGCCGCCCAGCTGGATGTCGTCGTAGGCCTTCAGGGTGTGGTTCTCGTCGAAGTAGAGGACCGAGAGCGACAGCGGCGTCGGCTCCTCCTTCTCCAGCCCGCGCAGGCCGGCGCCGCCGGTGGAGCCCTCGACCATCAGCCGGGTCGGCATCGGGGCCTGGAACGCCGCGGACGTGGACGGCGACGGTGCGGCCGACCCGCTCGCCGACGGGTCCGGGGTGGCCGGGGCCGGTGCCGGGAGCATGGCCACCGAGCGCTGGTGCTTGTGCCCGGCGAGGACCAGCGGGACCAGCCCGGACAGCGGCTGGGCCATCGCCGGGTCGTGGACCAGCGCGATGTCCACCTTCGTGCCGCCGGCACGGATCGTGGTGGCCAGGCGTTCGCCGGTGGCGGTGAGCAGCTCGTCGCCGGAGTTGTCGCCGGCCGCGTTGCTCTCGCTCTTGTCCGGGGTGAACTGCGGGTCGCCGATGCCGGCGATGGTCACGCCGTCGATGGTGGTGACCTTGTCGTCGAGGACGATCGCGTTGCGCTGGCGGGCGACCGCGGACTGGATGGCCACCGAGTCGTGGTTGCCGCGGACGTAGATGTACGGGACCTTGATCGACGGGATCGAGGAGACGTAGGACGTCTCGGCGCCGCTGCCCCAGTCGACCATGTCGCCGGTGTCGATCACCGCGTCGATGTCGAAGGTCTCCACCACGGTGCGGATCAGGCCCCACGACGACGGGTTCAGGTGCAGGTCGGAGACGTGCAGCAGGCGCGTGGTGTTGCCGGCCGGCTCGTAGACCGGCAGCGCCGAGATGGTGGTGTAGAGGCGGCTCACGTTGCTGACGATCTGCTGGAGCTGCTCGGCGTACCGGCCGTAGTTGTCGGCGATCCGCCGGGCGTCACCGACCACCGCCGGGGCGTTGACCAGCAGGCCCTCGTAGCGCGGTTCGCTGATCGCGTCCGGCCGGATGGTGGCCGCGGCCAGCCCGATGCTGCCGGCGCTGACCACCAGCGCGGTCACCCCGGCCGCCGCGGTGCGGCGGACACTGCGGAAGATCAACGCCGCCGCCAGGATCGCGCTGAGCACGGCCAATCCCACCGTACGAAGAGCGAGCCGGGACACGCCCGCGGTGACCTCCTCGACGGCCCGGTCGCCGGCCGAGCTGATCGCCGTCGGGTTGTCGATCAGCTCCTCGGTGCGGCTCTGGTCGAGCGAGCCGAGCGCGACCTTGAGGTGCAGCGTCCCCCGGTGGCTGTCCAGGTGCAGCGAGCCCAGCGGCGGGATGTCCACCTCGGTGCCGCCGACGAGGGTAGGGCGGATCGACATCTCGGCGCGGAACGGGCCCACGTTGATGCCGGCGTGCGCGAACAGCATCACCCCGATGATCGAGGCGGCGATGCTGACCAGGGCGACGGCGGCGCCGATCCGGGTGTTCCGGAACCAGCGGTGCCGCCACACCCGGACGGTACGGCCGGATGCGGCGTGCAGGCGTCGGCGCCACGGTGCGGGGGCCGAGGCCGGGAGGTCAGTCACCAGCCATCACCTGCCCCGCCGGGCACGAGCCGAAACTGTCATGCCGATCTCAACTCCGGCCGGCGCCGCCGTCCGAAAAGACGAGCCGGATCAACCGGTCGTCCTCCGGATCCGGCTCGCCGGCGTCCTCCTGGTTGGAGGTGCTCACCCAGAGGGATCCGTCCGGCGCGGTGACCAGCGCACGCAGCCGGCCGTACTTGTCGGTCAGCAGCTCCTGGGCCTTGCCCAGGATGGTGCCGTTGCCGGTGACGTTGAGCAGGTAGACCCGCTTGCCGAGCAGGCAGGCGGTGGCCACCAGGGTCTCCAGCGCGGCGACCCCGCCGCACGACGCCTGAGCGGTCGGCCAGGTGATCATCGGGTCGGTGAACTTGGCGACGCCGGCCGTGCCGTCGGCCTTGGGCCAGCCGTAGTTCTTCCCCTTGCGCACCACGTTCAGCTCGGTGAACCGGGGCTGGGTGCTCTCGGTGGCGAACATCCGCTTCGTCGCGTCCCAGGTCAGACCCTGCACGTTGCGGTGGCCGGACGTCCAGACCAGCGAGTTCTTCGCCGGGTTGCCCGGCGCCGGCTTGCCGGCCGTGGTCATCCGCAGGATCTTGCCGCCGAGGCTCTTCGGGTTCTGCGCGAGTGTGCCGGTGGGTGTGCCGTCGCCGGTCCCGGCGTAGAGGTAACCGTCCGGGCCGAACGCGAGCGCGCCGCCGTTCTGCTCCAGCGAGCGCGGGATGCCGGTCAGGATCGGCTGCAGCGTCCTGCCCAGGACCAGCTTGCCGATCCGGTTGTCGGTGGCGGTGGAGTAGTAGACGTACAGCGTCTTGTCGGTCGCGTACTTCGGCGAGACGGCGATGCCGAGCAGGCCGCCGTCGCCGGAGGAGCGCACCTCGGCGAGGCGGTCCGCCTCAGTGACCTTGAGGCCGTCGGCGTCCGACTCCGGCCCGACCTTCAGGATCCGGCCGGTGTCGCGCTCGGTGACCAGAGCTGACCCGTCCGGCAGGAAGGCGATGCCCCACGGCACCTCGAGGCCCTTGGCCAGCACGGTGACCGCGATCTCCTGATCGCCGGCGTCGGCGCTGGCGGTCGGCGCGACCGACGGGCCGGGCAGGTTGGGCGCGCTTCCGGCCTCGTCCGGCCCGGGCGGGCCGAAGCTGCAGCCGGAGGTCAGGGCGAGCACGACGGCGAGTGACGCGACCGCGGCACGGCCCCGGCGGGAACGCACGGCTGAACCACCCCTCTCAGCTTGTCTGCCGACCAGGGTAACCGTGCCCCCTGTCAGTTCCCGGGAGGGAACGTCACTGCTCCGCGGTGGCTGGTTCGGGCTCCACGTCGGCGTCGTCGTCGGCGGTGGCGGACTTGCCGGCGGCGGCCAGCACCAGGTGCAGGTTGTCCCGGGTGATGCCGGTCAGCCGGATCGTGTTGCCGTTGTCCAGCAGCGCGGAGACCCGGCCCCGGCGATCCGGGGCGAGCTCGGTGATCCGGTCCCAGGGCACCCGGCTGCCGCCGATCAGGGCGCGCACCACCAACTCGTCCGGGAAGACGTCGGTGCCGGCACGCCAGGCCCAGGCCAGCACGGCCAGCGGGATCAGCAGCAGCGGGGCCAGTGCCGGGGTGCCACCGGCGAACGGCACGGTGCCGACGAACGCGATCCCGGCGGCCACCAGCGCGGTACCGGACTGGCGGACCCGGACGGTGGGGCGTCTACTCACGTTTCCATCCTCCCACTCGATGCCCGGGAACTTTCTCCGAGCCCCGAGTTGACCCCGGTCCGTCCATGGTCGACGATCCGGGGAGGGCCGCCCGTAACCCGATCCGGTGACGATTCGTTGTCCGGATGCAACGACCTCTTGTTCCGCCCCGCCCGTCGGGAGCCGACCCCCCGGCATGAACGCAGAGGACCTTGTCGTGGCTGTGTCGTCTCCGACGCCGGCCCGGTCCCGGATACCCGGCCGGGCGGCTCTGCTCGCCGCCGTCGTGGTGGCCGTTCTGATCCTGCTCGCCGGTGCCACCGGTCTGCTGCCCGGCGCGCTCGCGCTCGCCGTCGGCGTGGGCGCGGCCGGTCTCGGCGCCTCCGCCTACCTGGTGCGTACCGCCCTGGACATCCATCACACCGATCGGTCGTTCGTGGCCTGCCGGGGTGCCGGCTTCGTCGGGATGGGCGCGCTGGCCACCGCGCTGACCGTGCTGGTGCCCTGGTGGGCGCCGTCGAACACGGTCGGCTGGGTGACCGCCGGGCTGGGCCTGGCCACCGGCTGTTACGTGCTCGGCGCCTCGCTGCTGCCCGGCGCGGCGCGGAACTGGCCGGTCCGGTTGCGGCGCGCGTTCGACGGTGTCGGGCTCGGGGTCAGTCTGGGCTTCGCGGCGTATCTGATCCCCCCGGACGGCCAGGATCGGCCGGCCGCGCTGCCGGCCGTGCTGATCGCCGCCGGGGGCGTCTCGATCGTCACCGTCGTCGTGCTGCGGGCCCGTCCCCGGCCGGTGCCGGCGGTCTGGTGCGGCTCCGGTGCGGCGCTGGTGCTGGCCTCGCTCGCGGCGCTGGCCGAGGTGGTGGCGCTGGACGTGGCCGGCCCGGCCGTACCGTTGCTGGGTCTTCCGATGGTGGCCGGTCTGGCCGCAGCCGTCGCCGGTGGGTCGCGCCGGGATCTGCCGGTGCCGCCGGCCCGGCCGCGCAACCCGGATCAGTACCTGGCGAGTTATCCGCTGCTGGCGATCCCGGCCGCGATCGGCGTGATCGCCGCGGTGTGGCACCTGGTGACCGGGCCCGGGTTCGACACCGAGGGGATCATTTTCGGTCTGGTGATGGTGAGCGTCCTGGTGATGCGGGAGCTGCTGGTGGTCCGGGACATCCGGCGCTACGCGGGCCGGCTGCGCGTCGCCGAGGCGCACTTCCGGTCGCTGGTGGCCGGCGCCACCGACCTGACCCTGGTGCTGGACGAGCAACTCGTCGTCGGATGGCAGTCGCCGGCCGCGGCCCGGCTCTTCGGGCTGCGCGACGACGAGGTGGTGGGCCGGGGGTTCGGCGAGCTGATCCACCCGGAGGACGCCGCGGACGCGCTCGCGGTGATCGGCTCGGTGCTCGCCGGTGAGCACGAGGGCGGCCCGCCGGTGCTGGTCAGCGCCCGGATGCGGGACGGAGCCCAGCTCTGGCGGGACACCGAGTCGACGATCTCCGACCAGCGCGGTGTGCCCGAGGTGGCCGCGCTGGTGGTGCACGTCCGCGACGTCGGGGAGCGCCGGCACCTGGAGCGCACCCTGCACCGGCTGGCCTACCTCGACCAGCTCACCGGCCTGGCGAACCGGCGCGCGCTGATGCGGGACCTGCTGGCGCTGCGGCGCAAGGCCGGGCAGCACGGCACCCTGCTGGTGATCGACCTGCACGGGCTGGCCGAGGTGAACGACTCCCGGGGCCGCGAGGTCGGCGACGCCGTGCTGATCGAGGTGGCCCGCCGGCTGCGGGCGCTGATCGGCGGCGAGGACGTGCCGGCCCGGCTCGCCGGTGACGAGTTCGCGGTGCTCACCACCGAGTCGGCGGTTCCCGCGTACGCCCTGGCCACCCGGATCGTCACCGCCCTGGGCGAGGCGTATCAGCTGCCCGGCGCCGAGGCCTGCCTGCACACCAGCGTGGGCCTTGCCGAGTTGTCCGGTGCCGCCGACTCGGACGAGGTGCTGCGGCACGCCGACCTGGCCCGCCAGCGCGCCTGCCAGCTCGGCCCGGACCGGGTGGAGTGGTACGACCCGGACGTCGAGATCCAGCTGCACCGCCGGATGGAGCTCGAGCACCAGCTGCTCGGCGCGGCCGGCCGGGGTGAGCTGGACCTGGTCTTCCAGCCGGTGACCGGGTTGCGCGACGGCCGGCCGGTCGGTGTCGAGGCGCTGCTGCGCTGGCGGCACCCGGAGCTCGGCACGATCCTCCCGGATGAGATCCTGCCGATCGCCGCGGCCCTGGGCATCACCGCCGAGCTGGACGAGTGGGTGCTGGACGAGGCCTGCCGGCACCTGAGCACCTGGGCCGGCGGTGACGACGACTTCTGGCTGTCGGTGAACGTCGGGCCGCGGGAGCTGCTCACCGCCCGGTTCCCGGAGCGGGTCGCCACCACCCTGCGGCGGTACGGCCTGGCGCCGGAACGACTTGTCGTCGAGGTCGCCGAGACCTGGATCGCCGAGGACGTGCCGGCCATCGTGGCGGCCCTGTCCGGGCTGCGCAAGCTGGGCGTCCGCGCGGCGCTCGACGACTTCGGCGCCGGGCAGACCTCGCTGTCGCACCTGCGCCGGCTGCCGGTGGACATGCTGAAGCTCAACGCGGTGCTGGTCGGCGCGGCGTCGGAGCCGACCGCGGGTGGCGGCCCGGCGGTGCTGGACGTGGTGGTCAGCCTGGCCCGCCGGATCGGGCTGGAGATCGTGGCCAAGGGTCTGGAGACGCCGGAGCAGATCGAGCGGGCCGCCGCGGCCGGCTGCCGGTACGGCCAGGGCTTCGCGCTGGAACGCCCGGCCCCGGCCGAGCGGATCGAGGCGTACCTGGACAGCCACCGCGCGGAACGCGGTCAGTGAGCGGCCCCGCGGTCAGTGAGAAAAAGCGGTCAGCAAGAGGTCAGGAACAAGGAATCAGGTGCGCGGCGGCGCCGTGCTGCCCCGCGGCGTCAGGTGCGCGGTCTGCGCCTTGACGTTGCCGACTTTCTTGCCGTCGATCGCGTTCAGCAGCTCCCGCGCGGCCTGCGCGCCGTAGCCGGAGACGTCCCGGCTCAGCGCGGTCAGCGGCGGGTGCACCAGGCTGCACAGCGGCGAGTCGTCCCAGGCCACGATCGACAGGTCGCCGGGCACCGACAGCCCCATCTCCTGCGCCACGGCCAGGCCGGCCACCGCCATCACGTCGTTGTCGTAGATGATCGCGGTGGGCCGGTCGCCACCGATCAGCAGCCGCCGGGTGGCCCGGCTGCCCTCCTCGCCGGTGTAGTCGGCCGGCACCGTGATCGCGTCGCTGAGCCCGAGGGACGCGCACACCTCGTTGAACGCCTTCGTCCGCACCTGGGTGTGCAGCAGGTCGGGCACACCGCTGACCCGGGCGATCCGGGAGTGGCCGAGGGCGACCAGGTAGCGCACCGCCTCGGTGATCGCGCCGCCGTCGTCGGACCAGATCTGGGTGACCGGGCTCTCCTCGCCGGAGCCGCCGATCACCACGGCGGGCAGCTGGAGCTGGTGCAGCACCGGGATCCGCAGGTCGTTCTCCCGCAGGTCGGTGACGATCACGCCGTCGATCCGGCGCTCACCCCACCAGCGGCGGTAGACCTCCACCTCCTGCTCGGGGGTGGCCACCACCTGCAGGGTCAGCGCGTAGGACTGCGCACCAAGCTCGGCCTCGAAACCGCTGATCAGGCCCATGAACCAGGGCTCGATGCCGAGGATCCGGGCCGGCCGGCACAGGGTCAGCCCGACCGCGCGGGCGCGTGCACCGGAGAGGGCCCGGGCGGCGCTGTTGGCGTTGAAGCCGATCTCCTGCGCGATGGCGAGGATCCGCTTGCGGGTGGTGTCGGAGACGCCGGGCTGACCGTTGAGCGCGTACGACACGGCACCCTTGGACACACCCGCTCGCCGGGCGATGTCCGCAATCGTGGGCCGTTTCACTCAAGATCTCCTCTGTCCCCGCCGGTGGCGGTATGAGTCGTCGCTGAGCTTATCCGGCCACGGTTCAGCCGAGCGCAGTCGGCAGACCGCTCCATAGTGTACTTGACCGGTTAAGTGCCGGACCCGGTACGGATCTCGTACCCCAAGGGTTTTGCCAGAAAGGACTCAGGAATCACTCAGGTTTCCGTGAGGCGTTCCAACGAGGCGGACCTCAAGGTGTCGGTTCCCTGCGTTGCCTGAGGAGTCCGATGAAAAAGCAGCTCGCCCGGTGGTCCATCGCGGCCGGCGTGACCCTGGCGGTGATCGCGCCGCTCGCGGGGAGCGCCGCCGCCACCGTGGTCACCCCGCCCAACCCTCGCGACGGCCGGCTCAGCCAGGTCGGTCCGATCGCCGAGCACGGTTTCCCGTCCTGGTACCGGGACAGCACCGGGGCCCGCCTCGAAGCCTGCACGACGCTCGACGACCCGCTCTGCGCCACCCTTCCGGACGAGGTCCCGGACCCCGACCAGCCGGTCTCGTACCCGGGCAACTTCCCCGGCGAGTTCTTCTACCAGCTCGCCGGCGCGACGGTGACGCTCACCGACGGCACCCGCGCCACGATCGGCCTGGACCTCGAGGGCGCCTGGGCCAACGAGGCGGTCATCAACGGCGACCAGATGGTCTTCGGCCGGGTCCGGATCCGCTTCGACGCCGCGGCCGGCCGGCGTTTCAAAATCACCCATCCGTACGGCGTGGACGACCTGACCGCGACCGACAAGGGTGTGCGGATGACCGAGGACGTCGGCACCACGCCGGGCGCGTTCGGGCAGGCGCTGAACAGCCGGATCGGCCCGTTCCTGAAGTGGGATCCGGCGGTGACCCCGGCCGCCCCGGCCGGCTACACCGGTGACCCGGGTGTCGACCACAAGGTGGTGGGCAGCCCTTACAGCACGAACTTCGTCCGGATCGAGGAGCTCGACCCGTCGTCCGGCGCGGTGCTGGCCCAGCTCGGCTTCACCGACCTGTTCAGCGTCCAGGGCCGGTACGCCACGAACGCCGGCGTCGACCTCGACCAGGCCACCTACAGCACCGGCGCGGACGGCACCGGCGTGGTCGAGGTGTACGCGACGAGCGAACCCGGCCAGGCCGTCGAGATCGCCACCAACCCGGCCCTCGGCATTCGCGGCACCCGGCTGCGCGGCTCGAACGGCCACTACTACGGCCGGTTCCCGCTCACCGGCCCGCTGCCGTCCGGCGCGACGATCGAGGTGCTCAACGCCTCGGACCGCCCGGTCGCCCGCAAGGCCCGCAAGCTGGTCGACGTGGTGCAGGTCGGCACCGCCCGGTACGACGCCGACGCGCACACCCTGACCGTCACGGCCACCAGCAGCGACCAGGACGCCACCCCCGGCGTGCTGAGCGTGACCGGGTACGGCCCGATCACCAACACACCGTTCACCGGTGTGTTCGCGCCGCCGGCCAGTGTCACGGTCACCTCGTCCGGTGGCGGCACGGCCACCGCGGCGCTGGCCGGCTCGGGTGCGGTCTTCGGCCCGGACGCCCCGGTCGCGGCGGCCACCGCGGACCCGGTCGCGGTGGCCGGGCAGACCGTGAAGCTGGACGGCACCGGTTCGGCCGGTGAGATCGACACGTACCGGTGGACCCAGATCTCCGGCCCGGCGGTCACCCTGACCGGCGCGACCACCGCGGCCGCGTCGTTCAAGCCGGCCGCACCCGGCACGTACGCGTTCGCGTTGACCGTGACCGGCCCGGGCGGCCAGGGCGTGCCCGCCACGGTCACCCTCACCGTGGTGGCGGCGGCGCTGCCCACCGCCGAGGCGGGCGCGGATCAGACCGTGGTCCGCGGCAGGGTGGTCACCCTGGACGGCACGGTGTCGACCGGCGCCGAGACGTACGCCTGGCGGCAGATCTCCGGACCGGCCGTGACCCTCGCCGGCGCCGCGTCGGCGAAGCCGACCTTCACCTACCCGCTGCAGGCCCTGCCCGCCGCGCCCGGCCCGAACCCGGCCTACGTCTACGACAACATCCCGGTGGTGCTCGAGCTGACGGTGACCAACCCGAACGGCACGGCCACCGACCGGGTCACGGTCCGGCCGCAGGTGGAGAGCCTGACCGGGATCACGGTCCGCTACCGGACCGGCAACAACGAATGGCGGATCGCGGCGACCAGCACCCTGATCGCCGGCCAACGGGTCACCGCGGTGCTGGGTGACACGCTCACCGGCCGGGTGATCGGCACGGCCGCGGTGGACGCCGCGGGCGCGCTCAGCATCCGGGTCACCGGCCCGGTCCCGGGCGCCGTCACGACCGTCAGCCTGGTCACCACGACCGGCGGCCGGCAGCTGGCGTTCCCGGTCACCGTCACCAACTGACGGGTTCTCGGCTGGCTCTCAGGGGTGCCTCGAGCGCGATGAGGCACCCCTGGGAGCCAGCCGGGACCTCGGCCGGCGGCGGCTTCCCGATCGAAGAGATCAGGAGGCCGCCGCTAGCTGTTTGCGCAGGTAGAGCACCGTCGCGGCGGAGACCTGGGCGGCCACCGCGTCCCGGACCAGGGCGCTGGCGTGACCGACCTTGCCGTCCGCGCACTCGTTCAGCAGGTGCGCGTGCACCAGCGCGTCGACGCAGGTCAGCACGTCGGTCACCGAGTGGCCGGTGAGCACCGCCAGCTCGGACGCCCCGAGGTCACCGAGCACCGCGCAGACCCGCAGCATCTCCCAGGCCGGCGGGGCCATCCACTCGGTGCGCCGCCGGGCCACCTGCATGGCCACCGCGTCGGCCACCGCGCGCGGTCGCCGGGCCACCGCGACCAGCGCCGGGATGCCGCCGGTCAGCTCGCGGACGCCGGGGGTGGCGAGCGGTTCCAGCTCCTCGGCGGTGAGCGGGCTCAGCCGCATCACCACCGGGGTGCCCAGACCGGCGAGCGGCCGGCCGGTGATCTGCGACGGGTACTCGTAGGCCAGCACGATCCGCAGCGCCGGGCAGTGCCGGCTCAGCCAGGCCAGCTCGGCCACGCTGGAGGCGTCCAGGTCACGGGCGTCGTCGACGGCCAGGAACACCTGCTCGGGCCGTTCGAAGGTGGCCGCGATCAGCTCCAGCTCGGCCTGGCCCAGCGGGTGGTCGGGGAGCGCCCGGTCGACCGCCTCGATCGCCGCCGGGGACGCCTCCAGGTCGGTGAGCACGCTGCGCAGCCAGGACAGGCGCAGCACCCCGACCGCCGGGCCGGCGTCGCCGATGCCGATCCGGCCCGGGGTGTGCCGGCCCAGCTCGGCCAGGAACGCCGACTTGCCGGCCCCGCTCGGCCCGACGATGTGCACCACCGGCGGGGTCTGCGGCTCGACCATCAGCCGGATCTCGGTGAGCCGGCCGAGGAAGCGCTCGTGGGGGGCGGTGGATGTCCGTACCGTCGGAATGGTCTGCGGTGCCGGCGCGGGCGCGGCGAGATCCGAGGAGCGGCTGGCCAGCACGGCCCGTTTGATCTGGGCCAGTTCAGCCGACGGCGCCACACCCAGCTCACTGTCGAGCACCTGGCGGCAGCGTTCGAAGATGCGCAGCGCGTCGTCCGGGCGGCCCATCGCCACCGCGGCGGTCATCGCGGCGTGGTAGCCGGACTCCAGGAACGGGTTGAGCTCGACCGCCTCCTGCGCCAGCCGCAACGACCGCGGCGGGTCCTCGGCCAGCGCCGCCGAGGAGAGCTTGAGCAGGGCGTTCACCGCGGCGACCGACACCTCGCCGCGGACCGGTTCGGCCCAGTCGGCGTACGGGTCCTCCGGGAACGGCAGCTCCCGGGCCAGTCCCAGGATCTGCTCGTGCACCCGCAGCTGCTCCGGGTCGCCCGGCGTCAGGGTGTCCAGCTTGCGCACCGCCTGCCGCAGGCCGGCCAGGTCGAGCGCGGCCCGGCCGGTGTCGAACAGGTAGCCGCCGCTGCGGGTGACGATGAACCAGGTGGCCGGCGAGCCCTGTGGCTGCAGCCGGCGGCGGATCACCGAGACGTAGTGCTCCAGCGCGCCGGCGTGGTTGCCGGGCAGGTCCTCGCCCCAGACCGCGTCGGCCAGCGCGTCCTTGGACTGGATCCGGTCGTGCCGGGCGGCCAGCACGGCCAGCACCTGACGGGCCCGGCGGGGCAGCTCACCGGCCGGCAGCAGCCCGCCGTCGCTGTCGACGACGGTGAGTTGTCCCAGAACCTTGACCAGCAATCCCACGTTCTGTGGATCGCCAGAATCGGGCCGGAGTTGAGAACCGCCGGGCCTCAGCATCACCAACGGAACCCCTCAGCGTCTCTTTCTAGGTTCTGGCTCCCTGTGTGAACCCTGGGAAGAAGAGGTGTCCGATGGTCAACGAGAGTCTGAGCCGTCGTGGGCTGCTCAAGGGCGCGCTCGCGCTCGGTGGTGGCGGTCTGCTCGTGATGACGGCCGGCGGCGAGGTTGTCGCGGCGTCCAGCAAGCTCTCGTCCAAGAACATGCCGACGCCGTACACGACCATGTTCCGGCGGCCGCCGGTGCTGATGCCGGACGCCGAGGGCGTCGACGAGAAGGGCCCGTTCCAGAAGTACTGCCTCACCCAGAAGCTGGGCAGGGCGAGCATGGTGCCCGGCCTGACCACCACGATCGCCGGCTACAACGGGATCTTCCCGGGCCCGACCATCCGGGTGCGGCAGGGCACCCGGACCGAGGTCCGGATCTGCAACGCCCTGTCGAACGTCAACACCCTCACCGGGCGGCCCTTCAGCACGGTCACCCACCTGCACGGCTCCGCCTCCCTGCCGCAGTACGACGGCTACGCCAACGATCAGACGAAACCCGGTCAGGTGAAGACGTACAAGTACCCGAACTGGCAGCAGGGCCGGACCCTTTGGTACCACGACCACAACCATGGGGACACCGCCGAGAACGTGTACTCCGGCCTGGCCGCCCAGTACCACCTGAAGGATCCGTACGAGACCGCCCAGTTGCCGCAGGACGAGTTCGACGTCCCGCTGGTGGTCAGCGACATCGCGTTCAACGCGGACGGCTCGGTCGCGTTCGAGCCGGACGGCAACGCCGGTTTCATGGGTGACGTGATCCTGGTCAACGGCGTGCCGTGGCCCAAGATGAAGGTCAAGCCGCGGGTCTACCGGTTCCGGGTGCTGGCCGCCAGCATCTCCCGGTCCTTCCGGTACGCGCTGAGCACCGGCGACCCGATCTACATCGTGGGCACCGACGCCGGCATGACGCCGAAGGTGAACGCGGTGGCGTCGTTCCGGCAGGGTGGCGCCGAGCGCTACGAGATCCTGATCGACTTCCGGAAGTACAAGGCCGGTACGAAGATCGAGCTGAAGAACCTGAGCAACAAGAACAACGTCGACTTCGCCAACACCGGCAAGATCATGCAGTTCGAGGTGGTGGCCGACGCCGGCCCGGCGGACACGTACCAGATCCCCACGACGCTGGACCTCGGCCCGCAGCCGTTCGCGAACCGCGGCGCCGTCGAGGTCAACAAGCTGACGCCGGAGATGGCCACCGCCCGGCGCCGGCTGCGCGTCGAGCGCAAGCACGGCGAGTGGACGGTCAACGGGGAGACCTGGGCGGACGTCGAGGACTCCGGCTTCACGCGGGTGCTGGGCAACCCCAAGCCGTACGACGTGGAGATCTGGGAGCTGGTCAACGAGTCCGGCGGTTGGTATCACTCGTTCCACATCCACCTGATCGACGCCAAGATCATCGCCCGGAACAGCACCCCGGACGGCAGGGCGCACGCCTGGGAGGGTGGCGGCAAGGACGTCTTCTACCTCGGCGAGAACGAGACGGTCACCGCGCTCATGCAGTTCACCACGGGAGACGGCAACGCCGGTGGCCGTTACATGACGCACTGCCACAACCTGGTGCACGAGGACAGTGACATGATGATCCAGTTCGCGGTCGGCGACCTGGACACCAACAACCCGATGATGGCCGACCCGGCGAAGGCCGAGACCGAGCCGGAAGCCGCCGCGACCTACGCGTCGAGCTACCCGCTGGGCACCTGATGCGGGGCTTGCCCCGCGCTGCGGGCGTCGCCCTGGTGCTGACCGTGCTCGCGGGCGCGGCCTGGTCGGGCGGGTGGTTCGCCCCGGCACCGACGCCGGCCGCGGCCGCGGTGATCACCGGGGACGCCGGCGACGAGTGGGCCACCACCACGTACGACGGGCCGATGGTGCGCAAGCGGGCGGCGATCGCGGTGCACCCGGGCCGGGGCGCCGACCGCGCGCACGTGGCGGGCGAGCTGTACGCCGCGGCGAAGGCGGCCGGGCTGGGCGAGCCGGCCGACGCGACGTTCGCGGTGTTCAGCGCGGACCTGCTGAACTACCTGGTCCCGGAGCTGACCGTGGTGCTGCCGGAGGGGGTGACCACGCAGCGGGCCGAGGCCCTGATGCGCGATCACCAGCCCGGTGACGTGGCGTTCTACGTGGTGCAGCAGGTGCTGGTGCACGACGTCACGTTCGCGGTGGTCACCGACGGGGTGGACCCGGCGGAGGCGCGGCAGCGGATGGACACCGAGGGGATCCTGAGCGACTCGCTGAACCGCTACGCGACCACCGTGCAGCCGGCCGGGCTGACCGTCCGGTACTTCGGGGCGCTGCTCAGCGACGGGCAGATCGAGACGGTACGGGCGGCGATGGCCCGGGCGGCCGGGACCGAGGCCGGCCGGGTGACCGTCTCGGCCACGCAGCCGGGGGCGGGCGTCGACCTCTCTCAGGGCGTACCCCATCTTGATGAGAACGCCGAGCACCACGGACATTGACCGGAAAGACATCGGAAGGGCCATCCCGCAGCGCGGGGTGGCCCTTCTTCAGTTCGGCTAAAGCCGGACCTCAGCCCCGCATCCCAGCATGTACGAAATTCCCGTGCCAAACGGGCATCTCGCATCGTCCTGGGAGGGCCTCCCGTTGCCGAAGCTCCGTTCCGTCGCCGCCCTGGCTGCCGTGCTGGTCGCCACGATCCTGATGGCGCCCGCCCCCGCGTCCGCCGCCCCGATCGGTCAGGGGTTCACCGTGACCGCGGCCGACCTGGCCTACATCCTGAAGCAGATCACGATCGCTGAGGCGCACGTCCGGAACACCACGAGCGCGACCGGCCCGTGCGGCGCGCTGCTCGGGACCGGACCGGACCGGCTGGCCAGCCCGCTGCTCGCGATGGGGCTGCGGACCGTCGACGGGACCTGCAACCACCTGACCGCCGGTCAGGAGAAGTACGGCGCGGCCGACCAGGGCTTCCCGCGGCTGGTGCCGGCGCAGTACCGGGCCGGGTACACCGGCGCGAACGCGTCCGACGCCCAGCCCCGCCTGATCAGCAACCTGATCGCCGACCAGAGCGCGGGCAACCCGGCCGCGGTCGCGGCGGCACACGGCGCCGACCCGGCCACCGGGATACCGAACGTCACCACCGACGCCGGGCTGTCCGCGCCGTACAACTCGTGGTTCACGCTCTTCGGGCAGTTCTTCGACCACGGCGTGGACCAGACGGTCAAGGGCTCGACCGCGGTGATCATCCCGCTGCCGGCCGACGACCCGCTGGTGATCAGCGAGAACCTGCCGCCGCAGCTGCGGTTCATGGTCCTCAGCCGGGCCGCGGGCGGCACGACCGCCACGAACACCGACACGCCGTACGTCGACAACTCGCAGACCTACACCTCGCACGCCGCGCACCAGGTCTTCCTGCGCGAGTACGACGCGACCGCCACGGACACCGGTCGCCTGCTCAGCGGCGTCGCGGGCGGGCTGCCCACCTGGGACGACGTGAAGCGCCAGGCCGCCGAGGTGCTCGGGCTGCGGCTCAGCGACGCCGACGCGCTGAACGTGCCGGCCGTGCTGGCCGACGCGTACGGGACATTCGTCCCCGGCCCGGCCCGTGGCCTGCCGCAGTTCGTGACCAGCAGCGGCCTGGTCGAGGGCGACACCGCGAACCCGGTCGCGACGCCGGCCACCGTGCTGCACTTCGACACGCCGTTCCTGTCCGACATCGCCCATGCCGCCGACCCGTCGAAGCCCGGGTACGACGCCGCGCTGCTCGGCCGGCACTACATCGCCGGTGACGGCCGGGTCAACGAGAACATCGGCCTGACCGCGGTGCACCAGATCTTCCACTCCGAGCACAACCGCCTGATCGGCGACATCCAGCGGGTCGCTCTTTCGTCAGGCGTCGCGGCTGAGTGGACCGGGGACCGGCTCTTCCAGGCCGCCAGGTTCATCAACGAGATGGAGTACCAGCACCTGGTCTTCGAGGAGTTCGCCCGCAAGATCCAGCCGGCGATCAACCCGTTCCAGCCGTTCGCGTTCACCCAGAGCGAGATCAACCCGGCGATCTACGCGGAGTTCGCGCACGCCGTCTACCGGTTCGGGCACTCGATGCTGACCGAGACGATCGCGCGTACCGACGGGTCCGTCCCGCTGCTGGACGGCTTCCTCAACCCGGACGCGTTCACCGAGGGCGGTACGCTCAGCCCCGAGCAGGCCGCCGGTTCGATCGTGGACGGCATGTCGAAGCAGGTCGGCAACGACATCGACGAGTTCGTCACGGACACCCTGCGCAACAAGCTGCTCGGCCTGCCCACCGACCTGGCCGCGATCAACATCGCCCGGGGCCGGTCCGAGGGGGTGCCGCCGCTGAACGTGTTCCGGCGGGCGCTGCACGACCGGAGCGGGGACGGGCGGCTCACGCCGTACGTCAGCTGGATCGACTTCGGCGAGAACCTCAAGCACCCGGCGTCGCTGGTCAACTTCATCGCGGCGTACGGGACGCATTCCTCGATCGTTGCCGCGTCCGGTGTTGCGGCGAAGCGCGCGGCGGCCCAGGCGTTGCTCGACTCCCCGTCCGGCGCCGACTTCGTGAACGCCCCGGCGAGCGAGTCCGGGGTCGACGACATCGACCTGTGGATCGGCGGGCTCGCCGAGACCACCGACCCGTTCGGCGGGCTGCTCGGCAGCACCTTCGACTACGTCTTCGAGACCCAGCTGACCGCGCTGCAGAACGGCGACCGGCTCTACTACCTGGCCCGGACGCCCGGGATGAACCTGCGCAGCCAGCTCGAGGGCAACAGCTTCGCCGAGTTGATCATGCGGAACACCGGGGTCGAGGGGCTGCGCGCCGACGTCTTCGCCACCGCGGACTGCTCCTACGACCTGTCCCGCCTGACCTACTCCGGCAACCGGGTGCTCGACGACCCGGGGTCCGACTGTGACGAGTCGGCGCTGCTGCTGCACCTGCCGGACGGGACCTACAAGCAGCGGAACCGGTCCGTCGCCAACCCGCAGTCGGTCTGGCGTGGCACCGACGACCGCGACCGGGTCAGCGCCGGCAACGACGACGACACGGTCTGGGGCGGCGAGGGCGACGACGTCCTCGAGGGCGGCCCCGGCAACGACGCGGTGATCGGCGGTGAGGGCGACGACGTCCTGACCGATTCCGGCGGTGACGACATGCCCCGCGGCGGCCCCGGCAACGACGCGATCAACGCCGGCCCCGGCCTCGACGTCGTGCTGGCCGGCGACGGCAAGGACGTCACCGACGGCGGCGCCAACGCCAACGCCACGTTCGCCGGCGAGGGCGACGACTTCGTGATCGCCGGCGACGGCGAGGACTCCGTCTGGGGCGACGCCGGCGACGACTGGGAGGAGGGCGGCGACTCACCCGACCTGCTCCAGGGCGACAGCGGCAACCTGTTCTTCCTCGACGACGCGAACCGGCCCGGCAACGACGTGCTGATCGGCCAGGGCGGCGACGACGACTACGACATGGAGGGCGGCGACGACATCGGCGTCCAGGGCCCCGGCATCGAGAAGAACGCCGGTGGCTCGGGTTACGACTGGTCCATCGCCGGTGCTTCCGGTGAGGAGAAGGTCGACTCGGACCTCGCGCTCCCGCTCGCGCCGCTGGACAACCTGACCATCGGGGTCCGGGACCGCTACAACGAGGTCGAGGCGCTCTCCGGCGGTGTCCACGACGACGTGCTGCGCGGCGACAGTCTCATCCCGTCCGACCTGGGCGGCGGTGGGTTCCTCGGCTGCGACGCCCTGGACACGGCCGGCGTCGCCCGGATCCGCGGCCTCGACCAGGTGGTCACGTCGCTGCCCACCCCGGCCTCGGCGGTCGGCAACCAGACCGGTCGGCCCTGTGACCTGCACGGCAATGTCTGGGGCGGCGGCAACATCCTGCTCGGCGGGCCCGGCGACGACACCCTGCAGGGCCGCGGCGGCGACGACATCCTGGACGGCGACCGCTATCTGACCGTCCGGCTCAGCGTCCGGGACGCGGCCGGCCACGAGCTGCGCTCGGCCACGACCATGCGTGAGCTCCAGGCCGACGTCTTCACCGGCAAGATCAACCCCAAGGACATTTTCACCGTACGCGAGACAGCCGCGTCGTCGTCCCCGGACGTCGACACCGCGGTGTTCACGGGGAACCGGTCGCTCTACGCGATCACCCCGGTCACCGGTGGCCTGCAGGTGGCGGGCCCGGACGGCACCGACACGGTCCGCAACGTCGAGCTGCTGCGCTTCGACGACCAGCTGGTCGACGTGTCCGGGCTGCAGGCGTTCCTGGGCGTGTCCGCGTTCGCCGGCCCGTCCTCGGCGACTGTCCTGCTCACCGTCCCGGACGGCGCGGGGCTGACCGGTCTGACCCTGTCCCGCACCAGCGCGGAGGGCACGGTCCTGACCACCCTGCCGGCCACGACCCGGACCGTGGTGGTGCCGGGCCTGACGAACGGGGTGTCCTACACGTTCCGGGTCCGCGCGGAGAGCGCGGCGGGCGCGGGCACGTTCAGCGCACCGTCAACCCCGATCACCCCGACCGCAACCTCCTCCGCCGACCACCCGCCGACCTCCGACGACGGCTCCGACGATGACTCCGGCGGCGGTTCTTCCGGTGGCGGCTCCTCCGGCGACGGCTCCTCCGGCGGCGATGACGACAACGTTCCCGTTACCAGCCCGACCGTGACCGCGCCGACGACCGCTCCCACGACTGCGGCTCCGACGGTTCCCGCTCCGACAACCGCTCCCACGACTGTCCCGACCGCGGCTCCGACGACCGCGGCCCCCACGACCACGACTCCGGTGACCTCCGGGCCGACCGCGGTCCCGACCCGCCCGGCGGTGCCGGTGGCACCGGACGCTCCGCGGATCGGCCTGGCCACCGCCGGCGACGAGAGCGCCGTGATCCGCTGGACGGCTCCTCTCCACAACGGCGGCAGCCCGATCTACGGCTATGAGGTGCAGGCCCTCGACGACGAGACCGGCATCGTGGTGAACGTCGACGCCACCGGCCCGGAAGCCACCGAACTCACCATGACCGGCCTCACCAACGGCCTGCCCTACTCGTTCTGGGTCCGCGCCGTGAACGCCGCCGGCCCCAGCGACTTCTCCACCCCCTCCAACCGGGTAACCCCCACCCCGCCCACCGGCTCGGGCTCTGGATCGGGCGCGGGCTCCGGCACCGGGGCAGGGTCCGGCGCAGGCTCGGGTTCCGGGACCGGCACCCCCGGCGGCTCCGGGACCTCCACCCCGACCGCGACGCCGAAGCCCACCGGGTCCCCGTCACCCTCCGGCGGCCCCAGTACCTCACCCACCCCGACGCCGTCGCACCCGTCGCCGTCGCCGACCTCGACCCCGACCACCCCGCCGTCCACGTCACCGCCCACCACCCGGACCGTCCCCGGCGCCGCACGCATCGGCACCCCGGCACCCGGCAACGCCCTGGCCGTGGTCCGCTGGACCGCACCCACCAGCAACGGCGGCTCCCCGCTGCTCCGCTACGAGATCCGCGTCCTGACCACCGGAAACCACCAGGCAGGCACCCTCCGCACCGCCCCGGCCTCCTCGTCCGCCCAGACCGTGGCCCACCTGACGAACGGCACCACGTACCGCTTCCAGGTCCGCGCCGTGAACGAGCTCGGCGCCGGCCCCTGGTCCCCGATCAGCGCCGCCGTCATCCCGCACACCGCGCCGCCGGCCCCGCGCTCGTTCACGGCAACCCCCGGCGCGCCCGGTGGCACCGTGACCACCACCCTCCGCTGGACCGCCCCACCCGCCACCGGCGGCACCCCGATCACCGGCTACCGCCTGACCACCCAGCGCCTGACCACCCGGGGCGCCCCCACCGGAGCCCCGTTCACCCTCATCCTGTCCAGCTCGACCCGTTCCACCACGTTCGTAACCCCACCCGGCACCCGCCCCGGAACCCGCTACCGCTTCACCCTCCAGGCCCTCAACAAGTCCGGCCCCAGCCCCGCCCGAACCACCACCACCCCAGCCCGCTGACCCAGCCCCAAAGCCCCCCGTTGCGTGGGGAGTTGCGGTTCGCTCCGCACCAAATCTCCCCACGCAGCGGTGGGGCACCCGTTGTGTGGGGAGTTGCGGTTCGCTCCGCGCCCAAATTCCCCACGCAGCGTCGGACCCCGCCGGGAGCGGAGCCGCGCTGCGGCTCGGTGGTGCGCGGAGGTCGCGTGGCCTCACGGGCGGGACTCGGCTTGTAGCCTGCGGGCGGTCGCTCCGTATACGTACCGGAAAATGGCGGTCTTGGGGGAAAGCGAACGCCCGGCAGCGGGACATCCGCTGCCGGGCGTTTCTGGGGAAAGGCTGGTTACTCCGGGACGCGGCGGTAGGCGCCGTCGCTGGCGCTGGTGGCCATCGAGGCGTAGGCGCGCAGGGCCGCGGAGACCGTGCGCTCGCGGCTGACCGGGGAATACGGCTTGGTGCGGCGTTCCTGCTCGTGGCGGCGCTGGGCGAGGACGTCGTCGTGGACGTTGAGGGTGATGCTGCGGCCCGGGATGTCGATGACGATCTCGTCGCCGGTTTCGACCAGGGCGATCAGGCCGCCGGACGCCGCCTCGGGGGAGACGTGGCCGATGGAGAGGCCGCTGGTGCCGCCGGAGAAGCGGCCGTCGGTGATCAGCGCGCAGGCCTTGCCGAGGCCGCGGCCTTTCAGGAACGACGTGGGGTAGAGCATCTCCTGCATGCCGGGGCCGCCGCGCGGGCCCTCGTAGCGGATCACCACGATGTCGCCCTCGACGACCTGCTTGCCGAGGATGCCGGTGACCGCGTCGTCCTGGGACTCGTAGACCCGGGCCGGGCCGGTGAACTTCCAGATCGACTCGTCGACGCCGGCGGTCTTGACCACGCAGCCGTCCGGGGCGAGGTTGCCGAAGAGGATGGCCAGGCCACCGTCGACGGTGTACGCGTGCTCGACCGACCGGATGCAGCCGCCCTCACCGTCGGTGTCGAGCGTGGCCCAGCGGTTCTGGGTGGAGAACGGCTCGACGGTGCGCACCCCGCCGGGCGCGGCGTGGAACAGCTCGAGCGCCTCCTCGGACGGCGAGCCGCCGCGGATGTCCCACTTGTCCAGCCAGGTGGAGAGCGACGGCGAGTGCACCGAGCGGACGTCGGTCTTGAGCGACCCGCCCCGGTGCAGCTCACCCATCAGGGCCGGGATGCCACCGGCCCGGTGCACGTCCTCCATGTGGTACTTCGGGCTGTTCGGCGCGACCTTGGCCAGGCAGGGCACCCGGCGCGAGACGGCGTCGATGTCCGCCACGCTGAAGTCCAGCTCGGCCTCGCGGGCCGCGGCCAGCAGGTGCAGCACGGTGTTGGTGGAGCCGCCCATCGCCACGTCGAGGGCGACCGCGTTCTCGAACGCGTCCCGGCTGGCGATCGAGCGCGGCAGCACCGACTCGTCGTCGTTCTGGTAATACTCCTTGGCGATCTGGACGATCAGCCGGCCGGCCTCCTGGAAGAGGGCCTTGCGGGACGCGTGCGTGGCGAGCGTCGAGCCGTTGCCGGGCAGGGCCAGGCCGATCGCCTCGGTCAGGCAGTTCATCGAGTTGGCGGTGAACATGCCGGAGCACGAGCCGCAGGTCGGGCACGCCGAGCGCTCGATTGTGTCGAGCTGCTCGTCGGTGACGTTGTCGTTGGCCGCGGCGCTCATCGCGTCGACCAGGTCGAGCTTCTCGTGCACGATGCCCTCGATGGCCACCGTCTTGCCGGCCTCCATCGGGCCGCCGGAGACGAAGACCGTCGGGATGTTCAGCCGCAGCGCGGCGATCAGCATGCCCGGGGTGATCTTGTCGCAGTTCGAGATGCAGACCAGGGCGTCCGCGCAGTGCGCGTTGACCATGTACTCCACCGCGTCGGCGATCAGCTCGCGGCTGGGCAGCGAGTAGAGCATGCCGCCGTGGCCCATCGCGATGCCGTCGTCGACGGCGATCGTGTTGAACTCACGGCCGATGCCGCCGGCCTCGAAGATCGACTCGGCGACCAGGCTGCCCATGTTCTTGAGGTGCACATGCCCCGGTACGAACTGGGTGAAGCTGTTGGCGATGGCGACGATCGGCTTGCCGAAGTCGTCGTCGGTCATGCCGGTGGCGCGCCACAGGGCGCGCGCGCCGGCCATGGTGCGACCGTGGGTCGAAGTCCGGGAGCGCAGCTCAGGCATTCCCCCATAGTGCCACCGGCCTGGGGCGGGACTGCCACGTACGTCCACAGCTCGGGACGGCGGGGGTGTTGTTATCGATGGAGATCCGGCAGAGTGTGTCCGTGAACTCACCGTCCGGTATGGAGCTGGCGGGCCTCGCCGGCCTGCTCGCCGCGGTCCCGGCGGTCGCCTTGCTGGGACAGTCCGGTCGCCGGCACACCGGTGCGGCCCGCCGGGCGCACCTGCTGCTGGCCGCGGGTGGGGCGTTGATCACGGCGGCCGCGCTGGCCGGCCTGGCCACCGCGCTGCTCATCGAGCACCGGCACGACGTGACGTCCGGGAGCCGCACCCTGGCCACCGCGATGGCGGGCGGCATGGCGATCGGCACGCTCACCCTGCTGGCCGGCACGGTGGCGTTGCCCGGCGCGGCCCGCGGACCGGCCGCCGCTCTCCGGCACGTGCTGGACGGCCTGGTGATCGCGGCGGCGATCTGGTTCGTCGGCTGGGTGCTGGTGGCCCAGCCGACCCGGATCCTCGGCGACTCCACGCCGTACCCGTGCGTCGCGGTGATCCTCCCGGCCGTGCTGGCCGTGCTCGGGCTCGGCCTGACCGGGGTGCTGGCGCTGCACGCGCACCGGCCGCGGCGCTACACCGTGTGGGTCGGCGCGGGCGTGAGCCTCACCGCGATCGCCTCGGCCGGGCTGTCCGGCGGCATCTGCCGGGAGCGCGACGGGCTGGTGCTGGCCTCGGTGCTGCTGCTCAGCGCCGGGCTGATCACGGTGGCCTGGGCGGTCCGTGCCGCCGACCGGCCGGTTCAGGTGACCGGTGACGTGCTGGAGCGCGGCGGGGCGTACGCGGTGGTCCCGATGCTCGGCGTGATCACGGCGCTCGGCTATCACCTGGCCCGGGGCGGCTCGCTCGACGCGTACGGGTATTTCGGCATCAGCGTCGAGGGCCTGGCCCTGGTCGCCCGGCAGTTCCTGGCGCTGGACGACGTCCGGCGCTACACCGTGCAGCTGCGCCAGCGGGAGAAGCACTTCCGCGACCTGGCGCACACCGACCCGCTGACCGGCCTGGCCAACCGCCGTGGCCTGCAGCTCGCCCTGCGCGTGGCGGGTGAGGGCCGCAAGGCGCTGCTCGGCATCGACATGGACGGCTTCAAGACGGTCAACGACCTGCGCGGGCACGACGTCGGCGACGCGGTGCTGACCGAGGTGGGCGACCGGCTCAAGCGCAATCTGCTCGCCGGTGACGTGGCGGCCCGGCTGGGCGGCGACGAGTTCGCGGTGCTGATGCACGGCGACCCGGACGAGGCGGTGCTTGCCGCGCACCGGCTGCTCGCGGTGCTGGGCGAGCCGTACGAGGTGGACGGCGGCCAGATCTTCCTCTCCGCCAGCGTCGGTGTCGCCAGCACCGGTGAGCTGCTGCACGACGCCGACCTGGCCCTGCGGTACGCGAAGCAGCGCGGCAAGAACCGCGTCGAGCAGTACCAGGCCGGCTACGACGAGCTGCTGCGCCGCCGCGGCACGCTGACCGGGGAGCTGCGCCACGCGATCGACCGCGACCAGCTGCGCCTGGTGTTCCAGCCGGTGGTCGCGCTGCCGTCGATGCGGCCGGTGGGCGCCGAGGCGCTGCTCCGTTGGACCCATCCGGAGCTGGGCCCGGTCCGCCCGGACGAGTTCATCCCGGTCGCCGAGGAGTCCGGCCTGATCAACCGGATCGGCGCCTGGGTGCTGGAGCAGGCCTGCCGGCAGCTAGCCGACTGGCTGGCGGCCGGCCACGACATCTGGATGTCGGTGAACCTGTCGCCGAAGGAGCTGCACAACGCCGACTACGCCGCCCAGGTCGCCGACATCCTGGCCGAGCTGGGCGTCCCGCCGCAGCGGCTGGTGCTGGAGGTGACCGAGCACGCGGTCGCCACCGACATGGAGGAGCTGGTCGGCCGGCTCGCCCAGCTGCGCGAGACCGGGGTGCGGATCGCGCTCGACGACTTCGGCGCCGGGTATTCGTCGCTCACCCAGCTGCGCACCCTCCCGGTGGACATCCTGAAGATCGATCACGCGCTGGTGGCCGAGCCGGAGTCCCGGACCGGCACCGCGGCGCCGCTCGTCGACGTGGTGGTCCGGCTGGGTCACCGGCTCGGGCTCGAGGTGCTGGCCGAGGGGATCGGCACGCCCGCGCAGCGGGAGGTGGTCGAGGAGGCGGGGTGCCGGCTCGGTCAGGGCTCGCTGTTCGGCTGGGGAGTGCCGGCCGAACACTTCGAGTCACGCCTGCAGTCGCTGCGCCCGACGGGTCCGCGGCCGCTCCCGGCGCCGCGTTCCGGACCGCCGAAGGACGCGACGGCCCGAAGTCAAGTGGTACGGCTCGGACCGGGGATGCGGCAGCTCAGAGCGTTGCTGCCGACCGATCCGGAGTTCGCGTCGTCGGCCGGTGATCAAAATGTGGGATCAGTTGACTCAGGCCGTGAGATGGGGCAAGGTTAGCCGCATGTGCTTCGCGTCCCGAGTACTTATCTGAGCGCACCACTCAGTCGCCACACAGCGACAGAGGGTGCGCTAGGTCCCGTGCAACTGCACGTGGGCCTTTTTTGTTGCTCAAGTACCGGACGCCGACTTGAAAAGGCTGACATTGCCATGACGAGACCCACGCCAGAATCCCTCGCCCATCGAGCCACTCCGGCCACCGTCGCCGCGGCCGCGGCCGGTCAGGTCGCTACCGCTCCGGTAGCCACGACGGGTGCCGGCGCACTTGTCCGCTCGCTCGAGGCTCTGGGCGTGGAAGTCGTGTTCGGGATCCCGGGCGGCACGATCCTCCCGGCGTACGATCCGCTGTTCGACTCCAGCGTCCGGCACATCCTGGTGCGCCACGAGCAGGGCGCCGGGCACGCCGCCACCGGGTACGCGCAGGCCACCGGCAAGGTCGGCGTCTGCATGGCGACCAGCGGCCCGGGCGCGACGAACCTGGTGACCGCGATCGCCGACGCGTACATGGACTCGGTGCCGATCGTGGCGATCACCGGGCAGGTGTCCCGCCCGTCGATCGGCACGGACGCCTTCCAGGAGGCGGACATCCAGGGCATCACCCTGCCGATCACCAAGCACAACTTCCTCGTGCAGACGCCCGAGGAGCTGCCTCGGATCATGGCCGAGGCGTTCCACCTGGCGCTCACCGGCCGGCCCGGCCCGGTCCTGGTGGACATCCCGAAGGACGTCCAGCAGCAGCAGACCATCTTCTCCTGGCCGCCGACCCTGGACCTGCCCGGCTACCGCCCGACCCTGCACCCGCACGGCAAGCAGATCCGCGAGGCGGCCCGGCTGATCGCGCAGGCCCGCCGCCCGGTGCTGTACGTCGGCGGCGGCGTGCTCAAGGCCGGCGCCACCGACGGGCTGCGCAAGCTGGCCGAGCTGACCGGCATGCCGGTGGTCACCACGCTGATGGCGCTCGGCTCGTTCCCCGACTCGCACCCGCAGCACCTGGGCATGCCCGGCATGCACGGCACGGTCCCGGCGGTCTACGCCCTGCAGAAGGCCGACCTGCTGGTCACCCTGGGCGCCCGCTTCGACGACCGGGTCACCGGCAAGCTCGACTCGTTCGCGCCGGACGCCAAGGTGGTGCACGCCGACATCGACCCGGCCGAGATCGGCAAGAACCGGCACGCCGACGTCCCGATCGTCGGCGACGCCCGGCACGTGATCGACGAGCTGATCGCGGCGGTGTCGCACACGTCCGGCGGCGTCGAGCAGTACCCGTCCTGGTGGGCCGCGCTCAACGACCTGCGGGAGCGGTACCCGCTGGGCTACGACGAGCCGACCGACGGCACCCTCGCACCGCAGTACGTGATCGAGCGGATCAGCGCCCTGGTCGGCCCGGACGCGATCTACTGCGCCGGTGTCGGTCAGCACCAGATGTGGGCGTCCCAGTTCATCCAGTTCGAGAAGCCGGGCAGCTGGCTGAACTCGGGCGGCGCCGGGACCATGGGGTACGCGGTGCCGGCCGCGATGGGCGCCAAGGTGGGCCGGCCGGAGACCGAGGTCTGGGCGATCGACGGTGACGGCTGCTTCCAGATGACCAACCAGGAGCTGGCCACCTGCGCGCTGGAGGGCATCCCGGTCAAGATCGCCGTGATCAACAACGGCAACCTGGGCATGGTCCGGCAGTGGCAGACCCTGTTCTACGAGGGCCGCTACTCCAACACCGAGCTGGGCACCCACAAGCACCGGATCCCGGACTTCGTGAAGCTGGCCGAGGCGCTCGGCTGCATCGGCCTGCGGTGTGAGTCGAAGGACGACGTCGACAAGATCATCAAGCAGGCCATGGAGATCAACGACGCCCCGGTGGTCATCGACTTCACGGTCGGCAAGGACGCCATGGTGTGGCCGATGGTCGCGGCCGGCACGAGCAACGACGAGATCATGTTCGCCCGGGACGTGCGCCCGACCTTCGAAGAGGACGACCTGTGACAAACAAACACACGCTGTCCGTGCTGGTCGAGAACAAGCCGGGTGTCCTCGCCCGGGTCAGCGGCCTGTTCTCCCGGCGCAGCTTCAACATCGACTCCCTGGCGGTCGGCGAGACGGAGAACCCGGACGTCAGCCGCATCACGATCGTGGTCAACGCGGATTCCTCTCCGCTGGAGCAGGTCACCAAGCAGCTCAACAAGCTGGTGAACGTCCTGAAGATCGTGGAGCTGGACCCGTCCCAGTCGGTCCAGCGCGAGCTCCTGCTGGTCAAGGTGCGTGCCGATCGGGCGCAGCGCAGCCAGGTACTGGAGACCGTCGAGCTGTTCCGGGCGCGGGTGATCGACGTCGCTCCGGACACCCTGACGATCGAGGCCACCGGTAATCCCGACAAACTGGATGCGCTGCTGCGCGACCTCGAGCCGTACGGCATCAAGGAGATGGTCCAGTCGGGCCTCGTGGCCATCGGCCGCGGTTCCCGCTCGATCACCACGGGCCCCGCGCTCCGTGCCGCCTAGCTCTACACCACCGAACACAGAGAAGAAGGATTTCATGACCGCCGAAGTGTTCTACGACGACGACGCCGACCTGTCGATCATTCAGGGCAAGAAGGTCGCCGTCATCGGCTACGGCAGCCAGGGCCACGCGCACTCGCTGTCGCTGCGTGACTCGGGTGTCGAGGTCGTGGTCGGCCTGCAGGAGGGCTCCAAGAGCCGCCCGAAGGCCGAGGAGCAGGGCCTCACCGTGAAGACTCCGGCCGAGGCGTCCGCGTGGGCCGACGTGATCATGGTGCTGGCGCCGGACACCGCGCAGCGCAAGATCTACGCCGAGTCGATCGAGCCGAACCTGACCGCCGGCAAGGCGCTCTTCTTCGGCCACGGCCTGAACATCCGCTTCGAGCTGATCAAGCCCCCGGCCGACGTCACCATCGCCATGGTCGCCCCGAAGGGCCCGGGCCACCTGGTCCGCCGCCAGTACGTGGACGGCAAGGGCGTCCCGGCCCTGATCGCGGTCGAGCAGGACCCGACCGGCGAAGGCCAGGCGCTCGCGCTCTCCTACGCGAAGGCGATCGGCGGCACCCGGGCCGGCGTCATCAAGACCACCTTCAAGGAAGAGACCGAGACCGACCTCTTCGGCGAGCAGGCCGTCCTCTGCGGTGGCGCGTCCGCGCTCGTGCAGACCGGCTTCGAGGTGCTGACCGAGGCGGGCTACGCCCCCGAGATCGCCTACTTCGAGTGCCTGCACGAGCTCAAGCTGATCGTCGACCTCATGTACGAGGGCGGTATCGCGCGCCAGCGGTACAGCGTCTCGGACACCGCCGAGTTCGGTGACTACGTCTCCGGCCCGCGCGTGATCAACGCGTCGGTCAAGGCGGAGATGAAGAACATCCTCGCCGACATCCAGTCCGGCGAGTTCACCCGTCGCCTGATCGCGGACGACGACGCCGGCGCGCCGGAGCTCAAGAAGTTCCGCGAGGAGGCCGCCAAGCACCCCATCGAGATCACCGGTGCGAAGCTGCGCGGGATGATGAGCTGGGTGGACCGCCCGATCACCGAAACCGCCTGATCCAGCGCTGAGAGACGCCCGGCCGACGGCCGGGCGTTTTTCGTGGCTGAACCGGGTGCGCCGAAAATCCGTATCATCCAGGTCCGTCAATGCCGACGAACCTGGATGGAGGGCCATGACTTCCGTCGTCCTGGTAACCGAGGAATTGGCGCCCGCCGCTCTCGATGTGCTGACCACCGAATTCGATGTGCAAACGGTGGACGGCACGGACCGGCCGGCGCTGCTGAGCGCACTGCACGAGGCCGAGGCGGTGATCGTCCGGAGCGCCACCCGGATCGACGCCGAGGCCCTGAACGCCGCACCCCACCTGCGCGTCGTCGCGCGGGCCGGAGTGGGGCTGGACAACGTCGACATCCCGGCCGCCACGGCGCGGGGTGTGCTGGTGGTGAACGCGCCCACCAGCAACATCATCTCGGCCGCCGAGCAGGCGGTGGCGCTGCTGCTGACCACGGCGCGCAACACCGCCAGCGCCTGCGCGGCCCTCAAGGCCGGACGGTGGAAACGCACCGCCGGGGTCGAGGTCTACGGCAAGACCGTCGGCGTGGTCGGGCTGGGCCGGATCGGCGTGCTCGTCGCGCAGCGGATGGCCGCCTTCGGGACGAACCTGATCGCGTACGACCCGTACGTGCAGCCGGCCCGCGCCGCCCAGCTCGGGGTGCGGCTGGTGTCCCTGGACGAGCTGCTGCGGGAGAGCGACTTCATCTCGGTGCACCTGCCACGTACCCCGGAGACGGTCGGCCTGATCGGGGAGAAGGAGCTGGCCACGGTCAAACCCGGCGTACGGATCGTGAACGCGGCCCGCGGCGGCCTGCTCGACGAGCGGGCGCTGGCCGACGCGATCGCTGACGGCCGGGTGGCCGGCGCCGGGCTCGACGTCTTCGAGACCGAGCCGCTGACCTCGTCACCGCTGTTCGCCTTCGACTCGGTGACGGTCACCCCGCACCTGGGCGCGTCCACCGTCGAGGCACAGGACAAGGCGGGGCTCGCGGTGGCACACAGCGTCCGGCTGGCGCTGCGCGGGGAGTTCGTGCCGGAGGCGGTCAACATCCGGGCCGGCGGTGCGGTGGACGAGGACGTGACGCCGCTGCTGCCGCTCGCCGAGAAGCTCGGCCGGGTGTTCACCGCGGTGGCCGGCGGGGTGGCCGCCCGGGTCACCGTGGAGGTGCGCGGCGAGGTGGCCGTGCACGACGTCACGGTGCTCCGGCTGGCCGCCACGAAAGGGCTGTTCGCCCCGGTGGTCGAGGAACGGGTCACCTACGTCAACGCGCCGCAGCTGGCCGCGGACCGCGGGGTCGAGGTGGAGCTGGCCACGTCGGAGGAGGCCGGCGAGCACGCGAGCCTGATCGTGGTGCGCGGCGCGCTCGCGGACGGCACCACGATCGCGGTGGCCGGCGCCGGCACCAAGCTGGTCGAGGTGGACGGCTTCGAGCTGGACCTGCCGGCCGACGGCGTACTGGTGTTCTTCCGCTACCGGGACCGTCCCGGCGTGGTCGGCCGGATCGGCACCACGCTGGGCCGGGCCGGCGTCAACATCGCCGCGATGCAGGTGGCCCGGCGCGCAGCCGGCGGCGAGGCGCTGATGACCCTCACCGTCGACTCCGGCGTCGACCCGGACCTGCTGGCCGCGGTCGCCACCGAGATCGGCTCCTCCCGCACGGCGGCTGTCGACCTCCGGGCCGACTGAAGGCTGACGGCCAACCCATTTTTGGTACGAATGTGCCAGCGCTCGTCCGTAGGCTACGAGCCGAGTCCCGCCCGTGAGGCCGCCGCGGCATCGCGCCCGCACCGGACCGCGGCGCGCCTTCCGGTCCGCGTCGCTCACCACGCGAGGCCGCCGCCACTCCCGGCCGCAGCGCGACTCTCGGTGTTGGCTGGTCCTCAGGGGTGTCTCCGCATCGCGGAGACACCCCTGAGGACCAGCCGATCCGGTGACTAGCGGGCGGAGCGGACCGGGGGTGGGTAGACCGTGCCGTCCTGGAGGTCCAGCAGGTCCAGGTTCAGCTCGCCGGCCAGCCGCTCGATCGTCTCCAGCACCACGTCCGGGCAGTTCTCGTCCAGCCGCATCTGGATGTGGTCCGCGGCCGCGTGCAGCGGTGCGGTCGCCCACGGTGAGCCGGGCGCTGCCGCGCGCGGGCCCCGATCCGGATAGCTGCTGGTCAGCGCGTCGTAGAAGGCCACGACACGCGGGTCGGCCGGGCGCAGCGGATGCACGCCCGCGGCGCACTGCTCGTTGGCGGCGCGCACCTGGTCCGGCGCCGCCGCGGGGTCCATCGCCCACACCACTAGGTCGAAACTCACCGGCGCATGGTGCCATCACGAAGGCCTGAGGTTGAGAACCCGTGGGCCGACACGCGGGGACGCGTCTTGCGCGCCTTCCGTCCGCATCGCTAGCGTTGTTCCCGCCGCACGTCCCTCGGCAGGCGCGTCTTCGGGTGATGCTGTCTGTTCGCGGGCCGGGCGGTGGGATTTCTGGCGGGACCGAGCCACGCGTACTCGTCGCCACAGCCCCCGTGACCGTTTGCCGCGGTTCGGGGGCTGTGTTGCGTCCGGGGCCGGTCGCCCGGCGGCCGGGAGTTCAATCCTTGGGACTCGCGTTCCGTGCTTCGGGATCAAGGGTTACCGTGTGTGGTGATTGTCGGGACGGGTGCAAGGGGAGTCGACGTGAGCGTGGCGCGGATCGCGGTAGTGGCCGGCGACGGCATCGGCACCGAGGTGACCGCGCAGGCCCGCAAGGTCATCGACGCTGTGCTGCCCGGTGTGGAGTACAACGAGTACGACCTGGGCGCCCGCCTCTACCATCGCACCGGCGAGGTCCTCCCGCAGGCGGTCCAGGACGAGCTGGCCGGGCACGACGCGATCCTGCTGGGCGCGATCGGTGACCCGAGCGTGCCGCCGGGCGTGCTGGAGCGCGGTCTGCTGCTCAAGCTCCGCTTCGAGTTCGACCAGTATGTGAACCTCCGCCCCTCGAAGCTCTGGCCCGGCACCACCAGCCCGCTGGCCGGCGTGAAGCCCGGCGAGATCGACATGGTGGTGGTCCGCGAGGGCACCGAGGGTCTCTACGTCGGCGCCGGTGGCGTCCTGCACAAGGGCACCCCCGCCGAGATCGCCACCGAGGAGAGCCTGAACACGCGGTACGGCGTGGAGCGGGTCGTCCGGGACGCGTTCGACCGCGCGCAGCGCCGCGACCGCCGCCACCTCACCCTGGTGCACAAGACCAACGTGCTGACCCACGCCGGCAACCTGTGGTCGCGCACGTTCGCCGCGGTCGCCGCGGAGTTCCCCGACGTGACGACGGAATACCAGCACATCGACGCGGCCAGCATGTTCATGGTCAGCAACCCGCAGCGGTTCGACGTGGTGGTCACCGACAACCTGTTCGGCGACATCCTCACCGACATCGCCGCCGCCGTCACCGGTGGCATCGGCATGGCGGCCAGCGGCTCGGTCAACCCGGAGCGCACGTACCCGTCGACCTTCGAGCCGGTGCACGGCTCCGCGCCGGACATCGCCGGCCAGGGCATCGCCGACCCGGCCGCCGCGATCCTCTCCGCCGCCCTGCTGCTGGAGCACCTCGGCAAGCACGACGAGGCCGCGCGAGTAACCGAGGCGGTCGCGGCCGAGGTCGCGTCCCGCACGCCGGGCGCGCCGCTGCGTACCGCCGAGGTCGGCGACCGGGTCGCCGCCGCCGTCTGAGCGGCCGCACACTCTTCACCGAAGCCCCGAGCGGTCGGTTGTTTAAACGACCGTTCGGGGTAGATTCGTGGGCGCACCACGGTGCCCCCACGCATGCTTATCTTCTCCGCAGAAAGCAGGTCCCCTCGTCATGAGCGGTGGTGACAACCTCGACTTCGAGATCCGCCCGAACCCGGCTCCGGTGTCCGACGCCGACCGTGCTGCGATGCTGGCCAATCCCGGATTCGGCCGGATCTTCACGGACCACATGGTCACCGTGCGTTACGCCGACGGTAAGGGCTGGTACGAGCCACGGGTCGAGGCCCGCGCGCCGATCCCGATGGATCCGGCAAGTGCCGTCCTGCACTACGCGCAGGAGATCTTCGAGGGTCTGAAGGCGTACACGACGCCGGACGGTGGCGTGGCGATGTTCCGCCCGGACGCGAACGCCAAGCGGTTCGGCCTGTCCGCGCAGCGGATGGCGATGCCGCCGCTGCCCGAGGAGATCTTCCTCAAGTCGCTGCACGAGATCATCGCGATCGACCGGAAGTGGATCCCGGAGGGTGAGGACGGCAGCCTGTACCTGCGGCCCTTCGCCTACGCCAGCGAGGTCTTCCTCGGTGTGCGCCCCGCGATGGAATATCTGTACCTGGTCATCGCGTCCCCGGTGGGCCCGTACTTCTCCGGCGGGGTCAAGCCGGTGTCGGTCTGGGTCACCCCGGATTACACCCGCGCGGCTCCCGGCGGCACCGGCGCGGCCAAGTGCGGCGGCAACTACGCGGCCGGCCTCTCCGCGCAGGCCGAGGCGATCGAGCACGGCTGCGACCAGGTCGTCTACCTCGACGCGGTGGAGCGCAAGTACGTCGACGAGCTCGGCGGGATGAACGTTTTCCTGGTCCTCGACGACGGCACCCTGGTGACGCCGCCGCTGACCGGCACGATCCTGCCCGGTATCACCCGCGACTCGGTGATCAAGCTGGCCGAGCGGGCCGGCCGCCGGGTCGAGGAGCGAGCGATCAGCCTGGAGGAGTGGCGCGAGGGCGCGGCCTCCGGCCGGGTCCGCGAGGCGTTCGCCTGCGGTACCGCCGCGGTGATCACCCCGATCGGCGTGATCCGCAGCCTGGACGGCGACTTCACCATCGCCGACGGCGGCCCGGGCGAGGTCACCATGGGCCTCCGCAAGGAGCTCGTCGACATCCAGCGCGGCCGCGCCGCCGACCCGTTCCACTGGGTCCACAAGGTCCTCTGACCGCTCCCTCACCACCCCGTGCGTGGGGAGTTTGGGTGCGGAGCGCGCCGAAAGTCCCCACGCAGCGGCTCACCACCCCGAGCGTGGGGAGCGAGGGGTGACCGTGACCACCCGCGGACGTCGCCCCGGAGGGCTTCGCGGTCTGGACGCGTAGCGGCCAGCGAAGCCCGCAGGGGTCCCGGCGGGAGCGGCGGTCTGTACCCCGGCGGACGCACGACAAAAAGACCTTGAATGTGATCTTCGCGCGGTCAGGCGAGCAGGTGGCGGCGCAGACTGGCGAGTTCGGTTTCGGTCAGGCCGAGCTCGCGGACATAGCCCTCGACCGAGCCGTGCAGCGCGCGCAGGTCGTCGAGGAACAGCAGCATCGCGGCCGGCGGCGAGTCGAACATGTGCTCGTTGCCGCGGATCGTCTCCGGGTTCGACGCGAGCAGGGACGCGGTCAGCGGCGCCATCGCCGCGGTGGTCAGCGCGTAGTCGGTGGCGATGTCCTCGTCGGAGACACCGAGCAGGGACAGGGTCAGCGCGCAGATCGTGCCGGTGCGATCCTTTCCGGCCATGCAGTGCACGACGACCGGTCCGGCGGCCGGGTCGGCGATCAGGCGCAGCGAGTCGAGGATGCCCTCGCGGCCGTCCTCGGCGAAGTTCAGGTAGCGGTCGGCGAGCCAGCGCTCGTGCACCGTGCCCTCCGGGTACGCGATCTGCTCCCAGTCCACATGGTTGATCACCAGGTTGCGGTAGTCGAGGCCGTAGCGTTCGTGCACCCGGCCGAACTTCTCCACCTCGAACGGGCGGCGCAGGTCGATCACGGTGCGGATGCCCAGCGCGGTGAACGCGGCGGTGTCGGCCTCGCCGATCCGGTGCAGTGAGTCGGCGCGGAACAGCCGGCGCCAGCGCACCGTCCGCCCGTCGGACCCGAGATAACCCCCGACGTCGCGGAAGTTGTAGGTCGCGGAGAAGCCCAGGTTTCGTGAGTACGATTCGGCAACCACGAGGTAGAACCTAGTCTCGATAGGTGGAACACCGCCTCCCGCGAACCCGGATAGTGGCATGCTTCATCTCGTGACCCACCTTGTGCTGATTATTCGCACCTAGCGCGCCGGCTGACTTCCGCCGACGCGCAGACCTCCCGCAACCGCGGGGGGTCTTTTTGTTGTGTGGGTGAACGACTGAAAGGACCTCCCCGATGGACTACCAGGTGTTCGACACGACGCTGCGCGACGGTGGGCAGCGCGAGGGAATCAGCTACACGGTCGCCGACAAGCTCGCCGTCGCGCGGCTGCTCGACGAGTTCGGCGTGGGGTTCATCGAGGGCGGCTGGCCGGGCGCGATGCCGAAGGACACCGAGTTCTTCGAGCGCGCGAAGACCGAGCTGGACCTCAAGCACGCGGTCCTCGTCGCGTTCGGCGCGACCCGCAAGGCCGGTGTGGACGTCGCGACGGATCCGCAGGTGCAGGCACTGCTGGACGCCGGCACCCCGGTGGTCTGCGTGGTGGCCAAGTCGGACATCCGGCACGTGGAACGAGCGCTGCGCACCACCGGCGACGAGAACCTGGCGATGGTCCGGGACACCGTGCGGCACCTGGTCGCCAACGGCCGCCGCGCGTTCGTCGACTGCGAGCACTTCTTCGACGGGTTCCGGCACGACCCGGCCTACACGGCGAGTGTGGTCAAGACCGCGATCGACGCCGGCGCCGAACGCGTGGTCATGTGCGACACCAACGGCGGCATGCTCCCCTCGATGATCACCAAGGCGATCACCGAGGTCGTCGAGCGCACCGGGGTGAGCCCGGAGCTGCTCGGCATCCACTGCCAGAACGACACCGCCTGCGCGGTTGCCAACACGGTCGCCGCGGTCGAGGCCGGTGTCCAGCACTTCCAGTGCACCGCGAACGGGTACGGCGAGCGCCCCGGCAACGCCGACCTGTTCGCCGTGGTCAGCAACCTGCAACTCAAGCTCGGGCGGAAGGTCCTACCGGACGGATGCCTGGAGAAGGCGACGCGGGTCTCCACCGCGCTCGCCGAGATCGCGAACATCGCCCCCGACACCCACCAGGCCTACGTCGGGGCCGCCGCCTTCGCCCACAAGGCCGGGCTGCACGCGAGCGCGATCAAGGTGGATCCGCTGCTGTACAACCACGTCGACCCGGCGGTTGTCGGCAACGACATGCGGATCCTGGTGACCGAGATGGCCGGCCGGGCCAGTATCGAGCTCAAGAGCCGCGAGCTCGGGATCGACCTGGCCGGCCATCCGGACACGCTGTCCACGGTCACCCGGCGGGTGAAGGACCTGGAAGCGGTCGGCTGGTCCTTCGAGGCCGCCGACGCCTCGTTCGAGCTGCTGGTGCGCGGTGAGCTGCCGGGCGCCGAGTACGCCCGCCCGTTCGCCCTGGAGTCCTACCGGGTGCAGGTCGAGCACCGCGAGGACGACACCGTGCTGTGCGAGGCGACCGTGAAGGTACGGGTGCACGGCGAGCGGGTGATCGCCACCGCCGAGGGCAACGGCCCGGTCAACGCCCTCGACGAGGCGCTGCGCACCGCGCTCGCCAACCACTACCCGCAGCTGAAGACGTTCGAGCTGGCCGACTTCAAGGTGCGCATCCTGGAGGGCAGCCACGGCACCAACGCGGTCACCCGGGTGCTCGTCGGCACGAGCGACCACAACCGCCGCTGGACCACGGTCGGCGTCCACGAGAACGTCGTCGAGGCGAGCTGGACCGCCCTCGTGGACGCGCTGACCTACGGGCTGGGCAAGAGCTGACCGGGCCGGCGGGCGGCGGCGACCTCGCTGATCAGCGCGATCGCCGCCGCCCCGGGCATCGGTTCGAGCCGGCGGCCGTCCCGCAGGCGCAGTGACACCAGGCCGGCCGCCGCCTCCCGCTCGCCGATCACCGCGACGTACGGGACCTTGGCGTTCGCCCGGATCCGCGCACCGAGCGAGCCCTCGCGGCTCTCCAACGCGCGCAGCCCCGCGGCGACCGCCTCCCCGGCGAAGGAGGACTCCGCACCGGCGAGCGGGAGCACGGCCACCTGGACCGGCGCGTACCAGACCGGGAACGCCCCGCCGTGCTCCTCGATCAGCAGCCCGAACAGCCGCTCCATCGACCCGGCCAGGCTGCGGTGCACCATCACCGGCCGGGCCTTGGCGCCGGACGCGTCGACGTAGGAGAGGTCGAACCGCTCCGGCTGGTGATGATCGATCTGGACGGTGGCGATGGTCCACTCCCGGCCGGCCGCGTCCACCACCTGCACGTCGATCTTCGGGCCGTAGAACGCGGCCTCGCCGGCCACCTCGTCGTACAAAATCTCCTGGGAATCGAGCGCGCCGCGCAGCAACGCCTCGGATCTCAGCCAGTCGGCGTCCCGGCCGCCGTACTTCTTGCCCGGCCCGCGCAGCGACAGCTGGTACGACGCCGGCCGCAACCCGAGCGCCGCGTGCGACTCCCGCATCAGCCGCAGCACCCCGGCCACTTCGCCGGCGGCCTGCTCGACCGGGCAGAAGATGTGCGAGTCGTTGAGCGCGATGGACCGCACCCGGGACAGCCCGCCGAGCACGCCGGAGCGCTCCTGCCGGTACATCTGGCCCAGCTCGGCGACCCGCAGCGGCAGGTCCCGGTACGACCGCTGCCGGGCCTTGAAGATCAGTGCGTGGTGCGGGCACATGCTGGGGCGCAGCATCAGCTCGTCCTCGCCGACGGCCATCGGCGGGAACATGTCGTCGGCGAAGTTCGCGAGATGGCCGGAGATCTCGTACATCTGCCGTTTGCCCAGCGCGGGCGAGTAGACGTGCTGGTAGCCGTTGCGGCGCTCGAGGTCGTACAGGTACGACTCGACCTCGTGGCGGGCGGCCGCGCCGGCCGGCAGCCAGAACGGCAGTCCCGCGCCGATCAGCGGGTCGGAGTCGAAGAGGTCCAGCTCACGGCCGAGCCTGCGGTGGTCGATCATCGGGGTCTCCTTGAAGAGCCCGGACGTCCACCCCACACCCCCGGGCAGATCGCCCGGGGGTCGGTGGTCAGTGCGACACGACGCCGGGACTTGCCGGCGTGGTCGTGTACGCGCTGATCTGCATGCCACTGAGGTTAGGACGGCGGCGGCACGTCCTCCACCCAGTTTTCCGCGGTGATCTGGAACAGGTAGTGGTCCTGCCACTCACCGGCGATCTGCAGGTAGCGCGGGGCCAGGCCGAACCGCTGGAAACCGTTCTTCTCCAGCACCCGCTGCGAGCGCACGTTGCTGAGGATGGTGCCGGCCTCGACCCGGTGCAGGGCGTAGTCGGTGAACGCGAGCCGCAGGATCTGCGCGACCGCGGCGGTCGCCAGCCCCCGGCCGGCCCGGTCGGCGGCCACCCAGTAGCCCAGGCTGCTGGACTGGAACGGGCCGCGGACGATGTTGTTCAGGTTGACCCGGCCGGCAATCTCCCCGTCGTCGAGGATCACGTGCGGCAGCGAACCGGTCGAGGCCAGCGCGCCGGCGATCATGGTCCGCTGCCCCGCCTCGGTGTAGAAGCTGTCCTCGCGGACCGGATCCCACGGGGCGAGGTGGGCCCGGCTGGCGGCCAGGACGGCGGTCAGCTCCGGGACGTCGTTCAGGGTCAGCGGGCGGATCGTGGCGGTCATGAGGCCGCCGGGAAGGTCAGCTCGGCGATCACCGCGCGGTGATCCGAGTTCGTCACGTCGTGCACGGACACGTCTCGTACTCCGATCTCTTCATCGACCAGTACATGATCGATGGTGACCGGCGGGATCGGGTCCCCGTCGTACGGCCCCCACGTGCCGATCAGCCCCTTGCCGACCGCGTCGGCGGAGTCCCGGTAGCCGTGCGAGACGAGTTTCCGCAGCGCACCGTGGTCGAGCGTGGAGTTGAAGTCGCCGAGCAGGATTCTGCGCGGATTGTCGCCGTCCGACTTCGGCTCGTTCGCCAGGTCGGTGCGCCAGCCGTCGAAGGTGTCCGGCGCGGACGGCGCGAGCGGGTGGACCGACTCGATGAAGACCGGGACGCTGCCGGGCGGCTGGACCGTGCCGTAGGTCTGCTGGAACCCGCCGTCGTTGCGCTTGGTGCCCGGCTCGGTCAGCGGATACCGCGAGTAGAGCCCGGTGCCGCTGGCCCACTCCTCCGGTGCGAGCTGGTGATAGGGGAGCAGGTCACCGAGACCGGCCGCGGCCAGCGAACTCTCCGCACGCGGGGCGAACTCCTGCACGGCCAGCACGGCCACGTCGTTCTCCCGGACCAGGCGGACGATCTCGCTCGCGTCGGCGCCGCCGAACAACAGGTTCGCCGTCATGATCTGGATCTTGACGCCCTCGGTGGCGCCGCGGTCCAGGTCCGGGAGGGCCCGAGGCAGGACGCACGCGGCGAGGGCGGCGGCGATCAGGGCCGCTGTCGCGCCGACGGTCCAGCGTCGCAGGATCAGCGCGAGGAGGGCGGGGATCCAGGCCGCCGCTGCGGCGTACGGGGTGAAGGCCAGCAGCTGGATCACCCGGCCGGGCTCCCAGCCACTGAACCGGAACACGGACCAGCAGAGCCCCGGCAGCACCGTGAGCCACAGGAAGACCGTGACACCGGTGCGGCGGCTTGCCCTGGTCTTGGCCGGCGCGTCGGTGATCGTCATGGCGCGACGTTATCCGGCCTTGGCTACCCCAGATGAGTGAACGCGGCCCAGCTCACAGTGCCAACTGGCTCCGCTTCGCTCCGCGGCAAAAACGCCTTTGGAGCCGACGTGTCGGTAGTTGATTTGCCGCCGCCCGCAAACCCCGCGGGCGTCGGAAAATCACCTGCCGACACGTCGGCGGCGTTTTTGCGGGGGTTGACGGGTTAGACGGTCGGTTCGGAGACCTCGCCGAACTCGGCCAGTTCCTTGCGGACGGCGTCGCCGTCGCCCTCGACGACCAGGGTCAGGCCGTCGACGGCGAGGTGCCGTTCGGCGGCCGCGGAGACCTGCTCGACGGTGGCCTCGAGATACTCCCGGCGCAGCGACTCGTAGTAGTCGTCGGGCAGGCCGTGCACCACCAGGGTGGCCAGCGCCCCGGCGATCGCGCCCGGCGTCTGCATCTCCACCGACAGCTGACCGGCCCGCCACGACCGCGCCACCGCCAGCTCCGCCTCGGTGACACCCTCCTGCTGGGTACGCCGGATCTCCCCGAGCGTGTCCCGGATCGCCGGCCCGGTCACCGCGGTCTGCACCCCGGCGGCCACCTCGAAGCGCCCGGCCCGGCGGGTCATCGCGTACGACCCCCGGATCCCGTACGTATAGCCCTTCACCTCGCGGATCAGGTGGTTCAGCCGGGACGTGAACGCCCCGCCGAGCACCGTCGCGGCCAGCGTCATCGGCACGTAGTCGGCGGTGGCCCGCTCCGGCGCCCGATGCCCGATCCGCAGTGTGGACTGCACCGAACCGGGCCGGTCCACCAGGATCACGTGCGGTTGTGCCGGCACGGCCAGCCCGAGCGGCCCGTCGGCGGCCAGCCCCTGCCCGGTGGTGCCGGCGAACGCGGCCTCGGCCAGCACGGCCAGGTCCAGCCCGTCCAGGTCACCGGCGACCAGCAGCACGCCGGGCCGGAGCATCCACTCCTGGTGGAACGCGAGCACGTCGTCGACGGTCACCGCGGCCACCGAGGCCGGGTCGCCGTGCAGCGGCCGGCTGTACCGGCCGTCCGCGGCGAACAGGTCGGCGCGCAGCGCGGCGTCGGCCCGCGGGCCGGGCTGCGCCCAGTCCATCCGCAGCGCGGTCACCTCGTCGTCGCGGACCCGGGCGACGTCCGCCGCGTCCAGCTTCGGGGTGCGTGCCGCCTCGGCGGCCAGCCGCACCGCGTCGGCCAGTTGCGGGGCCGGCGCGGAGACACCGATCCGGAACGCGTCCCAGTCCACCGACGGGACCAGCTCGGCGCCGAGACCCTCGAGCGCCAGCGCGTACGCCGCCGAGTCCCGCTGCTTCGTCCCCTCCTCCAGGGACTTGGCCAGCACCGTGGCGGTGCCCTCACGGCCCTGCGACTCCCGGGCCGCGCTCGCGTCCAGCAGCAGCACCGCGGTGGCCAGCACCTGGCCCGGCAGGTGTGCGGCGATCACGGTGCCGCCGTGCGCGGTGACCCGGCGGACCGCGGGGAAGGCGTACGGCCGGGCGGTGCCCGGCTCGGGACGGCTGGTGACGAGGCTCATGCCTTCTCCTCCTCGGGCAGGTAGGTCAGGGTGACGCGGGAGTCGGGCTGCAGCGTGCGGGTGGCCGCCTCGGTGACGTCGTCGGCGGTGACCGCCTGCCACGCCGGAAGGCGGTACCCGGCGGTGGCCGGGTCACCGAACTGGGTGGTGTAGCGCCCCAGCGTGTCGGCCCGCCCGCCGACCGTGGACACCTGCCGCCACCAGCTGGTGGTCAGCAGCGCCTTGGCCCGGTTCAGCTCGTCGTCGGTGACCGGCTCGTCGACCAGGCTCTGCACCACCTCGACCAGCCCCTGCTCCAGCTGCTCCACCGGCACGCCGTCCTTCGCGGTCGCCGTGATGATCAGCGGGGCCGGCGCGTGTGCCAGATCGACACCGTACGACCCGATGTAGTCCGGCTGGGCGATCCGCTTGCCGTCGGCCAGCCGCTGGTAGAGCCGGCTGCCCCGGCCGCTGCCCAGCACGGTGGCGAGCACGGTGATCGCGTCGTACCCGGCCGTGCCGAACGGGAACGTCCGGTGGGACAGGTAGAGCCGCGGTGCCGGCACGGCGGCGGTGACCGTCTCGCGGACCGCGCTGGTGGCCGGCCCGGCGAGGTGCCCGGCCGGCGCCGGCGGGATGTCCGCCACCGGGTCGATCACGCCGAAGTACTTCTCGGCCAGCGCGAACACCTCGGCCGGCGACGCGTCCCCGGCCACCGTGAGCACACAGTTGTTCGGCGCGTAGTACTGCTGGTGGAAGGCCTTGAAGGTGTCCAGCGCCGCCCCGTTCAGGTCTTCCATCGACCCGATCGTGGAGTGGTGGTAGGGGTGGCCCTCCGGGTAGAGCAGCGGGAGCAGGCGCAGCCAGGCATCCCCGTACGGCACGTTGTCGTACCGCTGGCGGCGCTCGTTCTTCACCACCTCGCGCTGGTTGTCCAGGGTCTCCTGGGTGAGCGCCGGGACCAGCCCGCCCATCCGGTCGGCTTCCAGCCAGAGCGCCAGCTCCAGGTGCTCGGACGGCATGCTCTCGAAGTAGTTCGTCCGGTCCGGGTTGGTGGTGGCGTTCAGCGAGCCGCCGTTGCCCTGCACCAGTTTCATGTGCTCGGTCTTCTTGACGTGCTGCGAGCCCTCGAACATCAGGTGCTCGAAGAGGTGCGCGAAACCGGTCTGACCGGGCGGTTCGTGGCGGGAGCCGACGTCGTACCAGAGATTGACGCAGACGACCGGAGCGGTCCGGTCCTCGCTGACGACGACACGCAGGCCGTTCGCCAGCCGCGTGGTTTCGATGGGCCACGGATACCCGGTCGTGGCGACCGGTGCGGTTGGGGACGTCACCCCACCCACTATGCCCTGTCCGCTTTTCATTTCGGCCCCGCTGCGCGGGTCCGTTCGATCGATAACCCCATGGCGGTCCGCCGGTTCCGGGTGGGATGCTGGTCGACGTGCTTGAGGACGTACGGGTGAACGACCGCCTGACCATCCCCGCGGCGGAGCTCTCCTGGCGATTCTCCCGTTCCAGCGGTCCCGGTGGTCAGGGCGTCAACACGACCGATTCCCGCGTCGAGCTGTCCTGGGACATGCTCGGCTCCGACCTGCTGCCCGCGTCCCTGAAGGACCGTGCGGTCGAGCGCCTCGGTGCCCGCCTGCTCTCCGGCGTCCTCACCGTGACCGCCTCGGAGCACCGCTCCCAGCTGCGCAACCGTGAGGCGGCGGCGGCCCGGCTGGGCGCCCTGATCGCCTCGGCGGTCGCCGCGCCGCCGCGGGCCCGCCGGGCGACCCGCCCGACGAAGGGCTCGGTGGAGCGGCGCATCGGCGCCAAGAAGCGCCGCGCCCAGACCAAGAACAACCGCCGGGTCGACCCCGGCGACTGACCGCGGCCCGGTCACCCTCTCCGGCTGGTTCTCAGGTGTGCTTCCGGTGCCGCGAGGCACCCCTGAGGGCCAGCCGCTGCGTTGCGCCGGTCAGCGGTGGTTGTGCGGTGCGACGGCTTCGCGGTTGCGGGCGGCGTCCTCCGGGCCGAGCAGGGCGTCGCAGACCCGGATCAGGCGGCTGCGCAGGCCGGCCGCGCGGCGGGCCAGTTCCCGCTGGCGGGCGACGTACTCCGCCTTGCCCTCCGGTGTCTCGATCTTCACCGGCGGGTGGCCGTAGGAGGCCAGATCGTACGGGCTGGCCTGCATGTCCAGCAGGCGGATCTCGCCGGCCAGGGCGAAACAGTCCAGGGCCAGCGCGCCGGGGACGGCCGGGCCGAGCTTCTGCGCCCACTTGTGCACGTCCATCGCGGCGTGCAGGCAGCCCGGCTGGTCCAGGTCGACCTGGGTGGCGCGGGTCGGCTGGAGACGGTTGAGGCCGACCGCCTCCGGGGTGAAGAAGCGGAACGCGTCGAAATGCGTGCAGCGGATGGTGTGCCCCTCGACCACCTTGTCGGTCTCGGACTGGCCCAGGCGCAGCGGCAGCGCGTGCCGGTGCTCCGGGTCGCGGTAGACCATGGCCCACTCGTGCAGGCCGAAGCAGCCGGAGAAGACCGGGCGGGACGCGGTCGCGGTGAGCAGGCCGTGGATGTACCGCACGCTCTCGCCGCGGGCCTGCATCAGGGCGTCCTCGTCGAGCGCGACGATGCCGTCCTCGTGGGTGGCGTAGAACTTCCACCCGGCGTGCTCGGCCAGGCCGTCGGGCGCCGAGGCCAGGCCGGCGCCGACGCCCGGGTGCCATCGCCGCAGCATCGAGGGCCGGGTGCTGTAGTAGTCGTACAGAAAATCTTCGATCGGATGTTTCTCGCCGGCCGCCCGGCGGGCGCGGTGGTCCGCGGTCATCTGATCGGCGCGCTCGGCGTGCGCCCGGGCCAGGGAAATCCAGGTGACCGAGGGCAGCGTGGTGGTGAGTGCCCTCACCTGCTTGATCCCCATGGCACCAATGTATCTAGCCGAAGCGATCAACACGATCACCGTTAGGCGCGAATGAGGTCCGCCACGGCAGGTTCTTGGGATACGGCCGCGGCGATGTTTCGTTTTTCTTCGGATATAGCAGGATTTGCCGCAGCGGGCCGGGGTCGCACCGGCCAGCCGAACCCGGGCGCGCCGGGCAGTGCGAAGCCCCACCGGGGACCGAGTCCCAGAGACAGGGCGACTACAGAAGGCATGCTCAGCAATGTAGTACATCTACTACGACTTTGATAGCTTGATGGACATGACGGAGACCGCACTGACGAGCGCGGGCCAGGAGCTTCCGGTCGGCGATCCGGTCCTCGAGGTCCGCGACCTGCGGATGAGTTACGGGCCGAAAGAGGTTCTCGGCGGCATCGGGTTCACCGCGCGTCCCGGCGAGGTGATCGCGCTGCTCGGGCCGAACGGTGCGGGCAAGACCACCACGATCGAGATCCTGGAGGGCTTCCGGCGCCGGTCGGCCGGCCACGTCCGGGTCCTCGGCGTCGACCCGGAGCACGGCGACGAGCGGTGGCGGGCCCGGCTCGGCGTGGTCCTGCAGTCCTGGCGCGACCACGGCAAGTGGCGGGTCCGTGAGCTGCTGGAGCACATCGGGTTGCACTACGCGGCGTTCGGCACCGAGCGGACGCCCCGGCCCTGGCCGGTCGACGACCTGCTCGAGGCGGTCGGCCTGACCGCCGCCGGCAAGACCCGGGTGAACCGGCTCTCCGGCGGCCAGCGCCGCCGGCTGGACGTGGCGATCGGCATCGTCGGCCGCCCCGAGCTGCTGTTCCTGGACGAGCCGACGGTCGGGTTCGACCCGGCCGCCCGGCGTGAGTTCCACGACCTGATCCACGAGCTGACCGACCTGGCCGACACCACGGTGCTGCTCACCACCCACGACCTGGACGAGGCGGAGAAGCTCGCCGACCGGATCCTGATCCTGTCCGGCGGGCAGATCATCGCGAGCGGCTCGGCCGACGAGCTGTCCCGGCGGGTGGCCGGCGAGACCGAGATCCGCTGGACCCGGGACGGGCAGCGGTTCGTGCACTCCACCGCGGACGCCACGGCGTATGTGCACGACCTCTTCCGGCAGCACGGTGCGGCGATCGGCGACCTCGAGGTGCGCCGGTCCAGTCTGGAGGACACCTACATGAAGCTGGTCCAGGACTCGGAGCGGGACCGATGACCCCGATCACGGCGGGCCTGCGCCGCGGCTGGATCGAGCTGCGGCACACCGTCACCACGCCGATGGACCTGTGGTCCTATCTGTTCCCCGCGCTGCTGCTGCTCGGCACGATCTTCTTCATGCGGGACGCGCAGGTGCCCGGCACGTCGTTCTCGCTCGGCGCCCGGACGCTGCCCAGCGTCTTCGGGATGAACTTCGCGCTGGGCGGCCTGATGACCACGGCCCAGCTGCTGATCATGGATCGGGAGGACGGCACGCTGCTGCGCGCCAAGGCCCTGCCGCGCGGGATGAGCAGCTATCTGATCGGCAAGGTGGTGCTGGTCGGCGGGATGTCGCTGGTCGTGTTCCTGCTCCAGTTGGTCCCCGGCCTGTTCCTGGTGAGCGGGCTGCACGTCGGTCTGACCGGCTGGCTCACCCTGCTCTGGCTGGTGCCGGTCGGCTTCGCGGCGACCCTGCCGCTCGGTGCGGCGATCGGCTCGATCTTCGACGACCCGCGGAACGTCGCCCTGGTGAACCTGCCGATCTTCGGGCTGATCGCGGCCTCCGGCATCTTCTACCCGATCACCGGCTTCCCCGGCTGGCTGCAGGGCCTGGCGCAGGCCTTCCCGATGTACTGGCTAGGGTTGGGCATGCGTTCGGTCTTCCTGCCCGATTCCCTGGCAGCGGTGGAGATCACGCACTCCTGGCGGCACCTGGAGACGTTCGGGGTGCTGACCGCCTGGGCGATCGTCGGGCTGCTGCTGGCGCCGATGCTGCTGCGCCGGATGGCCGCCCGCGAGTCCGGCTCGGCGGTGGCCGCCCGGCGCGAGCGGGCCCTGTCCCGGATCGGGCGCTGAGCCGGTCATGGCGAGTGAGATCACGTACAACCGGATCGCCATGCTGCGCGCCGAGCGGGGCATCTCCCGGCGCCAGCTGGCCGACGCGCTCGGTGTGCACTATCAGACAGTCGGCTATCTGGAACGCAGTGAGTTCAGTCCCAGCCTGCACCTCGCGTTGCGGATCTGCGCGTACTTCGAGGTGCCGGTCGAGGTGGTGTTCGCCCTGGAGCCGTTCCCGCGACTCGGCGCGGAGTCCCGCCCGGCGTAGATTCCAGGGGAATCCGTCCTTGTGGAAGTTGGGGTTACCCGTGCGTTTCGCCCGTTTTGTTCATGCCGCTGGGGTGTCGTTCGGCGTCGTCGAGGGTGACGGCGCCTCCGGCCTCACGGTGGCCGAGATCAGCAGCCTGCCGTTCGAGAAGGTGGTGCCCACCGGTCAGCGGTGGGCGCTGCCGGACGTCCGCCTGCTCGCGCCGATCTTCTCCAGCAAGGTGATCGGGGTCGGCCGCAACTACGCCGAGCACGCCGCCGAGATGGGCAACGAGGTGCCCAAGGAGCCGCTGATCTTCATCAAGCCCTCCACCTCGGTGATCGGCCCGAACGACGCGATCCGGATTCCCTCGGTCACCACCCAGGTCGAGGAGGAGGCCGAGCTCGCCGTCGTGATCGGCGCCACCGGCGCCCGCCGGGTGGACCGGGCCGGCGCCGAGAAGGCGATCTTCGGCTACACCGTCGCCAACGACGTCACCGCGCGCGACCTGCAGCGCAAGGACCCGCAGTGGACCCGGGCCAAGGGGTTCGACTCGTTCTGCCCGCTCGGCCCGTGGATCGAGACCGAGCTGGACGTCAGCGACCTGGAGGTGCGCTGCGAGGTCGGCCGCGACCCGAACAACATGGAGGTGCGGCAGATCGGCCGGACCAAGGACATGGTGTTCGACATCCCGACCCTGGTTTCGTACGTCTCGCACGTGATGACCCTGCTGCCCGGCGACGTGATCCTGACCGGCACGCCGGCCGGGGTGAGCCAGATCGTCCCCGGCGACACCGTGTCGGTGAGCGTGCAGGGCATCGGGGAGCTGCGCAACACCGTGGTGGCCCTGGACTGAGCGGGTCTCGCAGGCGCTGACATCGGGTTACCCGGAGTTGTCGCGGAGTCACGCAGACGAGTTTGGGTAACCCGATTTGGTGGGACGGGAGGGCTCAGGTAAAGTTCTCCACGGCCCGGCAAACAGGGCCGAATGGGGTATGGGGTAATTGGCAGCCCAACTGGTTCTGGTCCAGTTAGTCTAGGTTCGAGTCCTGGTACCCCAGCGTTACCAATCCTCGGGTTGGTTTCGCTGGAACGTGAAGTTTAGCGTGACAGCAGTTCTGGTCCCATCGTCTAGTGGCCTAGGACGCCGCCCTCTCACGGCGGTAGCGCGGGTTCGAATCCCGCTGGGACTACGCTCTTGAAACGGCCCGCATCTCTGGATGTGGGCCGTTTTGCGTGGTGGGTCCCGATCCGGGTGGGGTGGATCACGGACTGCCCGTGCCGCGCAGCCGATTCGAGGAATCCGCCGGGCGGCTGATAGAGTTCATCCGTCGCCGAGCAAGATCGCGGTGACATGAGGTCCCATCGTCTAGTGGCCTAGGACGCCGCCCTCTCACGGCGGTAGCGCGGGTTCGAATCCCGCTGGGACTACCGAGAAACACCGGCCCGCACCGATCACGGTGCGGGCCGGCGTCGTTTCTGCTGCCCGCAGATTTTCGCCGCCGGGCTGAGCCGGCGTGCGGATACTGCGACGATGACCGACATCACTGTCCGGCGCGTCGACTACGGGTACTTCGTGCGGCCGGCCGAGGAGACCGGTGCCGGAGCGCCCCGCGTCGAGCCGGCGCTCGGCTATCTGATCGACCATCCCGGCGGCCGGATCCTCGTCGACACCGGAATGGGACACGACCCCGGCGTCGACGCCCACTACCGGCCGCGGCGGGTCCCACTGCAGGCGGCCCTCACGGCCGCGGGGACCAGGACCGACGAGATTTCGTACGTGGTGAACTGCCACCTGCACTTCGACCACTGCGGTGGCAACGCCGAGCTGCCGGGGGTGCCGGTCTTCGCCCAGCGCGCCGAGCTGGCGGTGGCCCGGAGCTCGGAGCAGTACCTGCCCGGCCTGGTCGACCATCCCGGCGCGGTGCTGCAGGAGCTGGACGGCGACGCGGAGATCTGCCCCGGGGTGCTGATCGTGCCGACTCCCGGCCACACGCCCGGTCACCAGTCGGTGGTGGTCACCACCGGCGACGGCACGGTGATCGTCGCCGGTCAGAGCCACGACCACGCGACCGCGTTCACGAGTGACGTCCTGGGCCGCCGGGCCGGGGTCGGCCTCACGCCGGCCTGGCTGGACCGGTTGCTGGCCCTGGACCCCCGCCAGGTCCTCTTCGCCCACGACAACGCCATCTGGACCCCGTGAGCGCGCGAACCGCACCGAAAGTCCCCACGCACCGCGCCAACCCCGTGTGCGTGTGAAGTTGGGGTGCGGTGCGCGCCGAAAGTCCCCACGCAGCGGGTCAGCCCTGTGTGCGTGTGAAGTTGGGGTGCGGTGCGCGCCGTAAGTCCCCACGCAGCGGGTCCGCCCTGTGTGCGTGTGAAGTTGGGGTGCGGAGCGCGCCGAAAGTCCCCACGCAGCGGGTCAGCCCCGTGTGTGTGAAGTTGGGGTGCGGAGCGCGCCGAAACTTCACACGGGCTGGGCGTGGAACCGCCCGGTCGGCGGGTGGGCCGGACCGGGCGGGGAAGGCGGGGGAGGGTTCTGCTACAGGCCGGACAGGCGCTGACCGGCGCGGACGACGGCCATCGCGTGACGCTCACCGGGACGGCGGCCGAGTCGTTCGATCGGACCGCTTATCGAAATCGACGCGATCACGCGTCCGGTCCGGTCCCGGATCGGCGCCGAGACGCTCGCCACACCGGGCTCGCGCTCGGCCACGCTCTGCGCCCAGCCGCGCCGGCGCACCTCGGCCAGCGTGCGGCCGGTGAACTTGCAACGCGGCAGCAGCGGCATCACGGCCTCCGGCGGCTCCCAGGCGAGCAGGATCTGCGCGGCGGACCCGGCGACCATCGGCAGCACCGAACCGACCGGCACGGTGTCCCGCAGACCACTGGCGCGCTCGGCCGCGGCGACGCAGATCCGTTCATCGGCCCGACGCAAGTAAAGCTGCGCGCTCTCTCCGGTCGCGTCCCGCAATGCGGAAAGCAGGGGCTCCGCGGCGGTCAGCAGAACGTCCGGCGCCGCGTTCGCCAGCTCGCCCAGACGAGGCCCGGGACGCCACCTTCCCTGGGTGTCCCGGACCAGCATCCGATGGATCTCCAAGGCCTGGGCCAGGCGATGTGCTGTTGCCCGCGGAAGCTTCGTGCGCTCTACCAATTCGGCCAGACTGGCGCCGTCAACACATGCGGCGAGGATGACAACCGCCTTGTCGAGAACGCCTACACCGCTCATACTGTGTCCCACAAGCCGAAACATACATTCCAGAATTTAGGATGTCCAGATGGTGGGAGTCACTCCCCAGGGCGGGAAACCCAGGACCCTGGCCGAGAAGGTCTGGGATGACCACGTGGTGCGCACGGCCGACGGCGAGCCCGACCTGCTCTACATCGACCTGCACCTGCTGCACGAGGTCACCAGCCCGCAGGCGTTCGACGGTCTCCGGATGGCCGGCCGCCCGGTCCGCCGGACCGACCTCACGCTCGCGACGGAGGACCACAACACCCCGACCGGGTATGCGGATCCGGCCTTCAACACCCGCCGTGGCGACCTGCTGACCATCACCGACACCGTCTCGCGCACCCAGATCGAGACGCTGCGGAAGAACTGCGCCGAGTTCGGCGTCGAGATCCGCCCGCTCGGTGACGTGAACCAGGGCATCGTGCACGTGATCGGCCCGCAGCTGGGCCTCACCCAGCCGGGCACCACGATCGTCTGCGGTGACTCGCACACCGCGACGCACGGCGCGTTCGGCGCGCTGGCCTTCGGCATCGGCACCAGTGAGGTCGAGCACGTGCTCGCCACGCAGACGCTGCCGCAGTCGAAGCCGAAGACGATGGCCGTCACGGTCGTCGGCGAGCTGCGTCCGGGCGTGAGCGCGAAGGACCTGATCCTCGCCCTGATCACGCAGACCGGCACCGGCGGCGGCAACGGCCACATCGTGGAGTACCGCGGGTCCGCGATCCGGGAGCTCTCCATGGAGGGCCGGATGACGATCTGCAACATGTCGATCGAGTGGGGCGCCAAGGCCGGCATGATCGCGCCGGACGAGACCACGTACGCGTACCTCAAGGGCCGCGCGCACGCCCCGCAGGGCGCGCAGTGGGACACCGCGCTGGCGTACTGGAACACCCTCGCCACCGATGAGGGCGCCGAGTACGACACCGAGATCATCCTGGACGCGTCGGCGATCAGCCCGTTCATCACCTGGGGCACCAACCCGGGTCAGGGCGCCGCGCTGGACGGCGTCGTGCCGAGCCCGGACGACTTCGTGGACGAGCAGGAGCGTGGCGCCGCCGAGCGCGCGCTGGCGTACATGGATCTCACCCCGGGCACGCCGTTCCGGGACGTCCCGGTGGACGTGGTGTTCGTCGGCTCGTGCACCAACGGCCGGCTCGAGGACCTGCGGGCCGCCGCCGACGTGATCCGTGGCCACAAGGTCGCCGACAACGTCCGGATGATGATCGTCCCCGGCTCCTACGTGGTGCGCGAGCAGGCCGAGGCCGAGGGCCTGGACAAGATCTTCACGGAGGCCGGCGCCGAGTGGCGGTTCGCCGGTTGTTCGATGTGCCTCGGCATGAACCCGGACACGCTGAGCCCCGGGCAGCGCGCAGCGTCCACCTCCAACCGCAACTTCGAGGGCCGGCAGGGCAAGGGTGGGCGTACCCACCTGGTCTCGCCGCAGGTCGCCGCCGCCACCGCCGTGGTCGGCAAGCTGGCCGCCCCCGCCGACCTCTGAGTTAGGGGATCAGACATGGACAAGTTCGTCACCCACAGCGGCAAGGTCATGCCGCTGCGCCGTTCCGACGTGGACACCGACCAGATCATCCCGGCGGTCTACCTGAAGCGGGTCACCCGTACCGGCTTCGAGGACGGCCTGTTCAGCGCGTGGCGCGAGGACCCGGGCTTCGTGCTGCACAACCCGGCCCACGCGGGCGCCACGATCCTGGTGGCCGGGCCGAACTTCGGCACCGGCTCGTCCCGGCAGCACGCCGTCTGGGCGCTGCGCGACTGGGGTTTCAAGGCGGTGATCGCGGCCCGGTTCGGTGACATCTTCCGGGGCAACGCGCTCAAGGAGGGCCTGCTGCCGGTCCAGCTCGACCAGAAGGTCGTGGAGAGCCTGTGGGACCTGGCCGAGAGCGAGCCGGAAAAGCTGATCACCGTCGACCTGGCCGAGCGGGTGGTGCGCGTGGACGACGCCGCGTACCCGTTCGCGATCGACGATTTCAGTCGCTGGCGCCTGTTGGAGGGGCTCGACGACATCGGACTCACGTTGCGCCACGAGGACGCGATTAGCGCGTACGAGAAGGACCGCCCGGCTTTCAAGCCGGTCGTCGTCCTTTAGTCCGCGACGTTGATTTCGCCCCCGCCGGGTAACTGGTGGGGGCGAATTTCGTTGGGACACAACGGATTTTTGCCGCGAATGTTTGTGTAACCAGGTCACAGGGCATACCGTGCGCGCAGAATGGCCTGCGTGGGCCAGTTCTCACGTCCGGGAGGAAACCGTGAACAAGGCCGAACTCATTGAGGCGCTCGCCGTCAAGCTGGGCGACAAGAAGACGGCGACGATTGCGCTGGACGCGTTCATCAGTGAGGTGCAGAACGCGGTCGCCAAGGGAGACAAGGTCTCCCTCACCGGCTTCGGATCGTGGGAGAAGCGGACTCGCAATGCGCGGACGGCGCGGAATCCGCGCACCGGCGAGGCCGTGAAGGTGAAGAAGACGTCGGTCGCCGCATTCCGGCCCGGCAACACCTTCCGCGAACTCGTCGCCGCGGGCAAGCCGGCAAAGGTGGCCAAGGCGGCCACGGTCAAGAAGGCGGCCGCCACACCGGCGGCGAAGAAGACCACGGCGACCGCACCGGCGAAAACGACGTCCGCCACGGCGGCCAAGAAGACCGCGGCCACCAAGACCGCGGCGGCCAAGACGGCACCGGCGAAGACCACCGCGGCGAAGAAGACCGCGACCTCCGCCAGCAAGGCGACGCCGGCCAAGGCCACCAAGACCGCTACCGCCACCAAGGCGACGGCGACCAAGGCCACGGCTCCGGCGTCGAAGAAGAGCGCGCCGGCCGCGGCGAAGAAGACCACGGCGGCGAAGACGGCACCGGCGAAGACCACGGCGGCCAAGAGCACGGCCACCAAGGCCGCGGCGACCAAGACCGCTGCTCCGGCGAAGAAGACCACCACCCGCAAGACCGCGACACCGGCGGCGGCTCCGGCCCGGGCCAAGGGCGCCGCGACGGCCAAGGCCGCTTCGACCCGCAAGGCCCGCTGAGCACCAGGTTCTCCGGAGAAAAGGCGTCCATCGTACGGGTGGACGCCTTTTCGTTCCCCGGGAGCGAAACGCCTACCGGGCCTACCGTGCGGGCATGGAACGCAGACCGCGGGGCCTGGTCGCCCGCGCGAGCATCGCCGCCGGCCTGTTCGCGGTGGCGGTCGTGCCGGGCTGGACGCTCGGCGACCTGGCCGAGCAGGCGACCGGCTGGCCGGCGCTGGACTGGCTGCTCACCTGTGGCTGGTCCGGCCTGGTGGTGGCCGCCGTCGCCCCGCGGACCTCACACCGCGCCCGGGACGGCCTGGCCGGCGCCGTCCCGCTCTACGGCTGGTATCTGGCCGGCGTGCTGAGCTGGCGGTTCGCCCTGCTGCCCTATCGGGACTGGGAGCCGCGCCGGGACGAGCTGTGGCGGGCCCGCTGGCTCAGCGGCGACCTGGTCGGGTACTGGCGGGCCGACCACGCGCCGGCCCGCCCGGTCACCAGGGCGACATCCCCAGCAGGCGCTCGCCGGACCAGGTGAGCAGCCAGCCGTCGCCCTTACGGGTGGTGTACGGCTCGGCGTCGTCGTCCGCGTTCAGCAAGGCCAGCAGCGGCGGCATCACCTTGCCCTGGCTGCACACCACCACACGCTCGGTGGAGCGCAGCTCGGCCAGCCGGTTCCGGGCGGCGGCCAGCCGGGCGGGCAGCCCGGCCGCGTCCTCCGGCTCGGCGAACGCGTTGTCCACCACGATCGGCAGCCGGGTCGCGGCGGCCAGCGGCTGCAGGGTCTGCGAGCAGCGCAGCGGGGTGGCCGCGACCAGCCGCTGCGGCCGGAACGTGGCGAGCCGCTCGGCGACCTGTTCGGACTGCCGGCGGCCCTTCGCGCTGACCGGGCGCAGCGCGTCCGGCCCGGACCAGGTCTTGCGCTCGCCGGCGTGCGCGTGCCGGACGAACGCGGTCACCGACGTGATCGGCGGCAGACCGGCCACCAGGGCGAGCAGCGTGCGCTCGTCCGGATAGGTGAGCCGTTCGGCGGCCTCCGGCAGCGGCAGCCAGGCGGTCGCGTCCACCTCGGCGGTGTCCTGCACCGGGCCGTCGCCGCCGGCACGCATCAGCCAGAACCGCACGGTCTTCGGCCGCCCGTCCGGCAGCCGGTACGCCACCTCGGGCAGCCCGAACTCCGGCAGGCCCGGCGAACCGGTCTCCTCGGCCACCTCCCGGATCGCGGCGGCCAGAGCCGGCTCGTCGGGTTTGAAGGTGCCCTTGGGCAGACTCCAGTCGTCGTAGCGCGGGCGGTGCACGAGGCAGATCTCGCGCACGCCGTTCGCGCCCGGGCGGTAGAGGACCCCACCCGCGGCGCGTTCCGGTTCGAGCATCAGCTCCCCTTGATGACCCGCTTGAGCAGAGCCGCCTGCAGATGGACCTGCGGCTTGCCGGGGGTGCCGTTGTTGCGGTGCCAGATGCCGTCGGCGTCCAGGTCCCAGCCCTCGGTGCCCTCCGCCATGGACAGCTCCAGGACGTTGCGCATCTCGGCGCGGGCCGACGGCAGGGTGACCCGGACCAGCGCCTCGACCCGGCGGTCCAGGTTGCGGTGCATCAGGTCGGCCGAGCCCATCCAGTATTCCGCGTCGTCGCCGGCACCGAACCGGAAGACCCGGGAGTGCTCCAGGAACCGGCCGACGATCGAGCGGACCCGGATGTTCTCCGACAGGCCGGGCACACCCGGGCGCAGCGCGCACATCCCGCGGATGATCAGGTCGATCTTCACGCCGTCCTGCGAGGCGCGGTACAACGCGTCCGCGGTCTCCTCGTCGACGAGCGAGTTCACCTTGAACTGGACCAGGCCCTGGCCGCCCGCCCGGGCGATCTCGGCCTGCTGCTCCAGTCGCTCCAGCAGGCCCCGGCGCACGCCGTGCGGCGCCACCAGCAGCCGCCGGTACGTGGTCTGCCGGCTGTACCCGGTGAGCACGTTGAACAGGTCGGTGACGTCCGCGCCGACCTCGGGATCGGCGGTCAGCATGCCGAAGTCCTCGTAGAGCCGGGCGGTCTTCGGGTGGTAGTTGCCGGTGCCGATGTGGCAGTACCGCCGCAGCTGGTTGCCCTCCTGCCGGACCACCAGCGAGGTCTTGCAGTGCGTCTTGAGCCCGACCAGGCCGTAGACCACGTGGCAGCCGGCCCGCTCCAGGGTGCGTGCCCAGGCGATGTTGGCGACCTCGTCGAACCGGGCCTTCACCTCGACCAGCACCACCACCTGCTTGCCGGCGGCGGCCGCGTCGACGAGGGCGTCGACGATCGGCGAGTCACCCGACGTGCGGTACAGCGTCTGCTTGATGGCCAGCACGTTCGGGTCGGCGGCCGCCTGCTCGATGAACCGCTGCACACTCGTCGAGAACGAGTGGTACGGGTGGTGCACCAGGATGTCCGACTCGCGCAGCCGGTTGAAGACGCTGCGCGGCACCTCCCCGTCCGCCAGCTGCGGATGGGTCGCCGGTACGAAAGGGCGGTCCTTCAGATCGTCGCGGTCGCACTCGCCGAAGACCTGCCACAGCGCGGACAGGTCGAGCAGGCCGGGCACCCGCAGCACGTCGTGACTGTCCATGTCGAGCTCGCGGACCAGCAGGTCGAGCACGTGGTCGCTGATCGAGGCGGCGACCTCGAGCCGGACCGGCGGACCGAACCGGCGCTGCGCCAGCTCCCGCTCGAGGGCCTGCAGCAGGTCCTCGTCGCGGTCCTCGTCGACCTCGAGCTCGGCGTTGCGGGTCACCCGGAACGCGTGCACCTCGAGGATCTGCATCCCCGGGAAGAGCTGGTCCAGGTGGTTCGCGATCAGGTCCTCGATCGGCAGGAAGCGCACCCCGCGACTGTCGTTCTGCACGGTCACGAAGCGGGGCACGTTGTTCGGCACCTTGATCCGCGCGAACAGCTCCGGGTTGTCGCCGTCCGGGTAGCGCAGCGCCACGGCCAGGTTCAGCGACCGGCTCGAGATGTAGGGGAACGGGTGCGCCGGGTCCACCGCGAGCGGGGTCAGCACCGGGAACACCTTCTCCCGGAAGAAGGCGCGCAGCCGGCTCTGCTCCGGCGCGTCCAGCTCCTTCCAGCCGACCAGCTCGATGCCCTCGGCGGCGAGTTTCGGCCGGACCTCGTCGGCGAAACAGGCGGCGTGCCGGGTGACCAGATCGGCGGTGCGCGCGGTGATCATCTCGATCTGGTGGCGCAGCGGGGAGCGGTCACCGCCACGGACCGGAAGACCGGCGCTCAGCCGTCGTTTCAGCCCGGCGACCCGGACCATGTAGAACTCGTCGAGATTGCTGGCGAAGATCGCCAGGAATTTTGCGCGTTCCAGCAGCGGGGTGCCCGGATCCTCGGCGAGTGCCAGCACCCGCGCGTTGAAATCGAGCCAGGACATCTCCCGGTTCAGGAAACGATCATCCGGAAGGTAGTAGCCGTCCTCGGCCACGACGGATTCGTCCTCGACATCTGCGGAGATCTCAACCACCTCGGTGCTTTCCACTTCGACCTCCACCACTGGTTCGGCGATCGGCTCGGTTACGTCGACGGCCTCGCCGGGCGTGGCAGGGGGGAGAAAGCGGCCGTTCGGGCCACGCCGGCGGGTCTCGGGGGTCCGGGGCGGGGTTTGCATGGGTCCATCATTGCCGGTTCGAGCGGAACGTGAAACGAACTAGCTAATGATCAACTTAGACGATTCCAGGAATTAACACCCGGTGTACCTGCCCGCCCGGTTCGGCCTCGATCGAGACCCGCTGCCCGAGTCGCAACAGCCGGAGTCCGGAGCGGCCGAAGGCCTCCGACCCGAAGGCCAGCTCAGAGCCGTCGTCGAGGAGGAGGGTGCCGCTGCGGGTGCCGGCGTCGAAGGTGGCGATGGTGCCCTGCATGTGGTTGACGCTACCCGGAGCATGCGGCCGGTGTGCAGGCCTGGCTGAGTCCGAGATCACCCAGCAGCGCCCGGGTCCACTCCCCGGCGCCCAGATCGAGCACCGCCGCCAGGTCCGCGGCGGTGTCCACGTCCTGCCGGAAGCCCGGCCAGTCACCGGGCAGCGCGGTCGCGCCGGAGGCCCGGTGCGCGGCCGCCGAACCCGGTCCGAAGCGCGGGTCGAGCAGCTCACCGGGCGGCACGGCCAGCAGGACGGTGCCGGTGCCGGCCGCGTCCGGCACGAAGCTGCGGGACCGGGCCGCGCCGAGGGCGGCGTCCAGCTGCCCGGGCCGCAGGGCCGGCAGGTCGCCGGTCAGCACCACGCGGTGCGCGGCCCGGCCGGCCACCTCGTCGGCGCCGAAGCGCAGGGCAGCGTTGAGCCCGGCGCCGGGATCCGGCGCGACCTCGCCACCCAGCTCCCGCACGACCGCGGCCACCACCGGATCGCCGGTCACCACGATGAGGCCGGCCACCGAGCCGGCGCCCAGCACCGCCGCGGCCGTGTCGCGCACCATGGCGAGCACGAGATCGGGATGCCGGTCCTCCGGCACCGCGCCCCGCAGCCGGCTCTTGGCCGCATCGAGCCCTTTGACCGGGATTACGGCCATCCACTTCCTTGCCACCCGGCAAGTCTGCCGTATCCATGGCTCCGCCTCGCTCCGCCGGCGGCGGCTTGCGGGGTAACCGGTAACACCCCTACCTGGTACGCGGGGCGGTGAGGGGGCATGATTTCGTCGCAGACGACGGGCGACGTGGTCGCCGACGAGGGACGGGGGAAACCGTGGCGCAGCAGAGGCTGGGATTCTGGCAGCGCTTCGCGGTGGCGCTGGTCGTCCCGACCATGACCCTCTGGTCCAAGCGCAGCTGGCACGGCATGGACAAGATCCCACCCGGCGGTGTGATCCTGGTCCCCAACCACGTCTCGCATTTCGACCCGCTGGTCGTGGCGCACTACGTCTACAAGGCCGGCCGCTGGCCCCGGTTCCTCGGCAAGGCCAGCCTCTGGCGGGTGCCGATCATCGGGCCACTGTTGCGCAAGACCCGGCAGGTCCCGGTCGAGCGGGGCAGTGTTGAGGCGGTGAAGTCGCTGGAGGCACTGGCCGAGGCGTTGCGCGAGGGCGGCGTCGTGGTGGTCTACCCGGAGGGCACCACCACCCGGCACCCCGACCTGTGGCCGATGCGCGGCAAGACCGGCGCGGCCCGGCTGGCCCTGCTCACCGGCGCCCCGGTGGTCCCGGTCGCGAACTGGGGCGCCCAGGACGTGTTCGACCCGCGGACCAACAAGTTCAAGTTCACCCGGGCGGCCGTCACGGTCACCACCGGCGACCCGGTCGACCTGAGCCGGTGGGCCGGCGCCGAACCGTCCCGCGCGGTGCTCGAGGCGATGACCGAGAAGATCATGCTGGACATCCGGGACCTGCTCGGCACGATCCGCGACGGCGAACCGCCGGCGCTCTACGACCGGCCCGCTCGGCGGGCCACGACTGCGGAGGACGCGTCATGAAGGCGGCCGTCATCGGATCCGGTGCCTGGGGCACGGCGTTCGCCAAGGTGCTCGGCGACGCGGGTTCGGAGGTGACCATGCGGGCCCGGCGCGAGCAGGTGGCCGCGGAGATCCGCGACCAGCACGGCAACGAGGGCTCGCTGCCCGGCATCCGGCTGTCGAAGCGGATCACCGCCACCACCGACCTGGCCGAGGCGGTGGACGGCGCCGAGCTGATCGCGATCGCGGTGCCGTCGCAGACGCTGCGCGCCAACCTGGCCGACTGGGCCGGGTTCTTCCCGAAGGACGCCACGGTCGTCTCCCTGATGAAGGGCATCGAGCTGGGCACGCTCAAGCGGATGAGCGAGGTGATCGTGGACACCGCCGGGGTGGCGGCCGACCGGGTGGTGGTGGTCTCCGGCCCGAACCTGGCTCCCGAGATCGCCGCCGAGCAGCCCACCGCGACCGTGGTGGCCTGCCTCGACGAGGACCGCGCCCGGCAGGTGCAGCACGCCCTGGCCACGCCGTACTTCCGGCCGTACACCAGCGACGACGTGCTCGGCTGTGAGCTGGGCGGCGCGGTGAAGAACGTGATCGCGCTGGCCTACGGGATGGCCTCGGCGATCGGGCTCGGTGACAACACCAAGGCGTCACTGATCACTCGCGGTCTGGCCGAGACGTCCCGGCTCGGGGTGGCGCTCGGCGCCGACCCGCTCACCTTCGCCGGGCTGGCCGGTCTGGGTGACCTGGTCGCATCCTGCTCCTCGCGGCTGTCCCGGAACCGTACGTTCGGTGAGCACCTGGGCCGCGGCGAGAGCCTGGAACAGGCGCAGGTGGCCACCCGGCAGACCGCCGAGGGCGTGAAGAGCTGCCTGTCCATCCGGGACCTGGCCCGCGCACACGGCGTCGAGATGCCGATCGTGGAGCAGGTCGAGAAGGTCTGCCACGAGGGCGCCGACCCGCGGGTCGCGGTCAAACTGCTGATGACACGAGAGATGAAACCCGAGTGAGCTACTCCGACGGGACCCGATCGGTCCATGCCGGCCTGCCCGAGCCGGTGGTGGGCGAGCCGTTCCTGCGCGGCCCGGTCTTCGCCGCGCCGTACCACCTGGACCCGGTCACCGGACCCGGCGAGAACGGTTACGCCCGGACCGAGCACCCCACCCGGGAGGCCCTCGAGGCCGCGATCGGCGAGCTGGAGGGTGGTCCGGCGCTGGCTTTCGCCAGCGGTCAGGCGGCGATCACCGCCATGCTGTTGTCGCTGGTCAAGACGGGCGATCGGGTCGCGCTCCCGGGCGACGGCTATTTTCCGGTACGAGCGTTCGCCGGTGGCGCGCTCGCCGATCTCGGTGTCGGGAGTGTGCTGGTGCCGACGGCCGGCCCCTACCCGGATCTGACCGGGCTGCGGCTGGTGCTGCTGGAGACCCCGGCCAACCCGGGCCTGGACGTAGCCGACATCCGGGCGCTGGCCGACGCCGCGCACGCCGCCGGGGCGTTGCTCGCCGTGGACAACACCGCGGCCACCCCGCTCGGGCAGACCCCGCTCGCGCTCGGCGCGGACCTGGTCGTGGCGTCCGGGACCAAGGCCCTGACCGGTCACTCCGACCTGCTGCTCGGCTACGTGGCGGCGCGCGACACCGCCCTGCTGGACAAGGTGGAGAACTGGCGGAAGCTGACCGGCGGGGTGCCCGGCGCGTTCGACTGCTGGCTGGCGCACCGGTCGATCGCCACCATGGACCTGCGGCTGGCGCGGCAGAGCGCCAACGCCGCCGCGATCGCCGAGCTGCTGGCCGGACGCTCCGATGTGACCGGGGTTCGCTGGCCGGGGCTGCCGTCCGATCCGTCCTATCCGGTGGCCAGCAAGCAGATGCGCCGGATCCCCGGGATCGTGGCGTTCGACCTGGGCAGCGCGGAGCGGGTGGCCCGGTTCCTGGAGGCCGCGTCGCTGGTCTTCGCGGCCACCTCGTTCGGCGGGGTGCACACCAGCGCCGACCGGCGGGCCCAGTTCGGTGACGACACCGCGCCGGGCTTCGTCCGGTTCTCCTGCGGCATCGAGGACACCGCTGACCTGGTGGCCGACGTCAGTCAGGCCCTGGACAAGTCGCGGTGACCGCCTGGAGCAGTTTCGACGGTGACCAGGTGGCGGCGCTGACCCAGGGCGAGAGCTTCTTCGCGGCGCCGGGGGAGCGGGACTGCCCGTCCTGCGGGGAGCGGCGCCTGCGGGCCTACTTCACGGCGCCGGCGAACGCCCGCCGGCCGACGCTGGTCAGCTACGTGTGGTGCGCCGGCTGCGACAAGTTCGTCGGCACCCGGGCCAAGCACCCGGAGGGCCTGGTCATCTCCGACCCGCTGGCCACCCTCTCCACCGACGAGCGCCGCGAGCTGGAACGCAGCCTGACAGGCTTCCTGGCGCATCTCGACGAGCTCTGGGACGCCGGCGTGCTGCCCCAGACGGTGTCCGATGGCCGCGCCTCCGGCACGGCGGCATTGCGCCCCTGAGAGTCGGTGTCGAGTGCACCGAAAACGACCACGGCTTCGCCTAGCCGTTTCGGCACCCTCGACACCGGCGGGCGCAATGCGCGCTGCCTGACGGCCGCCGGTTGTCGGCGAGACAACCCTCAGCACCAGCCGAAGACCTGGCGGCGCGCTGGGGTCCGGGGTGGGCGCGGTTTGGCGGCTGGGCCTCGGGGGTGTCTCACGGGACGTGAGGCACCCCCGAGCGCCAGCTGGGTTTTGATCTTTGGGTGAAACCGCTACCACGCACGGGCAGTGAAGGGGCCGGCGATCGTTCGGGACGCGCCAGCGGCCTGATCGCCGGGCCCGGCCCGCGCGGGAGCAAACGGTCCGGACCACGGCGGACGCGCGTATATGACGTTCTTGAAGTTGATCTTCGGGTTGGCCGGCTACGAAGGGTTGGCCGGCGACGAAGGGCCTATCCGGCGACGAAGTCGTGCAGCCAATCCTGGGGGACCGGTTGGCCGGGGGTGATGCCGATGCGGCGCAGGGCCTCGCCCGGACGGATGCCGAGAAGCGCCAGGGTCATCGTCGCGAGCAGGGTCGTCCGGCCGAGATCGGCGGCGGACTGGGTGACCACGAAGCGACCGGAACGGACCTCCCGCGCCAGCCGGGTGGCCAGCGCGACCATCTCGGTGGCCTCCTTGCGCGGGGCCGACGTGTCCGGAACCGGGTAGGCGACCAGCTCGATGCCGGCGCTGTCCGCGTCCGGCGGCCGATGAGCGGTGGTGCAGACCAGGACGTGGACGCCGGCCCGGGCCAGCGCGCCCAGTTCCTGCGATGACCACGGCTCGTCACGGGGCCGTGCCATGGTGGCCAATTGCCCCGGTCCCGGGCCCGCGATCACGTGGAGTGCTGGTCCCATTTACTGTTCGTCTCCCCCTGCCTAGGGCAGCGCCGCCGCATCCCGAATCTGGCCTACGCAGAGTAGGGTCACCCCCGGCTAACCCGCTAGCGAGAGGCGCAGAGAAGAGTGACAACCCCCCGGAAGACCCGTGTGGCGATCGTGTTCGGCGGACGCAGCACTGAGCACGCCATTTCCTGCGTGAGCGCGGGTGCCATCCTGGGTGCGCTGGACCCTGATCAGTACGAAGCGGTCCCGGTCGGAATCACCCGGGAGGGTCGCTGGGTGCTCGCCGGTGGGGACCCGTCGTCGTTCGCCATCGCCGGTTCCACGCTGCCCGAGATCACCGCGGCGTCCGGCAACTCGGTGGTGCTCGCGGCCGACCCGACGACGACCGAGCTGATCGTGCGCGACCCGGCCGAGGGCGTCTCCGAGCTGGCCGGTGTCGACGTGGTCTTCCCGGTGCTGCACGGCGCGTACGGCGAGGACGGCACGATCCAGGGGATGCTGGAGATGGCCGGTATCCCGTACGTGGGCGCGAACGTCTTCGCCTCGGCGGCCGCCATGGACAAGGAGTTCACCAAGAAGCTGGCGGTGGCCGAGGGCATTCCGGTCGGGCCGTACGCGGTGCTCCGGGCCGGTGTCTCGCTCGCCGACGAGGACAAGGAGCGGCTCGGGCTGCCGGTCTTCGTGAAGCCGTCGCGGGCCGGCTCGTCGCACGGGATCACCAAGGTCAGCGACTGGGCCGACCTGGACGCCGCGATCGCCACGGCACGGGAGATCGACCCGAAGGTGCTCGTCGAGGCCGCGATCGTGGGCCGCGAGATCGAGTGCGGCGTGCTGGAGGGCGAGGCCGGTGGCGCGCCCGAGGCGTCACTGCTCGCCGAGATCCACGTGGACGAGGCCGCCGACTGGTACGACTTCGAGACGAAGTACCTGGTCGGCAGCCGGTACACGATCCCGGCCGGCTTGCCGGACGAGGTCACCCGGCAGGTCCGGGAGTTCGCGCTGCGCACCTTCACCGCGCTGGACTGCGCCGGTCTGGCCCGGGTCGACTTCTTCGTCACGGCCGACCACCAGATCTACCTCAACGAGATCAACACGATGCCGGGCATGACGCCGACCTCGATGTTCCCGCAGATGTGGGCGGCCACCGGGCTGGAGTACCCGAAGGTCGTGGACCGGCTGATCCGTACCGCGCAGCGGCGTGGCACCGGCCTGCACTAGCCCGCGGTCAGGGGAAACATCCGCTCGGCACGCCCTCGGTGATCGACTTGTCGGTCTCGACGACCGTGTCGGAGAACTCGTTGGCCCACTGCGCCCGCTTGTCGTAGGTCGCCGGCACGATCACCTGCACCGGGATCTCGCGGTCCATCGTGGTGAAGGTGCTCTTGCCGGCGCCGTCCGAGTAGTACCAGCAGACCCGGTTCATCAGCAGCAGGTCGGCGACCAGCGGCACGCACGAGCCGGACGTGTCGTCGACGGTCTCGCACATCTTCGGCTGCGGTACGCCGCAGGAGACCGTGATCGGCGGTTCGCCGTACGCGGCGTTCTGCTCCGGGCCGGCGCTGACCTTGCGGGGCGGCAGGTTCCGGACCTGGGCCGGCAGCTGCGCGGTCACCGCGAGGCAGACCTGGGCGGCGCGCGCGGAGAGCTTGGGCGCGGCGACCTCGACCGCCGTGCCGGGCACGACGATCGGGCCGCTCGCGGCCGGCGCCGGGTCGGCCGCCGGCCGTGCCTTGTCGATCTGCAGGAACGCGACGAGACCCACGATGATCACCACCGGCACGGCCACCACGGTTGCCCAGATCGCGGCGATCCGCGTGGTGTTGTCCGGCTCGGTGGCCCCCTTCTCGGGGGCGTCCTTCGGGGTGTCTACGTCGACCATGCTCAGAGATTTACCACGGAGCAGGTGAGCGTCCTGGTGATGCCCGGTACGTATTGGACCTTGCTCACAATCAGGCTGCCCAGTTCGTCAACGGTGTGTGCCTCGGTCAGTACCACCACGTCGTACGGCCCTGTCACCGCGTCGACCCGGACCACCCCCGGTATTTTCTCGATCGCGGCGGCCACGTCACGGGCCTTCCCGACCTCCGTTTGAATGAGGATGTATGCCTGGACCACGATCCGACTCCTATCCGCCACCGCGTCGGTGATCCCCGATCGTGAAACTACCGTACGAAGCGACCCGGCAGCGGGCCGCCACCATCGAAGGACGTGGACGTGAGCATCGCAGAGTCCGGTGAATTCGGGCTGATCGGACGAATCGTATCCCGACTCGACTCCGGCACGGCCACCATCCTGGGACCGGGCGACGACGCCGCCGTGGTCCGCGCCGCCGACGGGCGGGTGGTGGCCTCCACCGACGTGCTCGTCGAGGGCCGCCATTTCCGCCGTGATTGGTGCGGACCGATCGACGTCGGCCACCGGGCCGCCGCCGCCAACCTGGCCGACATCGCGGCGATGGGCGCCACCCCGACCGCGCTGCTGGTCGCCCTGTGCGTGCCGCCGACCCTGGACAGCGCGTGGGCCGAGGGCCTGGCCGACGGGCTGACCGCCGAGGCCGCGCTCTGCGGCGCCGCCGTGGTCGGGGGGGACACCTCGTCCAGCCCGACCCTGACCATCGCGGTCACCGCGCTGGGCGACCTGGGCGGGCGGGAGCCGGTGCGCCGCAACGGCGCCCAGCCGGGCGACATCCTCGCGCTGTCCGGCCGGATCGGCTATGCCGCGGCCGGATACACCATCCTGTCCCGGGGCTTCCGGACGCCGAAGATGCTCGTCGAGGCGTACCGGCGGCCGGAGATCCGGTACGCGGCCGGCCCGGAGGCGGCCCGGCTCGGCGCCACCTCGATGATCGACGTGTCGGACGGGCTGCTGCAGGACGTCGGGCACCTGTCCACCGCCAGCCTGGTCGGGATCGACATCCGGACCGCGGCGTTCGACATGCCGGACCAGATGCGCGACACCGCCACCGCGCTCGGGCTCGACCCGTACCAGTGGGTGCTGGCCGGCGGCGACGACCATCCGCTCGCCGCGACGTTCCCGGCCGGGACCCGGCTGCCGGCCGACTGGCGGGAGATCGGCTCGGTGCACGACGGCTCCGGCGTCACGGTCGACCGCAAACCGTGGAGCGGGCCGCTGGGCTGGGACCACTTCAAGGTGAATTAATCTGGCGGCGTGGTTCAGATCAAGATCAGACAAGCACGGTACGACGAGCCGGCCGTGGTGGAGCTGGTCGCGGAGAACATGCGCGACCTCTCCGAGCGGTACGGCGGCACCGGCGACGACACCCCGATCGCGGCCGCCGACTTCCTCCCGCCGGACGGCGCGTTCTTCGTGGCCGTCCGTACCGGCGACGACGGCTCTGATGGTCCTTTGGTGGGCAGCGCGGGCTGGCGGCGGCACGGGACCGACGCCGAGCTGAAGCGGATGTTCACGCTGTCCGCGGCGCGCGGGCACGGTGTGGCCCGGCGGATGCTGGCCGTGATCGAGGAGTCCGCCCGGGACGCGGGGTGCACGCGGGTGATCCTGGAGACCGGTGACAAGCAGCCCGAGGCGATCGCCCTCTACCTGTCCGCGGGGTACGAGCGGATCGAGGACTTCGGGTATTACCAGGGGCACGAGGGCGTGCTGTCGTACGCGAAAAAGATTTTGTGACAGCAAAAGGCCGCCGGGTCAGTGACTCGGCGGCCTCTTTCACGCTTGGATCAGGTCAGGCGCGGACAACCTTGCCGGCCTTGATGCACGAGGTGCAGACCTTGAGCTTCTTGGTGGTCCCGCCACCGGCCGGGGTACGCACCGACTGGATGTTCGGGTTCCAGCGGCGGTTGGTCCGCCGGTGCGAGAAGGACACGTTGTGGCCGAAGCCCGGTCCCTTGCCACAGACGTCACACACGCTAGCCACGGGATACTCCTGGGTTTGATTCGAAGAACAGAAGACGCCCAGGAGCGAGACTCGCCCAGGCAACCCAGCGAGCTTACCCGACTCGACGAGTTCTCGACCAATCGCCCCCGGTCAGGGTGCGTACCCAGCGATTGTCGGGGGTGGTTAGTACGATTTTCGCGTGCTGGAAACCCTCGATGCCGCTGCCGTGCACCGCTGGTGCGACGGTGGGCTGGAGGCGCTCCGGGCCCACCAGCGTGAAATCGACGACCTGAACGTCTACCCGGTGCCCGACGGCGACACCGGGACCAACCTCGTCCTGACCCTCACCGCCGCGCAGGAAGCCGTCGTGTCCTTGCTGCACGAGGAGCCACGCACCCCGATCGGCGGGCTGATGAGCCGGATGGCGCGGGGCGCCCTGCTCGGCGCCCGGGGCAACTCCGGCGTGATCGTGTCGCAGATCCTGCGCGGCATGGCCGACTCGTTCGCCACCGCGGTCGCGGTCCGGGGTTCCGAGCTGGCCAGCGCCCTGCGGGAGGCCACCGACGCGGCCTACGCGGCGGTCGCCCGCCCGGTCGAGGGCACCGTGCTGTCCGTGGTGGCGGCCGCCGCCGAGGGTGCCGGGCGGATCAGGTCCGACAGCCTGGTCGCCGTCGCCCGGGCCGCCGCGCGCGCCGCCACCGAGGCGCTGGCCCGCACCCCGGAGCAGCTGCCGGTGCTGGCCCGGGCCGGCGTGGTCGACGCCGGCGGGCGCGGCCTCTGCCTGCTGCTGGACGCGCTGGTCGACACCGTGGAGGAGAACGAGTTCGTGACCCGTCCCCGGCCCGTGGCCGTCGTCACCCCGGCCGCCGAGCACGACCACGAGCACGAGCCGGAGGACTGCTCCGGCCTCGGTTACGAGGTGCAGTACCTGCTGGACGCCCCGCCGGAGGCGCTGCCCGGGCTCCGCGCCACCCTGGCCGGCCTGGGTGACTCCCTGGTGGTGGTCGGCGACCCCCCGACGTGGAACGTGCACGTCCACGTGGAGAGCGCCGCCATCGGCCCGGCGGTCGAGGCCGGTGTCGAGGCCGGCCGGCCGTTCCAGATCCGGGTCACCCCGCTGACCGAGAAACGGCCCGGCGCCGACTCGCGGGGCGCCGTGGTGGTCGCCGACGGCGACGGGCTCACCGCGCTCTTCGAGGCGGAGGGCGCGGTGGTGGTCGACCACAACCCGTCCACCGCCGAGATGCTGGCCGCTGTGCACGCCTGTGGGGCCTCCGCGGTGGTGCTGCTGCCCAACGACACCAACACCCAGGCGGTGGCGGTCTCCGCGGCCCGTGAGGCCGAGGCGGCGGGGGTCAGGGTCAGCGTGGTGCCGACCCGGTCGCCGGTGCAGGCCCTGGCCGCGCTCGCGGTGCGCGATCACGGCCGCCCGTTCGCCGACGACGTGATCGCGATGGCCGAGGCGGCCGGCGCCTGCCGGTACGGCGAGGTCTGCACCGCCCAGCGCGACGCCCTGACCGTGGCCGGCCCGTGCCGGGCCGGTGACCTGCTCGGCCTGGTCGACGGCGAGGTGCACGTGATCGGCAGCGACCTGACCGACGTCAGCCACCGGCTGCTCGACCGGATGCTCGGCGGCGGCGGCGAGCTGGTCACCCTGGTGCTCGGCGCGGCCGTCCCGCCGGGCATGGAGGACGACCTGCGCGGTCACGTGCACCGCACCTGGCCGTTCATCGAGTTGCAGTGCTACGCCGGCGGCCAGCCGCGTTACCACCTGTTGGCAGGAGTCGAATGACCACGACCGACACCCCGTTGACCAAGGTCACCACGGAGGTCCCGCTGACCAAGGTGCTCGGCGCGAAGACCGCCAAGGCCCTGGAGGAACACCTCGGCCTGGTCACCGCGGGCGACCTGATCTACCACTTCCCCCGGCGCTACGACGAGCGCGGCGAGCACACCGACCTGCGCCAGCTCGAGGTCGGCGAGCAGGTCACCGTGCTGGCCCAGGTGCAGGGGATCGGCGTCAAACCGATGCGCCAGCGCAAGGGCAACATGCTCGAGGTGACCATCGGCGACGGCTCCGGGGCGACCCTGACCTGCACGTTCTTCAACCAGGCGTGGCGCGAGCGGGAGCTGACCCGGGGGCGCTGGGGGCTGTGGGCCGGCAAGGTCACCGACTTCCGCGGCAAGCGCCAGCTGAACGGCCCGGCCTATCAGCTGCTCAAGGCGGACGCCACGCAGGACGAGGCGGCCGAGGAGATCGAGGAGTTCGCCGGCGCGCTGATCCCGGTCTATCCGGCCGCGCAGGCGGTGCCCACCTGGACCATCGCCAAGTGCGTGCGGACCCTGCTCGACGTGTTCGAGCCGCCCGCCGACCCGATGCCGCCGGAGGTCCGGGCCGGCCGCAACCTGATCGGCATCGGCACCGCGCTGCGTGAGATCCACCGGCCCAGCGCCGAGCCCGCGCTCTACTCGGCGAAGCACCGGCTGAAGTGGGACGAGGCGTTCGCCGTGCAGCTGACCCTGGCGCAGCGCCGGGCCCGGGCCGCGGCGTCGCCCGGCACCGCCCGCCCGCGCCGCCCCGGCGGCCTGCTCGACAAGTTCGACGCCGGCCTGCCCTACGAGCTGACCGAGGGCCAGGCCACGGTCGGCGAGGAGATCGCCGAGGACCTGACCCGGGCGCACCCGATGCACCGGCTGCTGCAGGGCGAGGTCGGCTCCGGCAAGACGCTGGTCTCGGTGCGCGCCATGCTCCAGGTGGTCGACGCCGGCGGGCAGGCCGCGCTGCTGGCGCCCACCGAGGTCCTGGCCACCCAGCACTTCCGCGGGATCGGCGCGCAGCTCGGCGCCCTGGGCCGGGCCGGCGAGCTCGACGGTGACCTCTCCGGCACGCAGCTCACCCTGGTCACCGGCTCTCTGGGCGCGGCGGCCCGGCGTGCGGCGCTGGCCAAGGTCGCCGACGGGACCGCCGGGATCGTCGTCGGCACACACGCCCTTCTGTACGAGGGTGTCGACTTCCACGACCTCGGACTGGTCGTGGTCGACGAGCAGCACCGGTTCGGGGTGGAGCAGCGCGACGCGTTGCGCGCCAAGGCGAACCGTCCGCCGCACGTGCTGGTCATGACGGCGACCCCGATCCCGCGCACGGTGGCGATGACCGTCTACGGCGACCTGGAGACGTCGATCCTGTCCCAGCTGCCGCGCGGCCGGTCGCCGATCGCCACCCACGTGGTCCCGGCCCTGGAGAAACCGGCCTATCTCGACCGCGCCTGGCGCCGGGTCAAGGAGGAGGTCGCGGCGGGCCATCAGGCGTATGTGGTGTGCCCCCGGATCGGCGACGGTCCCGAATCTTCCTTCGAGGACGGTGGCGAGCCGCCGCCGGAGACCGAGTCGGCCCGCCGCCCGCCGCTGGCCGTCACCGAGGTGCTGCCGGCGCTCCAGCAGGAATATCTCAAGGGCCTGCGGATCGAGATGCTGCACGGCAAGATGCCGGCCGACGAGAAGGACGCGGTGATGCGCCGGTTCGCCGCCGGCGACGTCGACGTGCTGGTGGCGACCACGGTGATCGAGGTCGGTGTCGACGTGCCGAACTCCACCGTCATGATCATCATGGATGCCGACAGGTTCGGGGTGTCCCAATTGCATCAGCTGCGCGGCCGGGTCGGCCGGGGCTCGGCGCCCGGGATCTGCCTGCTGCACACCGAGGCCGTGGAGGGCTCCGCAGCCCGCGAGCGACTCGACGCGGTGGCCTCCACCACCGACGGCTTCAAACTCTCCGAGATCGACCTGGAGCAGCGGCGGGAGGGTGACGTGCTGGGCGCCTCACAGTCCGGCAAGCACTCGCACCTGCGGCTGCTGTCCCTGCTGCGGGACGAGAAGTTGATCAAGGAGGCCCGGGTCGAAGCCGCCGAGCTCGTCGGCGACGACCCCGACCTGTCCCGCCATCCCGCGCTGGCCGCCTCGGTGGCCGCGCTGGTCGACGAGAACCGCGCCGAGTACCTGGAGAAGGGTTGATCCTGCACCTGTGCCCACGAGACGACTGGGCGACTGTTTCTGATCACTACGAGCCGGCGTCGCTGGGTGTGGAGGGCTTCATCCACTGCTCGGATCCGGCGTGGGTGCACGTGCCGGCGTCGCTGTTCTACCGCGGCCGTACCGACCTGGTGCTGCTGGAGATCGACGAGGCCGCTGTCGACGTCCCGGTGGTCTGGGAGGACGGCAGTCCGCCGGACCCTTCGGGCCGCCAGTTCCCCCATGTGTACGGCCGGCTGCCGGCCCTGGCGGTGACCGCGGTGCACGAGTACCAGCCCGCGGCTGACGGGTCGTTCCCCCCATGGCAAGGGGGCGCCGACCGTTAGGTCGACGCCCCCTTGTTCAGGGCCTAGGCGGATCAGGCCTTGAAGTTCACCTTGCGGCGACGGGCCATGAAGAACAGGCCGGCGCCGACGATGAGCAGCAGGACCGCGCCACCGGCGATCGAGCCGCCGGCGGCGCCGGTCAGGGCCAGCTCACCGCCCGGGGTCTTGCTGGCGCTCGGGGTCGCGGCGGCCGGGGAGGTCGACGTGGACGCGCTCGCCGAGGGCGAGGTGGCGGCGGTCGGCGGGAGGCTCACCGGCGGGGAGGTGCTGGCGCTGGTGCTCGGCTGCGGCTCGGCGCACTCGCCCAGCGTGACCTCGACGGTGATGTCCTGCAGGCGGGTCTCGGGGAACTTCACCGTCGCGCTGGTGGTGGCGGTGGCGGAGTCGAACGTGACGGTCTGCGACTTGCCGGACGGCACGGTCACGGTCTTGGTCTTGCCGTTGTAGGTGACCTCGGCCGGGACGTCACCGTTGCCAGCGGGGTTGTTCACCGTGACGGTGGTGACCTTGCAGTCGTTCACGGCGGTGGCCGACGGCTTGCAGTTCTCCGGCAGCGCCCAGTCGATCGTGGTCGTCTCGAGCTTGTCGGCGGTCACCGTGATCTTGCCGCTGCCGGCCGGGACGGTCAGGTCCTCGCTGGCGCCCTTGGCGACCTTGACGACCTTGGTTTCGGTGCCGTACTTGACGGTGAAGTCGACGCCGTAGGCGCTCAGCGTGCCGTTGTTGCTCAGGTTCAGCAGCGTGCTGCCGTCACAGGCCGTCGTGTACTGCACGGCGGGCTGGACACAGTTGCTCGTGCCGCCGTTCCAGTAGGCGATCTTCTTCTTGTCGTACCGCAGGCCGCCCTCGACCAGCTCGGGGATGACGGTCTCGTCGCCACCGAGGAAGAGGTCCGCCTGGGTGTTGCAGTTGGGCAGATCGACCTTGAAGGTGTTGCTCGCGCCCTGCTTCGCGAAGGTGAACTTCTCCTTCGCGAACAGGTACTGCGGGACGTCGAAGTTCGGCTTCGGCGCCAGGTAGGTCACCAGGGTGACCTCCTGCGGCGCGCAGGCGTCCTTCATCGTCGCGGAGATCTCGGCCTTGCCGTTCTCGAACTTCCAGTCGGTGTGGCTGAAGTTCTCGGACACACAGGGGGCGAGGGAGGCGGCGTGGGAAGCCGTGGCCACGGTGCCGGCGCCGAGAACGGCGCTGACGAGCACGAGGGCCGCGCGGAGGAAGCGCGCTTTCTTCAAGAGGTGCTCCAGGAACGAGGGGAAAAAGGGGGTATGACGAAGCGCGCCGACCCGTGTGGGTCGGCGCGCCCCGGGTGTTGCTAGGTCTGGCTATCAGGCGGTGAAGCGGATCTTGCGGCGGCGGGCCATGTAGAAGAGGCCGGCGCCGAGGACCAGGGCCAGAGCGGCGCCACCGGCGATGGTGCTCGAGTTGGCACCGGTCAGGGCCAGCTCGTCGTCGTCACAGTCGGCCGGGGCCTTGTAGGTGATGGTCGCGACCTCGTCCTCGTAACCCTTGGGGGTCGCGACGACCTTCAGGCCCTTCGAGGCCTTGAAGTCGACGGTCTTGGTCTCGCCCGGGGCGGCCGTGACGGTCTTGGAGTCGCCGACGGACGGCTTGAAGGTGACCGTGACGGACTCCTTCCAGTCGACCGGGACCTCGATGCCGACGGTCAGGGTGTCGCAGGTGGTGTCGTAGATGAACTGCGGCTCGGTGACAGGGGTGTCCTCCGCGGGGAGCGAAGTGGTGCTCGACGGCGAGACCGGAGCCGACGGCTCGGTGGAACCGGTGGTCGACGGCGACGGGCTCGACGGAACCGTGGACTCGGACACCGACGGCGACGGGCTCGACGGAACCGTGGACTCGCTCGGCTCCGGCGACGGGCTCGACGGGGTCGAGGCGGACTCGGTCGGCTCCGGCGTGTCGCACTTCTCGGTCGGCTTGGAGGCGGACACCGGGCCCTTCTGGAAGCCGCCGACGTAGAAGCCGCCGTTCGGCTTGTTCCAACGGCCGTTGACCTGAAGGGTCGCCTCGGTGGCCTCACCCGTGAGCGTCTGGGTCGCCTTGAGGTGGGTGGAGTGCGACAGCGTGTCCTCGGCGTTGATGCCGGTGAAGCTGATCGTCCGGCCGTCGTTCGGCGTGTACTCCACCGAGTCGACCTTGCCGTCGCCGAAGGCGTTGTCGGTGGTCGTCACGTCCCACTGCACGACCCAGGAGCCGTCGGTGTTGAGGCAGGTGGTCGTGTCGCCGGCCTTGGGGTAACAGGCCAGAGCGGGCATGGCCGTGGACATCACGCCGATGAGACCGAGGGCCGCACCGGCGACAACGGTGCCGGTCCGACGGAACGGGGTTTTGAACAGGTTCACGCCTACTCCAAGGAACGGGGGTCAAGGAGATGAAAAAAGAGCGCGAAGAGACCGCGCGGCCGCCGCCGGTGGATTCAAGCGGAGCTGCGACGACGCCTCCCCACGTCGTCTGCGGACTGTCCCAGGGGGACATCCGCAACGAGGCCTGACCCTAGCCATTTCGGGCACGCAAAGAAACGTCTCAGCGGCGGCTAAGGCTCTTGATATCAATCCGTGATCTTCCATCACTGCAACGGGACGGGACCGTCGCGCGCAGTGCCTGCGACGAGGGAATTGTTAACGCGCCCGTGGCGTGATCACGGTGGTGAAGTAGCGTCGGACCTGATGACGAGGATTATCGCCGGTGCGCACGGCGGGCGGCGGCTGTCCGCTCCCCCCGGTGCGCTCACGAGGCCTACATCGGACCGCGTCCGTGAGGCTTTCTTCAGTTCCCTGCACACGATGACGGATCTGTCCGGTGCGCGATTCGTTGATCTTTATGCCGGGTCCGGTGCCGTCGGTTTGGAGGCGTTGTCCCGCGGTGCGGTCCACACGCTTCTGGTCGAGGCCGAGCCCAAGGCGGCCCGGGTGATCCGGGAGAACATCGCGACGCTGCGGGTCACCGACCAGGCACGCCTGGTCACCGCGAAGGTGCTCCAGGTGGTCGGCGAGGCGCCGACCGGCGGACCGTACGACGTGGTCTTCGCCGACCCGCCGTACGCGCTGGGTAACGACGAGATCGACGGTGTGCAACAGGGACTGCTTGCCAACGGCTGGCTGGCCCCGGACGCCGTCGTGGTCTTCGAACGGTCCAAGCGGACCGAGCTGACCTGGGTGGACGGCCTCGAGGAGGACCGCACCCGGCGTTACGGCGAGACCACAATTTGGTACGGTCGCCGATCATGAGACGAGCGGTGTGCCCCGGCTCCTTCGACCCGGTCACGAACGGTCACCTCGACATCGTCGGGCGTGCCAGCCGGCTGTTCGACGAGGTGATCGTCGGAGTTCTGATCAACCAGTCCAAGGCCGGGCTGTTCACCGTCGAGGAACGACTCGAGATGCTCGGCGAGGTGACCGCCCCGTACGAAAATGTCCGGGTCATGGCATTTCGCGGGCTCCTGGTGGACTTCTGCCGTGATCAGGGCGCCGCGGTGGTGGTCAAGGGCCTGCGCGCGGTGAGCGACTTCGATTACGAGTTGCAGATGGCGCAGATGAACGTCGGTCTCTCCGGTGTGGAGACGTTGTTCATGCCGACCAACCCGCTCTATTCGTTCTTGTCTTCCAGTCTGGTCAAGGACGTGGTCAAGTGGGGTGGCGACGCGTCGTCCTACCTTCCGGACCCGGTGCTGGCCCGCTTGGTGACCCGGCTGAAGCAGAATTAGCGGCCACCGGCGCGGGCGTGCCGGGATCCGGCGCGACGGCAGCACAAGTAACGTGATCGCACCACGCTGGGTGGCGGTTCGACGACGGGAGTGAGGCACCGGTGGATCCGCTCGACCGTATCGACGAGCTCATCGAGCACATCCAGGACGCCCGTTCGGTGCCGATGTCGCGGACGAACTTCATGTTCGACCGCGGCGAGATGATCGAGCGTCTCGAGGAGCTGCGTGCCGAGCTCCCCTCCGAGCTGCGCAAGTCCGCCGCTGTGCTGGACGAGCGGGACCGGATCGTCGAGGCCGGCCGCCGCGAGGCGGACCGGATCATCAGCGAGGGTGAGGCTGAACACTCCCGCCTGGTCTCGGTCAACGAGATCACCGTCTCGGCCGAGCACGAGGGCGCCCGGATCATCGCCGAGGCGCGGACCGAGGCACAGCGCCTGCGGGAGGAGGTCGACGACTACGTCGACACCGCGCTGGCCAACTTCGAGCAGTTCCTGACCAGGGCGCTGGCGTCGATCGAGCGGGGCCGTGACAAAATGCATGCGCTCCGCGAGATCGGAACCTTCCAGGGTGAGGACGCGGAGCGGCCACTGCCGTTCTGAGCCGAGCCGATTCGACGATGTCGGACAAGCTCAGGTAATGTTTTCGGCTGGCCTACCCACGGCTGAGGAACATGATGCCCAAGTCACCGCAGAGTCACCTGAACCCCAGGCAGCCGCTGGTCGTCGACACGACGAAACTCCCCCGGCAGCCTGGTGCGACGCGTGCCCTGAAGCGGGTGGACGCGGCGCCGGCAGACCTCGGTGTGGAGTTGATCTCGGTCCCCGTCGGTTCCGACCTCGAGCTCGATCTGAGCCTGACGTCGGCGTCCGAGGGGGTCTTCGTCAGCGGTCTCGTCCGTGGCTCGCTTCAGGGCGAGTGCGGCCGGTGCCTCAACGAGATCGACAGGCCGTTCACGGTTCGCATCGGGGAGTTGTACGCCTACGCGGACAGCTTCACGGAGGAGACCGAGGATGATGACGAGGTAGGCCGGATGCAGGGCGACCTGCTCGACCTCGAGCCGGCGGTGCGTGACGCGGTGGTCCTGACCCTGCCGACCAACCCGCTGTGCCGACCGGACTGCCCAGGGCTGTGCCCCGACTGCGGGGTGCACTTCGACGACCTCCCGGCCGATCACAGCCATGAGGACGTCGATGCCCGCTGGGCCGCTTTGCGCAATCTGTCAACCGAGTCGCCAGGGGCGGCTTCGCCGCACCAAAAGCAAGATTCTAAGGAGTAGGAACCGTGGCCGTCCCGAAGCGCAAAATGTCGCGCAGCAACACCCGCTCGCGCCGGGCTAACTGGAAGGCGACCGCGGTTTCGACCGTGGCCTGCCCCCAGTGCAAGTCCCCGAAGCTGCCGCACGCCGCCTGCTCGGTCTGCGGTACCTACAACGGTCGTCAGGTCCTCGAGGTCTGACGTCGCCGAGTGACGCGCCCGATCATCGGGCGGGTCGTACCTGAGCAGTGGCGTTCCACCGGTGCCACGGCTCCCGGACAGCGGTCTGTCGGGGAGCCGGGCACCGCGCGGATCGCCGTCGACCTCCTCGGCGGGGACCAAGCTCCCGCCGTCGTGGTTGACGGCGCTCTGCGTGCCGTCCAGGACGATCCGACCCTGCACCTGACTCTCGTCGGACCGGCTGAGGCCTCCGACGCGGTGCTGGCTGCCCTGCACCCGGCCCAGCGCCATCGCATCACCGCCGTACTCGGCGGCAGCGCCGTCCAGGCCGTCGCCGACGGCCTCGCCGATGCCGCACTCTCCGCCGGCGACACCGGGATCACCGTGGTGTCCGCCGCGCGCGTCCTGGGCCGCTGGCCCGGCGTACGCCGCCCTCCGCTCGCCGCCGTGCTGCCCACCGTCGCCGGCCGCCTGGTCCTTCTCGACGTCGGCTCCACCGTCGACCCCGACGAACAGACCCTGGCCGTCCACGCCCGGCTCGGCGCCGCCTATGCCGCGGCCGTCCACGACATCCCCACCCCTCGGGTCGGGCTGCTCACCATCGGCACCGAGCTCGGCAAGGGTGACCGCCTGCGCCGTGCCGTTCCCGCACTGCTCGCCGACCGCCCGCTGCCTGCCGGAGCCCGGTACACCGGTCTGGTCGAGGGCGGCGACGTCGTGCTGGGTCATGGTGTCGATGTCGTGGTGACCGATGGATTCACCGGAAATGTCCTTTTGAAGGCGCTGGAAACCACCTACGCGAGATCCGGCCACGGCGCGGCACGGACGCCGCGCGCCGCCGTCCTGCTCGGGGTCGGCGGCACCGTGGTGGTCTGCCACGGTTCCGCCACCGGTGCGGATCTCGCCGGTGGCATCGCCTTCACCGCCCATCTGCACCGCCGTTCCGCACTCGCGGCGATCGTCGATCTGCTGACGTACAACGAGGTATCGCATGAATGACAAGCGTCGCCGTCCATCCACCGCCCCCTTGGAAGAGGCGTTCGACGTCCCCTTCACCCCCGAGATGCTGGAACGGGCCCTGACCCACCGCTCGTACGCGTACGAGAACGGCGGCCTGCCCACCAACGAGCGCCTGGAGTTCCTCGGCGACTCGGTGCTCGGTGTGGTGATCACGTCTGCGCTCTTCCACAACCACCCGGACCTGCCCGAGGGGCAGCTCGCCAAGCTCCGGGCCAGCGTGGTCAACATGCACGCGCTCGCCGACGTGGCCCGTGGCCTGGGCCCGGCCGGCCTCGGCCCGCACCTGCTGCTCGGCAAGGGCGAGGAGACCACCGGCGGCCGGGACAAGGCCAGCATCCTGGCCGACACCCTGGAGGCGCTGCTCGGCGCGATCTACCTGGAGCACGGGCTGGAGACCGCCGGCGAGGTGGTGCACCGGCTGTTCGACCCGCTGATGGCCGAGTCGGCCGGCCGGGGCGCCGCCCTGGACTGGAAGACCAGCCTGCAGGAGCTGACCGCGGCGCTCGGGCTGGGCGTCCCGGACTACGTTATCGAGGACTCCGGCCCGGACCACGCGAAGACGTTCACCGCCTGGGTGGTGGTGGCCGGCGAGCGGTACGGCGGCTCCGACGGCCGCAGCAAGAAGCAGGCCGAGCAGCGGGCCGCCGCTGCCGCGTGGCGCACGCTCACCGAGCGGAACGAGGCCGATGGCGACGACAAGCCCGAGTGAGACCGTGCCGGTGACCGCGGACGACGCGGAGCCCCCGGAAACGCTCTGGGAGAAGGCCGGCGGCGGCCGTGGTGTCGCCGTCGCCGTCGGGCTGCTCGCCCTGACCCGGGTCGGCCAGTTGCTGATGGTCTGGTGGCTGGGCAACGCGTCCGGGTCGACCACCGGCGTCTGGCATCGGCTGCTGGTCTGGGACGGCGGCTGGTTCATCCGGGTCGCGGTGGACGGGTACCCGCACGGGTTCACCTACGACGACAACCACGTCCTGCAGGCGAACGAGCTGGCCTTCTTCCCGCTCTACCCGATGCTGCTGCGGCTCGGCACGGTGCTCGGCCTGTCGCCGGGCGTCGCCGGGGTCGGTGTGGCCTGGCTCGCCTCGATCGGGGCCGCGGTCGGGCTGCACCTGCTCGGCACCACGCTGCGGGACAAGCGGGCCGGGTGGGCGCTGGTGGCGATCGTCTGCTCGGCGCCGGTCTCCGTGGTGCTGTCCATGGCGTACTCGGAAAGTCTTTTTCTCGGTCTGGTGGCGGGCATGCTGGCGGCAGCGCACCGCCGTGCCTGGGGATGGGCCGGTTTCCTCGGCCTGTGCGCCGCGCTGACCCGCCCGACCGGCGCGGCGGCGGCGATGGCCCTGGGTGTCGCCGCGCTGCTGGCGCTGCGCGACGTGCCCCGCAGCGACCTGGCCGGCCGGGTGAAGCCGCTGGCGGCCGCCGCGGTCGCGCTGGCCGGGGTGCCGCTGTTCCTCGGCTGGGTCGGCTGGCGGGTCGGTGACTGGACCGCCTGGTTCAAGATCCAGACGGCCGGGTGGGGCACGTCGTTCGACTACGGCAGCAGCACGCTGAAGTTCCTCGACGACACGTTCACCGGCGCGGACGGCTGGGTCCAGGTCAGCGTCGGCCTGATCCTGCTGGCCGCGCTGGCGGCGGCCGGGGTGGCGCTGGCACAGAAGCTGTGGCCGCCGCTGATGGTCTACGGCGTGGTCGCGATGATCCTGGTCTACGGCCAGGCCGGTTTCTACCACTCCAAGCCGCGGCTGCTGCTGCCCGTGCTGATCACCCTGGTCCCGGCGGCGTTCGCGGCGGCCCGCGCCCGCCCCCGGGTCGCGATCCTGTCGATCACCGCCTGGGCCGTCTTCGGGCTCTGGTACGGCGCCTACCTGATCACGATCTGGCCGTACACGATGTAGTCACGGTGAATCCGGTGATCTCGGCGTAGGCCTCCGGATTCGCGTACGCCGACCGGGTCACCACGCGAGCCGCCACGTGCAGGCCGAGCCGGGTGACCCGGCCGGCCGTGACGGTCACCCGGCGGGTGACCTGCTCCGCCGCGAACCGTTCGGCCGCCGGCCGCGGTGGCCGGACGGTGAACGTCACGTCGTGCTCGCCGGGCGGCAGGCGGTAGCACCAGGTCTGCCAGGAGAGCGGCCGCTGCACGCCGTCGACGGTGAGCTCCGGCCACGGCACCCAGCCGTTCTCGTCCACGTGGTTGCGGTCGCGCTGGCCGTTGCGGGTGCGCTCGAGCGCGTGCGTCCCGGTCACCACGAGCAGCCCGTCGGCCGTGCCCTCGAGCAGGTGCGCCGGCGGTTCGGCGTCGCCGAGGAACCAGCCCGCGGCATCGGTCCGGCCGGCTTCGGCGGCGGCTTCCGCGGACGCGGCCACGCGGTACTGCTGGTCACCGCGCCGCTTCCACCAGATCGCCAGCACCGCGGCCAGCACCGGCACCGCGAGCAGCGCGAGGAAGAACCCGTTGAGCGGGACATCGAGCAGCGTGAACGCCAGCATCAGGCCGATCGCGGCGAGCCACCCCCAGACCAGGTAGCGGCCGGTGCCGGGCCGCCGTCGTCCGGGTGCCGGCACCAGGGTGCCGCGCGTGCTGCTGCCGAAACTTGCGGCCGGGGTCCAGAAGTCGAGCTCCACGATCTCGCCGGCGGCCACCCGGACCCGGCGGGTGCTCTCCACCGCGAGCCGCCCCCGCACCTCGACGAGGTGCTCACCGGGCTCGACGACCGCGATCATCCGGCCGAGACCCCACCACACCGGGCGGTCGTCGATCCCGACGGTGAACAGCTTCGAGAACTGCGCGATGTCCCGTGACTTGGTGCGGATCCGCACCGCGATGCCACCGGTCCCGACGGCCGGCCGCACCCGGGCATCCGGGAACGGGGTTGGCGGCCACTGCTTCTCCCAGCTGTTCACGTCGTGCAGGAGACGGTCGCGCTGAATCCGGTGATCTCGCTCGGGGCCTCCGGATCCAGGGACGCCGACCGGACCTCGACCCGGCCCGTCACTCCCACGTCGAGCCGGGTCACCTGGCCGGCCGTGACGGTCACCCGGTGGGTGGCCCGGTCGCCGGCGAACCGGTCGGCGGCCGACTCCGGCGCCCGGACGGCGACCGTGATCTCGTGCGGTCCCGGCGTCAGGCGGTAGCACCAGCTGTGCCACGAGAACGGGCGCGGCTCGCCGTCGATCGTGAGGTCCGGCCACGGCATCCAGGCGTTGACGTTCGTCGCCGGCATGTGGTTGATGAACCGGCGGCCGTTCCAGGTGTAGTCCCGCGTCAGCGCGCCGGTCACCACCAGCACGCCGTGACCGTCGTCAGCTAGACGTGCCGGCGGCTCGCCGTCCCCGAGGAACCAGCCACCAGGCCCGTCCCGGCCGGCCTCGGCCGCCTCCACCGAGGCGGCGACCCGGTACCGTGCGTCACCGCGTCGCTTCCACCAGATCGCCAGCAGGGCCACCGCGATCGGCACGGCCACCAGGGCGGCGAAGCCGCGCCCGTCCGGCCGCAGATTCGCGATCGAGGTCAGGATCAGCAGGGTGAAGGCCACGAGATAACCGAGCACGAGGTATCGCCCGGTGCCGGGGCGCCGCCGCGCCGGTGCCGGCACCAGGATGCCCCGCACCTTGCTGGTGGCGCTGGCCCGGGGCGTCCAGAACTCCAGCTCCGCGATCTCCCCGGCGGCCACCCGGACCTGCCGGGCGGTGTCCGCGGCCCGCATGCCCCGCACCTCGACCAGGTGCTCACCGGGCTCGACGACCGCGATCATCCGGCCGAGACCCCACCACAGCGGCCGGTCGTCGACACCGACGGTGAACAGCTTCGGGTACGGGGCCGGGTCGCCGGCCTTCGACCGGATCCGCACCGCGATGCCGGCCTTCCCGGCGGGCAGCACCGGGGCCGGCCGGTCGTCCGGCCAGAGCAGCATGTCCGTTCCGGGGAAGGCGATCGGTGGCCAGACCGTCCGGGCGCTCACTTCCGCACGTCCAGCGCCTCGTCGATCGCCGCGCCGTCCTCGGTGTACGCCGTCTTCCCGTTCTCCTGGCTCCCGCCCGCGACGCCGGACAGCGGGCTGACGTAGTTGCCGGGGTCCTTGAGCACCACCGCGGCGACCTGGCCGAGCGTCTTGACCGTCACGGCCTTGCCGACACCCACGATGCCCTCCTTGACCGCGCCTTGGAGCGCGTCCGGCAGGATCTTCGCGAGCAGCGCGCCGATCTTCTCGAGCAGGATGACGACGCGGTCCACGACCGCCACCGCGCGGGAGGTCGCGATCGACGCCTCCACACCCGTCGCGGCGCCGGCGGCGGCGACCGAACCACCCAGGGTCTCGGGCGCGAGCGCCAGCGCCGTGCCCCACGTGACGATGGCCCATTCGACCAGGGTGGCCATGATGCCGATGATGATCTGCTGGGCGGCAGTCATGATCTTGGAGAAGAGGACCAGCAGACCGGCGATCGAGTTCGCCTCGCCACCGGTCGCCCGGATGCCCCAGCCGAAGTCCATCAGCCGGGCCTTGGCCGCGTCCGCGTCGCGCCCCTCCCACTCGATCAGGTGATCGGCGGCGGCCTGCTGCACCGCGTCGGCGAGTGGCCCCAGAGCCGCGCCGAGCCGCTGCCATTCCTTGGCGTACCCCTCGATCCGCTCGGCGTTCCCGGTGAACAGGCTGAGCAGGTCCTCGAGCGGCTGGAAGAAGTCGATGACGAAGGTCAGGCCGGCCGAGATCAGCCAGTTCAGCGGGTCGGCCTCGAAGGCGATCGCGTTGCCCAGCAGGTCACCGGCACCGGCCGTGAGGGCGGCGATGTCGCCCTCGGTGACACCCTTGTAGACGTTCGGGATCGTCTCGCCGAACGGCAGCGCGGACACTTCCGGGTTGATGGTGTTCGTGATGCCCAGGTCACCGACGTACGGGCTGCTGGTCCCGTCGTTGCTGAGGTAGGCGTCGGAGTCGCTCATCCGTCACCCGCAAGCCGGTCCTGGAACCGTTGGAACGCCTGCTGCAGGGCCTGGTCCAGCTCCTTGTGGCCCTGCGCCGTCGCCCGGATCGCCTTGCTCTGCGAGTCGAGCGCGGTGCCGATCGTCGCGATGTGGTCGCGGGCCTCGGCGGACTTCTCGTCGTATTTCCACTTCATCAGCAGGCCGAGGGCACCCCACAGCACCTCCGGCGGGTTCGCGGCCGCCACCCCCGCCGCGATCTGCCCGGCGCTCGTGCTCAGCGCCTGGAACACCTCCGCCGTACTGGTCAGTTTGTCCGTCGGAACGACGATGCCGTCACCCATCGGATTCCCTTCGATAATCGTCCGGGATCGACTCGCGGACCAGGCCGGCGATCGCCGGGCTGCCGAGCCGCGCGCTCAGCTCGGCCAGCTGCCGGGTCCGCGCGGCCTGCGCCTCCCGGATCGCGGTCAGGATCATCTGGGCCAGGTGGGCGCCCCGGCGCAGCGCGGAGTCACCGATGTCGACCCGGGAGACGACGCCGCTCGCGTCCACCTCGGCCCGCACCGTACGGTCCGCGGAGAAGCCCTCGCCGGTGATCCCGCCGGCCTCGGCGGCGTACTCGGCGTTGCGCGCCATCGCCTGCCGGTTCCGCTCCCGGATCCCGTCCAGGAACTCCAGCACCTCACCCGGTTCGGTGAAATCCGGCCGGGTCATCGCGGCATCCGCGCCGCCACCTCGGCGGTCACCAGCGTGTTCGCCTCGTGGATCGTGCGCACCACGAGCGCGCCGAGCTCGGCGCCGGTCAGCCGGAACGCCCGGGAGCTCAGCGACAGGTCGCGCAGCACCCCACCTGGTCCGGCCACCACGGTGACCGCGTGATCGTCGCTGGTGTGCTCGACCGAGGTGCTGGTGACCACCTCGCGCATCAACCGTGCCCGCTCCGTGGCGGCGTCCAGATCCACGATGACCCCTTCCGGACTGTCGCGAGTTGTCGATCATACGAATCCCGGCTGTGGACCCGCAGTCCCGTACTGTTGACGCCGCCGTACCGAGCACGACCCCCGAGGACCCGCCTTGCCTGAACTTCCCGAAGTCGAGACCGTCCGGATGGGCCTGGCCAAGTGGGTGGCCGGCCGTACGATCGCCGCCGTCGAGGTGCACCACCCGCGGGCGATCCGCCGGCACCTGCCCGGCGACTCCCACTTCATCGCGATGCTGACCGGCCGCACCGTCCTCGACGTGTCGCGCCGCGGCAAGTACCTCTGGCTCCCGCTGGACTCCGGCGACGCGCTCATCGCGCACCTGGGCATGAGCGGTCAGCTGCTGATGCAGCCGGCGACCGCGGCGGACGAGAAACACCTGCGGGTCCGGTTCGCTTTCACCGACGGCGCCGCGCAGCTGAGGTTCGTCGACCAGCGTACGTTCGGTGGCTTGTCGGTCTCCGAAGGCGGCGGCGAGCTGCCTGACGAGATCGCACACATCGCCCGCGACCCGATGGATCCGCTCTTCGACGACGCGGCCTTCTCGGCCCGCCTGCGCGCCCGGCACACCGAGATCAAGCGGGCCCTGCTCGACCAGACGCTGATCTCCGGCGTCGGCAACATCTACGCCGACGAGGCCCTCTGGCGGGCCAAACTCCACGGCGCCCGCCCCACCGACAAGCTGACCCGCCCGGCCGTCGAGCGCCTGCTCGGCCACGTCCGCGACGTGCTCTCCGAGGCGATCGTCGCCGGCGGCACCAGCTTCGACGAGCTCTACGTCGACGTGAACGGCGACAGCGGCTATTTCGACCGCTCCCTGAACGCCTACGGCCGCGAGGGCGAACCCTGCAAACGCTGCGGCACGCTGATGCGCCGGGAGAGCTTCATGAACCGCTCGTCGTTCAGCTGCCCACGCTGCCAACCAAAACCAACCCCATAGGGTACGAATACCGAGCGCCCCGCCGCAGGCTACAAGCCACGCGCTGTGCCGGTCCCGCGCCAGGCCACCGCTGCTCACCGCGGTTGCCGCGCCTCCCGACCGACCCGCGCCCAGCCGCGCCTCCCGACCCGCGCCGTCCCGACGCCACGCCGTTCCGTTTCGTGCCCAGCCGCGTCTCCCGGCCGGGGCGGGCTGGGGTTGGCAGCCAGGCGGCGGAGGTGGCGGGTCGCGGTTCGTAGCGCCGCTCACCATCCGCGACGGGCGCGACCGCTCCGCGCGACGTCCCGCATCCCGGCACGGCAGCAGCCGCGCGTCGCCACCCCGGCTGGTTCACAGGGGTGCCTCAACAGCCTTGAGGCACCCCCAACCACCAGCCGAGCGAGTCCGGCTGGTTCACCGGGGTGCCTCAACGCTCTCGAGGGACCTCTGAGCACCAGCCGGGCCAGCTGCGCGAGTCCGGCTGGTGCTCAGGGTTGTCTCAGCGGCCTTGAAGCAGCCGTGAGCGCCAGCCGAGCGAGTGCGGCTGGTGCTGAGGGTTGTCTCGGCGGGCTTGAGGCAGCCCCCAGCGCCAGCCGGGTCGCTCGCGCCGGCTCGGGCGCGGGACATTGCGGGCTTACCGTCGTACCGTGTGCGCGGAGCGCCCCTGAATGCCCGCGCCGGACCAACTCCCGGGACCAACCGTCCACCTGTCGGGACAGCCGTGTCCGGCTGCGGGCGGTGACCGGCGCATCGGGCCGCGACCCCCGCTCCCTCGCCTGGCTAGCCAACCCAGCTGCCCGCCGCCCGGCGAGCGAACCGGCAGCCCAGCCAACCCAGCGGTCCGCAGCCCAACCGGACCAGCTGCCCGCCCCCGCCTGACCGGAAGTGGTCAGTCGGCGCTGTGGGCGCCGCTGCCCGGTGCGCCCGCCGGGCTCAGGTCCGGGTCGGCGTCCGTGGCCAGCCCGAAGCCCGCACCCCGGCGTCCCATCAGCCGCCGGGCCGCGGTGAGCAGACCGGCCGGCACCCCGTGCACGATGTGACCGTCCCCGGGGCGCGTCCCGTCGCCGTCCCAGCTCTGGTAGGCCGACCAGGGCCCCTCGAAGGTGCAGATCCGGGCACCGAGATCGCGGTAGAGCGGGTGCGTCGGCACACCCGGGTTCAGGACCACGCGGTGCAGGCCGCGGCGGGCGGCGAGTCGCACGGTCAGCGCGACCGGGCCGACGCCGCCGGAGCCGGCCGGGCAACGGTCCAGGAACAGGCCCTCGACGCCGTCGGCACGCCAGGCGTCCACGTCGACGAGGACGTCGGCGAGGGAGCGGCTGCCCCAGTCCAGGTCGATCCGGCCGAGCGACTGGTGCAGGGTGCGCCGGTCACCGGGGTGCTCGCGCACGATCCAGGTGTCGGTGTCCAGCGCGAGTTCCGGGCCGGGATGCGCGTACGCGGGGAACAGGGTCTTCACGGAGTCCTCCGAAGATCGGCGGCGGTCAGGGCGACGATGAGCAGGCCGGCCACGTGTGTCGCGGCCAGCACCGCGACGGCGATCGGCAGCGGGCCGGCGGCGGGCTGCGGTAGCAGCGGCAGTGCCAGGGTGGCCAGCGGCGGAGCGGTGGCCAGGGCGGCGGCGATCCCGGTACGGGAGCGAGCCGCGAGCAGGAACGTGATCGCGAAGACCCCGCCGAGCAGGGTGCCGGCCGAGAGCGCGAGCACCGCGTCCTGTGTGCCGCCCAGCCCGGTCAGGCTGTGCGGGAGCTGGTACGAGGCCAGGGCGAGCGCCGCACCGGCGGCCAGCGGCGGCAACAGCCCGGCCAGCGTGATCACCGTGACGTTGCGGACGTGCCGGTCCAGGTCGGCCGGGCTCTCCGCGGAGTCCAGCCCGGCGTCGATCCGGTTGGTGTGCCAGCCGATCAGCGCTTCCAGCAGCGGTACGGCGAGCAGCAGCGGCAGCGCGGCCGGCGCCGGGGTGACCGCCGGTCCGGCCTGCCAGAGCAGCGCCACGCAGATCGCCTGTGCGGCGCCGATGACCAGGTACGCGCCGGCCCGCCGACGTTCCACCGCGGTGAGCCGCGGGATCCGGCACTGTTTGCCGACCAGCACCGCCGGCCGGAACGCCCGGATCAGCACCGCCACGACCCCGGCCGGCAGCAGGGTCTCGACCGGGACGTACCCGGCCCAGCCCGCCCCGCCGGCCGCGGCGACTGCCGTGCCGGCCAGCAGCCAGCAGGGCAGGTACCAGCAGATCACCGCGGCTTCGGCGCGGGTGACCAGGGCCGCGGTCACGGTGGCCAGCGTGGCCAGCCCGCCGAGACCGACCGCCGCGGCGAGCAGCCGGTCCGGTCCGAGCAGCGCGGCCGGGGTGATCCAGACGAGCGCGCACCAGAGTGCGGCCATCGCGGCGAAACCCGCGCCGACCAGGCGTACCGCGGCTTCCGCGCCGGCCCGCCGGGTCACCGTGACGCCGACGCTGGTCAGCGCCTGCGCGGCGGCCCAGCCGAGCAGCAGGGTGGCGGCCGGTACGGGCCAGGCGACCCGTCCGAGCGCGCCGATCCCGGCGATCGCGACGCTGAGCGGCCCCAGGTAGAGCAGGCAGCGCAGCAGCACCGGCCAGACGAAGAGCGGCCGTTTCGGCGCGACCTCGACGCCTTCCGGCGCCGCGCCGGCCCCGGTGATCGTGGACATCCAGCGGCTCTTCGCGCGGCGGCCGGTGCGGATCTCGGCGCCGGGTTCCCGGTCGCCCTCGGAGAAGGCCCGCCAGGCGGCTTCGGAGGCGGCGGCCTTGGCGAGCCGTTCCGGGCTCAGCGACTCCTCGGCCCCGAACCCGAGCGATTCATCGATGCCGAACTCCTGCGAGCCGTCCGCGTCGATCCCCTGCACCTCACCCACGGGATGACCCGACGCGGGGTAGTCCACCAGCTCAGCATCGGGACAGGCCGGGTCAGTCACGGGGTAGTCCACCGGCTCGGGCGTACCGAAATCCTCGTCATAGTCCGCGCCGGAGTCCCGGTCGAAACCCTCGGCCAGCGCCGTGTCCTGCGGATATCCGGTGTTCCAGAAGCCCTCGGCCACGTTCTGATCCGCCTGAGCGGCCCGGCTCCGTTTCCGGTTCACCACCCGCCCGGGCCGGCCGATCCCCGCCGCCCCGGCACCCCACTGCTCCGGGAACCCGTCCCGGCCGCGCTTCGGCCCGGGCCGCCCGGCATCGGGATCAAGATCCCTCTCTCCGAACCGAGGCTGCGGCGCATTCCGATCAAGATCCACCCAAGACCGCGGGCGGTCCGTCTTCACGCTTTCCCGGTACGGCAACCCGCCTCGAAAACCGTCCCCGCCGTCGATCAGCCCGGAGCGCGCCTCGGCCACATCACGGTTATCCGGCGCCCATCCCACCCCGTCCTCATGGTGCGACGGCATGTCCCAGATCACATCGGCGGCCTCCGCCTCGGCGTGCCACCCGTCCGCGCTGATCTCGGCTAGCTGCACCGGCTCACCGTCGGCCGTGGCCATCGCCCGGGCCAGCCCCGCGAACAACAGCGTCTCGGCCGCCCCGTCGATCGGCGACCGCGGCTCCTGGGCATGCTGTCGCGCCGGCGCCCCGAACAGGAACGTCTCGGTCATCGGGCTGACGTCCCGCCGCACGGGCCGTTCCACCTCACCCGAACCGTCCTCGCCCCGATCCGCAAACTCCCGCCCGTGGAACCGGGCGAACAGGATCGTCTCCACCCCCGCCCGCTCCCCGCCGTCGAAGTCCCCAACCGGGTCCCCGCCGTCGAAGTCCCCAGCCCAGTCCCCGCCGTCAAAGTTCCCAGCCCGGTCCCCGCCGTCGAACGCCCCGGCCCGGTCCCCGCCGTCGAACGCCAACGGCCGCTCAGCGGCGTCGAACGCCAGCGGTCGCTCAACACCGGCGAACGCCACCGGCCGTTCCGCGGCGATGAACTCCGGCACCTGCTCGACGACGTCGACCTCCGGGGCCCGGTGCCCGCGAACCGCCCGCCGCCGCCCGGGCTTCCAACTCCACCCCGACCTCCCGGCCGGCGCGACCGGCTCGGCCTCCGGCAGCAGTGCCGGCCCGGCCTCGGGCAACAGCCCGAAGCCGTACCCGGGCTCGCCGACCGGCGACGGCACCTCGTACCCCGGTGGTTCCTCCTCGTCGAAGGCCGGCTTCACGAACAGCAGCGTCTCGGCGACCGCGGTCTCCCGCTCCGAGTCCGAGAGCGTCTGATAGAGCCGCGCACCCAGCCCGTCTGCCACCGCCGGCAGCTCCGGACGTACCTCGTCAAGAGGCTTCCCGGAGCGGCGTCGCGGCGCCGGAGCCTCCTCGGACGCCGGCCCGCCGCCGGCGGCATGGCGCGGCTCGCCCGGCAGCTGGGGCCGGCGACGCCGGTTGCGGGTTCCGGTCGTCCCGCGTGGGGGAGTGATCGTCACTTTCAGTCCTCCCTGGTCAGCCAGCGCAACGTGGCCGGCGTGGGGGTCCGCGGCGCCGGTACGGCGAGCGCCAGTTCGAAGGCCGGTGCCGGTGGCGGCGCGGCCAGGTCGGTGTAGATGGCGCCGTAGACCCGTACCAGCCGGTCCACGGTGAAATGGTCGAGGGCGCGTTGCCGGGCGGCGTCGCCCAGTGCCCGCCGCCGCGGGGTCGCCTTCAGCAGGTCGACGATCGCGATGGCCAGCTCCGACGGGTCGTCGGCGGGCACCACGACACCGGTCTCGCCGAGCGTCTCCCCGGCCGGGCCGACGTCCACGGCGACCACCGGCCGGCCCGACATCATCGCCTCGACCAGCCGGTACGGCGGATCGGACGGTCCCGGCACGTGCGCCACCACCTGGCCGACGGTGAACCTGTCGAACGTGTCGGCGGGCAGCGGATACAACCGGACGGCGCGACCCAGCCCGGTCATCTCGATCTGGTCGGCGCAGTACTCCTCGTGCCGCGCGGTGATGCCGACCAGGTGCAGCACGGCTCGCGGCAGCGCGGCGGTGACCTCGGTGAACGCGTCGAGCACCTGGGTCAGCCCGCTGTCCGGGCCGCCGCTGCCGGCCCACACCACGGTGGGCAGCGAGTCGAGTTCGGCGGCGCCGGGGTACTCCCTCGGGTCCACCCCGGCGGGCACCTGGATCAGCTTGTTCGGGTCCGCGCCGTGCTCCAGCGCCCAGTCGTGGTGGTAGGTGCTCAGCGGCGCGATCAACTCCGCCTCGGCGTACCCGGTGCGGGCCACCGCGTTGCGGAACCGCCGCAGGATCAGCCGGACCGCGGGGGACAGCCGTTCCTCGGCCGGCCGCTGCCGGGTCACCGGCGTGCGAGCCTCGGTGATCAGCAGCGGCGTGCCGTTCTGCCACCGCCCGGCCAGCGCCGTCAGCAGCGGTTTCGTCCCGCCGACGCAGTGCAGCAGGTCGACTTCCGGAAGCGGCACGGCCAGGGCACGCAGGGCGTGCCGCAACAGGGTGGCCGCGGTCCGCGCGTCACGCACGCTCAGCTTCGGCAGAGGTGGCTCTTCTGGTACGTCGTTCTGCCGGGTCCGCCACGCCTCGACCAGCCGGTCGGCGAGTGGCAGACGGGTCAGCGGGCTGGGCCGGGTGCCGGCCATCTCGGCGATCGAGCGCAGCCCGTCGGCGAACCGGACGGTGTCCGACTCGTCCAGCAGTCCGTGGCAGAGCTCGGTGACGGCATCGGCGGCGCCCTCCGGGAGCTGGGCCCGGCGCCGCTGGGAGCGGGCCGGTTCGCGACCCAGCGCGATGGCGCGCGCCGAGCCGACATTGAAGGGCAGCGGGTACGCGGGCGCGGACGGCAGTTCCCGGTCCGTGACGGTGAGCAACTCGAAGCGGAACCGGTGCAGACCGTCGACGAGCGTCCGGCACCAACCTCCGAGAGCGTCCCTCCGGTACGGGTACCCGCCGCCGGTGAGCAGGCAGATGCGCTGGCGCGACGGGGTCGGATTCACGCTGGGGGCAACGAGGAAGAGGGGGCCCGCCAGCGAAACATGTCAGCTAGGCGACAGAAATACGTCCCTTTTGCCCTACTTTGTCGCCCATATTTGCCCGAATTTGCCCGAAAGGTTGTGGTGTTCCGGCCGAAATTCCTGGTAGGTCGGATCGAGCAGCATGGGAGCAGCCGGTCGAACGGCGTCGGAGCGGCCGATCGAGGGACGTCGGATCCGCCGATCGTGGGCCGGCCGGGTCTCCGGGGGCGGCGGATCGAGGCCGATGCGAGTGGCTGATCGAAAATGGTCGCGCGTGGCCGGGCGGCGGTTGTTCCGTACCCTCATGATTTTCTTGATCAAATGAGTGGCCTGCGAGCCGCATTGCTGCGTATGGTGTTGATCGAACTTCGTCGAGTGACTTGTCGGTCAGTGTCCCACTAAGATCGGCAAAGCGCCGCAAACGTGCATATTCGCAGTTCAAGAACCCCTGGTGGCGTGATTCACTGACGTCAGCCGGGCGGCGGCGCGTGCTCGGCTTGACGGAGCCCGAGTTCCGGCGGACTATGGAGTAGTCGCCAGTCGCGCCCACTCATGCCCCGGTTCCGTTCGTGGCTTGAGCATCTGCACCTAAGAGAATCCCACAGCAATGGCGGGATTCTGTGCTCACGCGTGCCCGTGAGTCCTTCGGTGCAAAAATTCGCGCTGGACGCATGTTTGGCCGGCCGATCTCCGGCAAAGAATTCACATATGAGACGCATCGCGTCACAAGGAGTCACGATGGCGAAGGCCCTCTACGGCCACGTAGGTGCGGCGCCCGATCGGCGCCTGCTCGACGAGGTCACCCGACTGCGTTCCCGGGTGCAGAGCTTGGAGTTCGAGGTCACCCGCCTCCGGGCGGAGAACGATCGTCTCGCGGCCGCCGCCGCGGAGGCCGACGATCTGATGCGGCTGCACGAGCCCGCACTGACCTGATCCTCACCGATCGCCGGACCGTCGCTGCGGGGTGACTGGCCGGCGTTCATCCCCCCTCGCACCACAAACGCACCAAAGAAAAGCGCGCCTCCACTCTTGTGGCGGCGCGCAGTTTTTTTGCCCCCAAGTTTCACCCAGCAGGCGCCTTAATAAATCTGGCAAGCGCCCCCAACACATGAGGCCCACCCCGAGCCGCCCGCACCACCCCTCACCCACCCCCGAGCACCACCCGCCCCCCGAAGGCCCCCCGAGCACCACCCGCCTC
>NZ_LLZH01000024.1:0-23394 GCF_001509495.1 Actinoplanes awajinensis subsp. mycoplanecinus | reverse complement strand
CACTGTCTAAGGGGGAGCCCCCAGGGAGGGCGGGCTCTGTGTGGGGACTTTCGGTGCGCTCCGCACCCAAACTCCCCACGCACGGGCTGGACCGACCGAACGTGTGAAGTTGCGGCGCGCAGCGCACCGAAAGTCCCCACGCACGGGGCGAGACGACCGAGCGTGTGAAGTTGCGGTGCGCTCCGCACCCAAACTCCCCACACACGGGCTGGAACGACCGAACGTGTGAAGTTGCGGCGCGCTCCGCACCGAAAGTCCCCACGCACGGGGTGGGACGGCCGGGTGGTGTGCTCGGTCAGTTGGTGAGGGTGAAGTGGCGGCGCAGGGTGCGCCGCCACGGGGCTGACGGCAGCTCCGGGCGCAGCGCCGCGAGCCCGGTCGCGTACTTGGATATCCGGGCGGGGCGGTGCCCGCGACTCCAGAGCAGCCGGTCGACCGGCGACGCGGCAGCGCTTGTCTTCGTCTCGATCACCGCGAGGCGGGGTGCGCGCAGTTCGGCCCCGCCGGTCGCGATCCAGCTCAGATCGGTGTCGAGGGTGGCCCGGGAGTCACCCGCCGGCTGGTAGAAGGTGGTCCGGCTGTAGTGGGTGACCAGGGTCGGCACCAGCACGATGCCGGCCCGGTCGCCGAGCACGCTCTCCACGAACCAGCGTCCCGGGTCGACGGTGTCCTGGTCGGCCGCCTGGTACGGCAGCCGGCTCTTCACCGTGCCGCCGCGGGAACCCTCGGTCTTGACCTCGAGCCAGCACTGCGCGGAGTCCAGATACGTACGAGTGCGGATCTTGAAGCGGCGCCGGCGACGCTGGGCCGTGAGCCGGAAGCTGACCAGGTCCGGGGTGTCGAAGTAGGCGGAGCGGTAGCGGAACCGGCGCCGCCCGTCGATCTCCAGCACCCGGGTGGCCGGGTCGAGCGCGGGCAGCAGGGCCAGCGCGTCCTCCAGCCGCAGCACGTACTTGCGGTCCACCCTGGTCTGCAGCTCGGCCTTCTCGGTGAGTTCGAGGAGCGAGATCGGTTCGAGAGTTCTCATCGGCCGGCCCCGACCAGGTTGCCGATCGCCGAGTAGCGGACCTCGACCACGGTCGTCTCGTTGACCAGGTCGACCCGTTCCACGGTGACCGCGTGCACCCGGGCCCCGAGCACCCGCTCGACCTGCGCCAGCAGCGCGGTCTGGTCGGTGTACGCGGCGTCCAGCACCAGCACCTGCCGCCGGTACGACGGGAACAGCCGGGGATGGTCCCCGAGGTACATGACCAGCAGGATCAGGCCCATCAGCGCCGGGCCGACCCACAGCTCGCCGTCGGTGAGCGGCCCGAGGATGCCCAGCGCCAGCGCGGAGAAGTAGTACGCCACCTCGTGCTGGTCCAGTTCGGTGGAGCGGAGCCGGATGATCGACAGCACGCCGAACAGCCCGAGGCCGAGGCCCGCGCTGACCGTGCTGCCGCTGAGCGATCCGGCCACCGCGAGCACCCCGACGTTCACGCCGAGGAACGCGACCACCAGGTCCCGTCGCCGATGCCGGGGGAAGTACAGCCCGAAGACGAGCACACTCACAGCGAGGAGATCTATCCCGAACAACGCGATCCGGTGCATAGTGGGGCGACCTCCCGAGGGTTTCCGGCCGCGAGAGCCCGCCTGAACGGTTCGCAGCCGCAAGGTTACGTATCGGTGAACTTCGATGGTTACGGTAAGCGCTTTCCCCCTGACGGACCACCGTCTCGTACCTCAAAGGCTCCTCAAAGTCTGCTGTGCTGAGCCTGTGCGAGCGCCCGGACCTGCGCAGACCCTCACCCGGGGAAGGACGCCCGGGCGGTGGTGTGCTCGTCGATGAACGGCAGGTCCGGCTCCCAGCCGAGACCGGCCGCCGCCGGCACCGCGACGAAGCCCTGCCGGCAGACGATCGGCGCGGTGGTGACGTCGCGGGCGTAGTACTTGTCCGAGCCGGACACGTCCGAGGGCAGGGTGAAGCCGGGCAGCGCACTGAGCGCCACGTTCGCGGCCCGGCCGATGCCGAACTCGTGCATCCCGCCGCACCAGACCGGCAGGCCCTCGGCGCGGGCCAGCTCGTGGGCGCGGACCGCGGGGGTGAGCCCGCCCATCCGGGACACCTTGATGTTGAGGATCCGGCCGGCGCCCAGCCGCAGCGCGGTGACCAGGTCGTCGACGTCCTCGACCGACTCGTCCAGGCAGATCGGGGTGGCCAGCTCGGCCTGCAGCTCGGCGTGCGCGACCAGGGCGCGGGGCGCGAACGGCTGCTCGATCATCAGCAGCCCGCGGGTGTCCAGCTCGCGGAAGACCGCGCGTTCGCCGGGCGGGTAGGCGCCGTTCGCGTCGACGTGCAGGGCGAGCTCCGGGAACGCGGACCGGACCGCCCGGACCGGCTCGGCGTCCCAGCCCGGCGCGATCTTCAGCTTGACCCGCCGGTAGCCCTCGGCCACCCGCAGCGCGACCTGCTCCAGCAGCGCGTCGACGGTCGGCTCGATGCCCAGCGAGACGCCCGCCTCGACCCGGGACCGGGTGCCGCCCAGCGCCGTCGCGAGGGGGATCCCGCGCCGCAGCGACCACAGCGCCCAGGCGGCCATGTCGAACCCGGCCCGCGCGAAGTGGTTCCCCCGGACCTTGCCGAGCGCCGCGGCCAGCTCGGCCGGATGCTCCCACTCGGTGCGGAGCACCAGCGGGGTCAGGTGATCGCGGGCCACCGCCCAGCAGCTCTCGGTCGTCTCGGCGCTGTAGAACGGGCCGCTCGGCGACGCGATCTCGCCCCAGCCGGTGACACCGTCGGCGTCGGTGAGCGCGACCAGGATGTGCTCCAGGTCGCGCTTGGCGTGCGAGCTGGTCTGGAAGCGGTGCACCAGCGGCAGGCGTACCCGGCGGAGCGCGACGTGCGTCGTTCGCGTCATGCCTCCTCCGCCGGGAGACCGTACAGGCCGAGTTCGGCGGCGAGGGCGTCGCGCTCACGCAGGCGCCTGCCGGCGCCCTTGGCACTGGCGGTGGTCAAGGTGGCGAGCAGGTGCAGCGCCAGGACGATCGAGGTGGGCGAGTTGACGTACGAGGCACTGCGCGGTGCCACCACGATCCGCGCGGCGGCCAGCCCGGCGAGCGGGGCATCCTCGGCATCGGTGATCAGCGCCAGCTCACCCCCGTGTCGTACGTAAGCGGAAGCGACCTCGACCGTCTCCCGCCGGTACCGTTCCAGCGAGACCGCGACCAGCAGGTCTCCTCGGCGGATGTCGCTGAGCACGTCGAGCGCCCGCAGCGGCGCCCCGTCGACCAGGTGGACCCCGGACAGCCCGGCGCTGAGGTCGGCGGCGAGCAGCGACGCGTAGCTCTGCGACTTGCCGTACCCGATCAGGAACCGCCGCCGCGCGGACACGATCAGCGCCGCGGTCCGTTCGATCGAGTCCTGCTCGGCCGCCCACCCGAGCGCCTGATCGAACTCGGTCCGCTGCTGCTCCAGCACCCGCTGCTTGAGCACCTTCGCCGAGCGGCGCTGCACGTTCCGGTCGAACCGGTCCGCGGGCGTCGAGTGCGCGGTCACGCCGCGTCCCCCGGCCGGAACTGGTACGCCACCCGGGCCGGATCGCCGTCCGGCCGGACCACGCCGACCAGGTGCCGGCCGGCCGCGAACCGCGCCACCAGCTCCCGCCGCAGCCAGGCCCGGTCGGCCGGCTCGGGCGCGGCGAACCGCTCCCCCGCCGCGACCACGACCGCCTCGGCAAGGGAAAAGCCAGCCGGAGATGCCCGCCCGGCGGGGTCCAGATCCCAGCTGACCAGCACCCGGTCGGTGCCCGGCTCGTCGTAGAAGTCGGCGCCGAACCGGATCCCGGTCGCACCCAGCACGGCGAAGTTGAAGTGCGCGTTGCGCAGCGCGTACGGATCGAAGGTCCACCGCATGGTCCGCGCGCCGGTGCGCCGGGCCACCGCCGCCTGGGCGTGCTTCAGCAGCCGGCCCACGCCGCTGCCCTGCGCGGCCGGCGCGACCACCGCGGCCTGCGAGTAGTGGTAGAACTCGCCGTCCTCGACCGCGCTGAAACCGAAGCAGAACCCGACGAGCGCGCCGTCCTCGCCGAGCGCCCCGATCACCGAGCCGCCGTTGCGGCGCAGCGCCGCCAGCAGGCGCGGGGTGAGGCCGAACGCGGGATCCGTGTACCCGAAGACCTCGCGGTAGAGCCGGGCCGCCGCCGTCCACTCGGCGATGCCGTCCAGGTCCCGCACGGTCACGTCCATCAGATCCCCCTCGGCGAGACAGAGCAAGATAGGAAACGTATAACCATCATCCTGTCGGCATACCCGCTCGTTGACAACACAGATGGCACTACTTAGCGTTCGTATATGTCGTCTCCCGTGATAGCCGCCCTGCGCCGTTACACGCACGCCGAGTCGCCCACCGGTGATCCGGCGGCGCTCGCCGCGCTGGCCGGGATGCTCGAGGCGGACGCGTCCGCGGCCGGTCTGCACACGGCCCGGGAGGAACACCCGACCGGCGACCACCTGATCTGGACACTCCCGGCCCGGGACGTGCCCGGCGGGCCGCCGGTGCTGCTGCTCACCCACTACGACACGGTGTGGCCGGTCGGCACCCTCGCCGGCCTGCCGTGGACCGTGGACGGGGACGTGATCCGCGGGCCCGGCGTCTACGACACGAAGGCCGGGATCGCGGCGCTGCTCGCGGCGGTGACGGCGGTGGCCGGCCGGCCGCATCCGGAGCTGCGGATCGTGGTGGTCGCCGACGAGGAGATCGGGTCGCCGACCGCGGCCGGGCTGGTCGAGGCGGAGGCCCGGCGGGCCGGGGCGGTGCTCGGGCTGGAGCCGCCGCACCCGGGTGGCGACCTGAAGACCGGCCGGCGCGGCAGCACCCGGGCCCGGATCGAGGTGACCGGGGTGGAGGCGCACGCCGCGCTCGACCCGGAGGCCGGCGCGAACGCCATCGACGAGCTGGTGGACCAGCTGCTGCGGGTGCGGGAGCTCGGCGCCGGGCGGCCGGTGCTGGTCAACACCGGGGTGATCGCCGGTGGCGGGCGCACCAATGTGGTCGCCGGCGCGGCGCACGCCGACCTGGGGCTGCGGTTCGCCGACCCGGAGGACGAACGGGTCGTGCTCGGCGAGCTGGCCGCGCTGCGGGCGATCCGGCCGCGGGCCACGGTCGGTACCCGGCTGCTGTCGCACCGGCCGACCTGGCAGCCCGGCGAGGCGGGCGCCCGGCTGCTGGCCCGGGTGGCCGCGGTCGCGGCCGGGATCGGGCAGGACCTCGGTGGCCGGCCGGCCGACGGCGCCGCGGACACCAACACGGCCGGGTCACTCGGGCGGCCGACCGTGGACGGGCTGGCGCCCCGGGGCGGCGGGGCGCACGCGCGGACCGAGTGGGTGTCGGTGGCCGGCATCGCGGAGCGGGTCGCACTGCTCACCGCGTTGCTCGGTGACCGGGACGGGCTCGCCTGACCCTTTCATGGGGTTTGCGTGATTGTGCAACCCGTTTGGGCGGTTCGGAACCGGGGTAAACGTGCCGGGCACTGGAGACCCCCGGGGGTGACTTCGATGCTGAACGACTATGAACGCCGGTGCCTGGCCGATCTGGAATACCAGCTGCGGAGTGACTCCGCCTTCGCCGCCCGGATGGCCGGCCCGGTGCCCGCCCGGCCGGAACCCGCGTCACCGGCCGTACCGATCCTGTGTGCGCTGCTGTTCATCCTGGTTCCGCTGGTGATGCTGCTGTTCGGCTGGCCCGGGGTGCTGATCCTGCTCGACCTCTTCGCCGCCGCGATCGCCCTGGTCCTGCTCCGCCGCCGCGCCCGCTGACCGATTCACATCGCGTTCTCACACACCCGTGCTGTGATGGGCGGGTCATGAGCGTCAGCCCCCGCGTCCTCGTCGTCGACGACCAGCCGAACATCGTCGACCTGCTGGACACCGTGCTGCGGTTCCACGGGTTCCGGGTGGACACCGCCACCACCGCGGCGCAAGCCGTCGCGGTCGCTGCCGCCCGGCCTCCTGACCTGGTGCTTCTCGACGTGATGCTGCCGGACGGCGACGGGCTGGCGGTGTGCCGGCGGCTGCGGGCCGACGGGCTGGACGCCGGGATCATCTTCCTCACCGCCCGGGACGCGCGCGCCGACCAGTTGTCCGGTCTGGCGTACGGCGGGGACGACTACGTGACCAAGCCGTTCGACGTGGAGGTGCTGCTCGCCCGGGTGCGGGCGGTGCTGCGGCGGGTCCGCGGCCCGGCGGCCCCCGACCCGGTCCTGCGGTACGCGGACCTGGAACTCGACCAGGAGACGTTGCAGGTGCGCCGGGCCGGTACCGAGGTGCCGCTCTCCCCCACCGAGCTGAAGCTGCTGCGGTACTTCCTGACCCACTCCGGCCGGGTGCTGTCCCGCGCGCAGATCCTGGCCGCCGTCTGGGAGTTCGACAGCCCGGCGGTCTCCAACGTGGTCGACACGTACGTCGGTTATCTGCGCCGCAAACTGGACCGGCACGGGCCGCCGCTGATCGTCACGCATCGCGGCTTCGGGTACGCGCTGCGCGCCGCTGCGCCGTGACCCGCCGGACCCTGCGGTTCTCGCTGGTCACGTCGATGGTGGCGCTGGCGGCGGCGGGACTGCTGGTGACCTGCGGTACGGCGGCGGTGGCGCTGCGGTCGTACCTGCTGGAGCGCACCGACGAGCAGCTCGCCGCCGCGGCCGAGCTGGTGCGGCAGCGGGCCACGGTCCTGGTCCCGGACGGGCCGGAGCTGCGCTCGGTGGTGTCGGTGACCGAATACCTGATCGAATACCGCCGCGCCGACGGGCGCACCCTGCGCTTCGCGAGCGGCTCACCGCTGCCGGCGGACCCGCTGCTGGACCGCGCCGACCCGGCCCGTGCCAGCGTGCAGACGATCACCGACACGGCGGGGGCCCGGTACCGGGTGCGGCTGGTGCCGCTCCCCGGCGGTTCCCGGGTGCTGGTCGGCCTGCCCCTCGCACCGGTCCGCAACACGGTCGCCCGGTTCGTCCTGATCGCGGCGCTGACCGGGGCGGTCGTGCTGGTGCTGCTCACCCTGCTGGCCCGCTGGCTGGTGCACCGGCGGCTGCGCCCGCTGGACGAGATCGCCGCCACCGCCGCCGCGATCGCCGGCGGCGACCTGGACCGCCGGGCCGGCGCACCACCGGCGGGCAGCGCCGCCGCCCGTACCGAGGTGGGGCGGCTGTCCACCGCCGTCGACCGGATGCTGACCCGGATCCAGGCGGCGATGACCGCCCGGGAACGGTCCGAGGAGCGGATGCGGGCGTTCGTCGCGGACGCCTCGCACGAGCTGCGCACCCCGGTCACCTCGATCAGCGGCTATCTCCAGCTGATCCGCACCGGGGTGATCGACCTCGGCGCCCGGCCGGACGTGCTGCGCCGGATCGAGGAGGAGGCCGGGCGGATGGGCGCCCTGGTCAACGAGCTGCTGTATCTCGCGCGACTGGACGCCGACCCGCCGGCCCGGCGGGACCCGGTCGACCTGACCGCGCTGATCCGGGACGCGGTCGCGGACGCGAGCGCGGTGGAGCCGTCCCGCCCGTTGACGGTGTCCGTGCCCGCGGGCCCACCGGTGATCGTGGCCGGGGACGACGGCACGCTGCGGCAGGTGCTCGCCAACCTGCTGGGCAACGTCCGCGCCCACACCCCGCCGGGCGCGGCCGCACAGGTCAGCGTGGTGGTGACCGGGGATCGGGTGCGGATCGCGGTGCGTGACACCGGTCCGGGGATGAGCGCGGAGGCGGCGGCGCACGCGTTCGAACGGTTCTGGCGGGCCGAGGAGTCCCGCGCCCGGTCCGGCGGCGCCGGGCTCGGCCTGGCGATCGTGGCCGAGGCGGTGCGCGCCCACGGCGGCGAGACCGGCATCGTGTCGTCCCCGGGTGCCGGCGCCACGGTCTGGTTCGCCCTGCCCGGGGTTCCTAACGAACTCTCATCCGGCTCGCACCCCGGTGTCACCGGCGGTTGATGGCATGGCCGGGTGCGAAAATCATTGATCATTACCGGCGCGGTGCTGGGTGGGCTGGTCGCGGCCGGGTTCGCCGGTGACCGGTACGCCGCGACGAGCGCCGCGGACCGGCTCGCCGAACGACTGCGCTGCGCGGCCGGCCTGACCGAGCCGCCGGAGGTGACGCTGGGCGGGATCCCGTTCCTGACCCAGCTCGCGCGCGGCCGCTTCGACGAGGTGCGGGTGACGGCCGCCTCGGTCACCGTGGGGCGGTTCAGCGGCGGGTTGCGAGCCACGGCGCGGCAGGTGCGCACGGCCGGCGATGCGTTCCAGGCCGCTTCCCTCACGGTCACGGCGACGATGTCGTACGCGGGGACCGCCGCGTCCACCGGGGTCGCCGGGCTGAGCGGGCTCGGCTACGACGGGGCGGGGCGGCTGCGAATGGCGGTCACCACGCAGGTGCTCGGGCGGGACGTGCCGGTGGTCGTGCACGCGGTGCCGGAGATCGCCGGGGATGCGCTCGTGGTCCGGCCGGTCGAGGTGGAGATCCCGGTGATCGGGGTGCGGCTGCCGGCGGCGCAGCTCGGCGAGAAGGCGGCCCCGCGCACGATCCCGCTCCCGGAGTTGCCGGGCGGGCTGCACTACCGGGGCGCCGAGGCGGCCGAGGACGGCCTCCGGATCACCGTGGACGGCACGGACGTCGCCGTGCCCCGCGACACCGGGACCGGTGCGACGGCCGGCGGCGGGGCCGGGCGCGACTGTGGGGAGAACCGGCGATGAGTGCGGCGGACGAGGGCAGCGGGACCTATCGGGTGTTCGCCGGGATCGGGCGGGTGGCGGTGCGGCGGCCGTGGTGGGTGATCGCCGGGTGGCTGGTCACGGCGCTGGTCGTGGCCGGGCTGGTGGCCGGGTTCAGGCGGCCGGTGGACGACGACACCACGCTGCCCGGCAGCGACGGCCAGCGCGGGCGGGACCTGATCGCCGCGCACTTCCCCGGCGGGGACGGGGCGAGCGGGTCGGTGGTGCTGCGGGCGCGGGACGGGCGGGTGGACTCCCCGTCGTACCGGAAAAGCATCGAGACCGCGGTGAGCCGCATCGCGGACCTGGACCACGTCGTGTCGGTGGCGGCGCCGGGCGCGGCCTCCGGGTCGCTCAGCGCGGACGGACGGACCGGCTACCTCGCGGTGCAGTTCGACGTGGGGCCGCGCGACGTCGGCGGCGCACTCGTCGACGCGGTGCTGGACGCGGCGCAGCCGGCCGGGGACGCCGGGCTCGAGGTGCTGCCGGGCGGGGTGCTGGCGCGGGCCGAGACGAGCACCCGGACCAGTGAGATCGTCGGGCTCGGTGTGGCCCTGCTGGTGCTGGTGGTCGCGTTCGGCGGGCTCGTCGCGGCCGGGTTGCCGCTGCTCACCGCGCTGATCACGCTGGTCTGCGGTATCGGCGGGATCGGGCTGATCGGGCATCTGACGCCGATGCCGGCGGTGGCCACCACGGTCGCCACGATGATCGGGCTCGGGGTGGGCATCGACTACGCGCTGTTCCTGATCACGCGGTACCGGGCGATGCCGTCCCGGAACGTCGACCGGGAGGCGGCGATCGTGCGGACGGTGGCGTCGTCGGGGAGCGCGGTGGCGTTCGCGGGCGGGACCGTGATCGTGGCGCTGGCCGGGCTGGCCGTCTCCGGGGTGCCGATCCTGGGCACGCTCGGGTGGACGGCCGGGCTGATCGTGCTGGTCGCGGTGGCCTCGGCGGTCACCCTGCTGCCCGCGCTGCTGGCGGTGCTGGGCCCGCGGATCGACGCGCTGCCGATCGGTCGCCGCCGAGCCGGTCGCGGTGGCGCGGCCGGGACCACCGTGCCGGATTCGGGATGGGGGCGGCTCGCTGACCGGGTGACCCGGCGGCCGTGGCCGTATGTGATCGGTGCCGTGCTGCTCCTGCTGGTGCTGGCCGCGCCGGCGGCCCGGATGACGCTGGGCCAGACCGACGCGGGCGACGAGCCGGCCGGCAGCCCGGCCCGGCTCGGGTACGACGTGCTGGGCGACGCGTTCGGCCCCGGCGTCAACGGCCCGATCACCGTGGTGGCCGAGCGCGGCGCCGGTGCGGACGTCGCGGCTCTGCAGGCCGCGATCCTGGCGGCGCCCGGCGTCACGCAGGCCCCGCCGGCCCGGCTCTCCGCCGACGGGCTGGTGGCGACGATCCGGGTGATCCCGGACAGCGCGCCGGGCGATCCGCGGACGGTGCGGACCGTGGACACGCTCCGGGCGACCCCGGTGGCCGGGTGGACGGTGCACGTGACCGGCCCGACGGCGGTGAAGGCGGAGCTGGCCGGGCGGGTCGGCGCGCGGATGCCGTACGTGATCGGTCTTGTCGTCCTGCTCGCCGCCTTCCTGATGTATCTCGCCTTCCGTGCCCCGGTCGTCGCCGTCAAGGCGGCGGTGATGAATCTGTTCTCGGTCGCCGCCGCCTACGGTGTGCTCACCGCGGTCTTCGCGTGGGGCTGGGGCGCCGCGCTGCTGGGGCTCGACGGGCCGACGCCGATCGAGTCCTACGTGCCGATGATGCTGTTCGCGCTGCTCTTCGGACTGTCCATGGACTACGAGGTCTTCCTGCTCACCGCGGTCCGCGAGGCCTGGCTGGCCACCGGCGACAACGCCCGCTCGGTCCGCGACGGCCTGGCCGGCACCGGCCTGGTGATCACCTCGGCGGCGCTGATCATGGTGTGCGTGTTCTCCGGCTTCGTGCTGAGCCCGAGCCCGGTGGTCAAGATGATGGGCGTCGGCCTGGCGGTAGCGGTCGCCATCGACGCCACGGTGATCCGCGGCCTGCTGGTCCCGGCCACCATGGTCCTGCTCGGGCGGGCCAACTGGTGGACTCCCGGCGGGGACCGGGCGGCCGACGCCGCCCGGTGACCCGGACCGCGCTGTTCAGGCCCGGACGTCGAGCAGGTCCCCGCTGCGGTTGAGGACGTCCTTGAGCTGGGTCAGGTCCACGCCCTTGGTCTGCAGCATGCTGACCAGGCTGGACGCGCTGGTCGCCGCGGCCGTCACGTCGGCGGTGTCCATGTCCAGCAGGTCGCTGACCTGTTTGAGCTTGTCCGGGTCCTGCAGGCCGGCGTTCTCGCCCCGCGGGGCGGGGGCCGGCTGCGGCGGCGGGGTCACGCCCTTGCCGGCGGCGATCTGCTCGGCCATCGCGTCGGCGCTGCCCGAGGTGCCGGAGGTCGACGAGGTGGAGATGCCGGACTTGATCGCCGAGATGAGCTCGTCGTGGGTGACGCCCCGGTCGGTGGCCACGTCGCTCAGGCTCTTGCCGGTGCCGAGCTGCGACTTCAGCTCGTCGTGGCTGAGCCCGAGCGCGTCGGCGACCCGGGCCATCGGGTCGTCCTTCGGCTTCGACCGGCTCTCGACCGCGGACTGGGCCCGGTCCACCTGGTAGAACGCCGCGTTGCCGCTGGTGCTGATGCTGCCGATCGAGGTCAACGGAACTCCTCGGGTCCGCCGTGGCGCCTGCCGCCCCGGACTGAGGTGTTCATCGGCTGCCGGACGGCGATGCTCTGGATTTGCTCCCCGATCCACAGGAACTGGCCGAAAAAGATCACCCGGTGGTGATCGCGGTGGCCGTGATGACCCCCGAGGAGTCCGCGACACCGGTGACCGTGACCGCCTGGCCGGTGGTCAGGTCCTTGACGGCCGCCTTCGTGGTGACCGCCGTGGTGTCCGACGCCCGTACGGTGATCGTCTGACCCGCGGCGGTCTGCAGGTAGAGGGTGTTCCCGTCGACCTTGGTGAGGGTCCCCGCGGTGGCGCCGCCCGGCGCCGCCGCGCGGTTCTGGCTCTGACCCATGCCCCCGCCACTCGGCATGCCCGCCCCGGTGGGGAAGCCGCCGGTCGCCGCCGCGGTGTCCGAGCTGCTGCTGCCCCACTGCTTGTGCACCTGCACGCCGCCGAGGAACCCGCCGACCAGCAGCACCGCCCCGGTCAGCACGAGCGTGGTCCGGTTCCACCACCGTTTCGGCGCGGCCTGCGCGATGGCGCTGTTCAGGTCCTGGTGCTCGGTCTCGGACGGGGTGCGCGGCAGCACCTCGGTGTCGTCTTTCATGCAGCGTTCCTCACTCGTAGCGCAGGGCGTCGATCGGCCGCAGCCGAGCCGCGCGGGCTGCCGGCAGCCCGCCGAAGAAGAGTCCGATCAGCACGGAGACACCCAGCGAGAGCGCGACCGAGCTGGGCACGATCACCGGCTGCACGCCGACGATCGCGAACCGGCTGCCGATCAGCGCGGCGGCCACCCCGAGGCCGCCGCCGATGACGCTGAGCAGGGTCGCCTCGATCAGGAACTGGCTCAGCACCACCCGCCGGGGCGCGCCGAGGGCCTTGCGGATGCCGATCTCCCGGGTCCGCTCGGTGACCGTGACCAGCATGATGTTGGTGATCCCGATCCCGCCGACCAGCAGGCTGATCGCGGCCACCGCGCCGAGCAGGGTGGTGAACGTGTCCGCGGTCTCGGTCTGCGTCTCCAGCAGCTGGGCGGCGTTCTGGATCCGGTACGCGGTGGTCCCGTCGCTGCTCGCCGGCATCTTCTGGTCGAGGATGGTGGCGATCTCGGTCTCCGCGGCGTCGACCCGGTCGCTGTCGCGGGCCTCGACCAGGATCGAGCTGAGCGCGCCGTACCCGGCCAGCACCTGCCGGACCGCGGAGATCGGCGCGACCGCGGTGTCGTTGGAGTCGCTGAACCCGCTGGAGCTCTTCTCGTCGAGCACGCCGACGATGGTGAACAGCGCCCCGCCGACGGTGACCTGCAGGCCGACCGGGTCGGTGCCGGCGAAGAGCTCCTCGGCGACGGTCTGCCCGATCACCACCACCCGGCGGGCCTGCGCCTCGTCGTCGGCGGTGAACAGCGCGCCGGAGCCGACCGGGAAGTTGGAGGCGCCGAACCAGTCCGGTGTGGTGCCGACGAACGAGCTGACGTCGTGGTCGCTGCCCTCGTACGTCAGGGTCGCCGACGTGCTGACCACCGGCGACACGGACCTCACGTCGGGCGCCAGCACCGGGTCCTGCAGCGCCTCGGCGACCTTGAGGCTCAGGCCGCCGCCGCTGCTGCTCCCCCGGCTGGTGCTCATCACGGTCAGGGTGTTGGTGCCCAGCGCCGAGATCCGGTCGGCGATCGCCTGCGCCGAGCCGTTGCCGACCGCGACCAGCAGGATCACCGCGGCCACGCCGATCAGGATGCCCAGCATGGTGAGCACCGAGCGCAGCTTGTTGGCGGACAGCCCGCGCAGGGCGAACCGGAGGATCTCGGTGGCGTTCACGCGGCGTGCCGTCCGAGGTGGTCGTGCCGGACGTCCGAGCTGACCCGGCCGTCGAACAGCTTCACCAGCCGGTCGGCGCGGGCGCCGACCTCCTCCTCGTGGGTGATCAGCACGATCGTACGGCCGACCGCGTGCAGGTCGTCGAACACGGTGAGGACCTCTTCGGTGGAGTGGCTGTCGAGGTTGCCGGTCGGCTCGTCGGCCAGCAGCAGGGCCGGCTCGGTGACCAGCGCCCGGGCCACCGCGACCCGCTGCTGCTGGCCGCCGGAGAGCTGGTTGGGCTCGTGCTCGGCGCGGTCGGCCAGGCCGACCACGTCGAGGGCGAACATCGCGCGGCGGCGACGCTCGGCGGCCCGCATCCCGGAGTACGCCAGCGGCAGCTCCACGTTGGCCACCGCCGACGTCCGCGGGATCAGGTTGAACGCCTGGAACACGAACCCGATCAGCCGGTTCCGCACCAGCGCGAGCTGGCTGTCGGTGAGCCGGCTGACGTCCACCCCGTCGAGCAGGTACCGGCCGTGGGTCGGGATGTCCAGACAGCCGAGGATGTTCATCAGCGTCGACTTGCCGGACCCGGACGATCCCATGATCGCCAGGTAGGCGCCGCGCTCCACCTGCAACGACACGCCGTCGAGGGCGCGCACCGCGGTCTCGCCCGCGCCGTACACCTTGCTCAGGTCACGGACGTCCAGGACCGGCCGGGTCGAAGCCATGGCTCAACGACCGCCACCGGCGGGCGGAGCGCCGCCACCACCGCTGAGGCCCCCGCCGGTGCCGAAGCCGGTCCCGGTGCGCGTGCCCGAGTTGCTGGTGGTGGTGCTGCTGGTCGGGAGCACCACCTTCTCCCCGGCGGTCAGCCCGGAGGTGATCTGGTACGTGTCGTCGCCCTCCAGGCCGACCTCGACCTGCCGGGTCTCCTGCGTCCCGGTGCTGGTCAGCACGGTGACGGTGGACCGCCGCCCGCTGGCCGTGACCGCCGCCGAGTTGACCCGTACCGCGTTCTCCACGCTGCCGGTGACCACCGCGACGCTGACCGTCTGCCCGGACTTGGCGCCGTCCGGCGGGTCCGGCAGGCTGATCGTCACGCCGTAGGTGACCACGCTGTTGCTGGTCGTCGCGGTCGGGTCGACGGACACCACCTTGCCGGTGGTCTCCGCGCTCTCCAGCGCGTTCCAGGTGATGGTGGCGGGCTGCCCGGCCTTGAGCGCGGTCGCGTCCGACTCGGAGAACGCCGCGGTGATCTGCAGCTGGGTCAGGTCGGCCAGGTCGATGAAGCCGCCCGACGAGGTGGTCGTGGTGCTCGACGAGCCGCCGGCGCCGCCGCTGGACGAGGAGCTCGACCCGCCCGACGAGCCGCCGAGCGAGCCGTTGACCGCGGTCACGGTGCCGGCCATCGGCGCGGTCAGCGTGGTGCCCTTGACCGCGGCCTTCGCGTCGTCGACGGCCAGCGCGGCCGAGACGACCTCGTTCTCCGCGGTGGTGGTGTCGGTGTCCGCGGCCTGCGCCCGGTCCAGCGCGTCGTTCGCCGCGTCCAGGTTCGCTGCGGCCAGGGCAAGATCCCGTTGTACGTCGGTGGGGTCGACCACGGCCAGCTGCTGGCCCTTGGTCACCAGGTCACCGACCTTGACCTTGATGCCGGTGACCGTGCCGGCCGTGGTGAACGTGGCCGCGGCGGTCGAGGCGCTCTCCACCGTGCCGTCGGCGCTGACGGTCTTGGTGACCGTGCCCTGCGAGACGGCGACGGTGCGCACGTCGGCGGCGCTGGCCTGGTTGCCGGACGAGGTGGCCCGGATCAGGTTCACGCCCCAGATCGTGGCGCCGACGATCAGTAGTGCCAGCAGGGCGTTCACTGCCGTGCTGGGCCTGCGAAGGGCTTTCACCCTGCAATCATGTCCGCTGCGACCGGTTCGTGGTGGCCTGTCGGCGGATTCGGAGTTCACCAGGAACGTACGACCTGCTCTCCCACTGCCAACCCGTCGGTCACCGCGGTGTACTGGTCCCCGCGCAGCCCCACGGCGACCGTGCGCTGGGCGGACTGGCTGCCGTTGCGCACCAGCACGGTGCCGTTGCCGCCGGAGATGTCGTGCACCGCGGTGGACGGGACGCGCAGCACGCCGGTGGCCTCGCCGACGCGTACCTGCACCTGCGCGGTCTGCCCGACGAGCAGGTCGCTGGGCGGGGAGCTGAACGAGAGCACCACGCCGTACCGGACCAGGGTGCCGTCCGAGGTGCCGACCGGGTCGACCTGCACCACGGTGCCGGTCAGCGCGTCGTCGTGGTCGGCGAGGGTGACCGTGCCGGTCTGCCCCACCTTCAGCGAGCCGGCGTCCGCCTCCGGGAAGTCCGCCTGGACCTGCATCGCGTACGTGTCGGCCAGCGTCACGAACGTCTTGCCGCTGCTCACCTGGTCGCCCACGCTGCCGGTGACCGCGACGACCGTGCCGGCGATCGGCGCCTTGATCACGGTGCCGTCGAGCGCGTCCTCGGCCTTGTCGACGGCCTGCGCGGCCCGGTTGACCGACTGCTGGGCGTTGAGGATCGCGTCGTTGCCGGTGTCCGGGTAGCCGCGGGTGGTGCAGCTGGTCGCGGCGGCGCCGACCGCGGCGCTCGCCTCTCCCGCGCTCACCGCAGCGGTGCCGACCGCGGCCAGGTGACCGTTGCCGCCGGTGCCGCCGGTGGTGGCCGCGCAGACGGTGGCCGAGGCGGTGACCGAGGCGGCCGAGTCCTTGGCGTCGGCGAGCCGGTCCTGCGCGTCGGTCAGGGTGCTCTGCGCATCGTCCACGTCGCCCGCGGCGTCGGTGTCGTCCACGGTGGCCAGGAGCTGCCCGGCCTTGACCTTGGTACCGGCGCGCACCTTGACCGCCTCGACCGTGCCGGCCACCGCGAACGAGAGTTCCCGGGTGGTGGCCGGTTCGACGGTGCCGGTGGTGGCGACGTCCAGGGTGACCGCGCCCTTGTCCACGGCGACCGCGACGACCTCGGCGGCCGTGTCCGCGCCCTCCCGGTTCCGGACGACCGCGAGCACCACACCGGTCGCCACGCCCACCACGACGATCCCGGCGCCGATCAACCGAATGCGCCTTTTAGACCGGTTTCGCCCCGATACCTTGCTCATAATCGTAGATTGTGGCTGTTCACGTACCCGGACGGACCGAAATCCCAGGAGCACCCTTGCAGACCAAGCACCCGCGCCGCGCCCTGGTCGCCTCCGCCGCGCTGGCCGCGGCTCTCCTGGTCGGCGCGTGCGGTGACTCCTCCGGCGACAAGGACACCCCGGCCGACACCGGCACGTCCCCGTCCGCCTGTGCGCCCGGCGCGATGCCCCCGGGCATGGGCGCACCCGGCGGCGGCCCGTCCGGCACGGGTCCGGTTGGCGGCGGCCCGTCCGGCACGGCACCCGGCGGCATGGGACCGTCCGGCGGCCCGGGCGGTGGCGGGCCGGGCGGCGACTGCGGCGGCGCACGCCCGTCCGGCGCGGGCGGCGGTGAGGGTTCCGGCGGCGGCGCCGGCAGCGAGACCGGCGAGTTCGACTCGGAGCTCGAGCCCACCGGCTTCATCCCGCGCGGCACCGACCTGGGCGGTTACGGCCGGCGCGGCCCGGTGGGCGCGCACGGCGACGTGCTTCCGGCGCCGGGTGGGTGACAAAACCTCTTGAGTACGACGGAAGAGCCCCAGCCCGGCCCCGGGGCGCGGACGCGTCACCGGCTGCGCCGGCACAACCGGGCGCTGGCTGAACTCGCCGCGACCAAGGCCGAGCTGGTCAGTGCCCTGCTGCACGAGTTGCGCACCCCGTTGACCGCGGCGCTCGGCATGCTGGAGATGCTCCCGGAGCGCACCGGCGACCCACTGCTGGACGAGGCGCTCCCGCTGATCGCCCGCAACCTGCGCCGGATCGAGCGGACCACCGCCGAGATCGCCACCATCAGCGGCATCGAGAGCGGGACGATCCCGCTGGCCCGCACGGAGTTCGACCTGCCCGCCCTGCTCACCGAGGTGGCCGGCGCGGCCTGTCACGCCGTCCCACCGGACGGCCCGGTGCTCGGCGACCGGGACCGGCTGCGCCAGGTCTTCGACCGGCTGCTCAGCGCGGTACGGGCCCTCGACAGCGGCGCCGAGGCCACCGCCGAGCGGGTCGAGGACCACTGGCGGGTGTCCTATCCGCTCCCCGACGAGCAGGCCAGCGACCGCTTGTTCACCTCGGCCGGCACCGGCGGCAACGCCATGGCGCTGATGCTGGCCCGGGCGGTGATCGGCCGGCACGGCGGCAGCGTGGGTGTGCACAGTGCGGGCGGTACGGCGTACCTCAGGGTGGTCCTGCCCGCGGCCTGAAGCCCCTGCGGCCCGCAGGCGGCCGGACCGCCGCTTGACGCCCGCAAGATCAGGCGGAGCCTGGCGCGGTCAGCGCCGCCACCCGGGTCAGCAGGTCCTGCGCGGTGAACGGCTTCACCAGGTAGTCATCGGCCCCGGCGTCGAACCCGGACGCCACGTCGAGCCACTGCCCACGCCCGGTGAGCAGGATGATCGGAATGTCCGCGGTCTCCGCGTCGTCCCGCAGCGCCCGGCACACCTCGAGCCCGGTCATCCCCGGCATCGTCACGTCGAGCACCGCGATGTCCGGCACGTGCTCGTGCGCGGCCCGCAACCCGTCCCGCCCGGTCAGCCGGGTCGACACCTCGAGCCCGCCGGACCGCAACACCGTCTCCACGATCTCCAGCACGGTCGGATCGTCATCCACCACCAGAACGGAAGTCACGGCAGCCCCCTCGCTTGCTACCTAGAGTACTGATAGAGCTGTGCCGCTGACCTGGACATACGCAGATCAGCTCCCCCGCCGGGCCGTGCCCGGGCCGTGGCCGTGGCCGAACTCCTCGAAGAGAGCGTCGATCGCCCCGCGTGCCCGGCCCTGGCTGGAACTCATGAGATGGGTGTACACCCGTAGCGTGAAGGCCGGATCGGAATGACCCAGCCACTCCGCGATGGCCTTGATGCTCTCCCCCGCGTCCAGCAGCGTGGAGGCGAAGAAGTGCCGCAGCGCGTGCATACCCGTCTCTGGCGACGGCTGTATGCCCAGGCGCTTCAGCGCCGGCCGCCAGTTCCAGGTGTTGAAGGTGTTGCGATTGATCGCGTTGCCGTACGGGGTGGTGAACACCAGGCGGAACGTCACCGCGGAGCCGTGGTCGGGATCTTCCCAGGGCAGCGTGACCGCAACGGCCGGGACCGGGTAGTCACGGATAGCCCGCGCAACCGAGTCCGGAAGCGGTGTACGCCGTTCCTTGTCGTTCTTCGGCAGCCCGAACACCATCCGGGAACCGACCATCTTCACCTGACGGCGGATATCGAGCCATCCGCCCTCCACGTCGAAATCGTCCGGAGAAAGCCCGAAGATCTCGCCCTGCCGCGCGCCGCACCCGGCCCCGATGTCGACGACCGGGCGGTAGCGCTCCCCGAGTTCGGCCCGGATGGCGCTCACCCGGCTGACCGGCCAGGGCGTGACCTTCCGCAGGTGCTGGTGCGGGCGCTTCACCGATTTGGCCGAGCACGGATTCTTCGGGATCAGGCCGTCATCGACCGCAGCGGTCATGATGCCGCTCAGATGCGCGAACAGCACCGCCCGGTGCCCCTCCGCCAATCCCTTGCCGATCAGCCAGACGTCCCACTCTCGCAGCAGGCTCGGCCGGATCGAGTTGACGGCGCGGTTACGGAAGAACGGGATGAGGTGTGCCCGGACCCGTGTCCTCACCCCGTACCGCGTCGAGGCGTCGAAGCGGGCCGTACGCACCCAGGACTCCGCCAAGTCGGCAAAGGGCCGCTTACCTCGCTGCGGGTCGACGTAAGTCCCGCGGCTCTTGTCGGCTTCGACGCCGTTGAGGAACTCCTCCGCCGCCTTCCTCGCCCGGTCGGGGAAGGACTTGCTGCGCTCGGTCCCGTCGGGCGCGATGTAGCGCACGCGGTATCGCTGGCCGGTCCCGTGGCGGTTCGTCTTCACGCGGCATTTTTTGCCACCGGGTCCCTCGACCTCTTTGAACCATCGGTCCTCGATGTGGCCCACGGTTACGCCGCCCGCCGGTCGCGGAACCAGGCCCGGACCTCGTCCGGGTCGTAGCGCAGGTGCTTGCCCACGCGGGCCGCCGGCGGTCCGTAGTGGCGCTTACGCCAGGTGTAGACCGTCCCTCTCTCGACGTGCAGGTAGGCGGCCACGTCGTTGACCGTCCAGCGCGGTTCGTCTACAGGTGGTGCCATCGGTTCTCTCCGTCGATTCGGTGTCAAGGCGGGCTTGACAGTTGAAGGCCGTTCACGCGGCCATGGCCTGGAGGGCTTGCCTGGCGGCGTTCTGGTGCTCCCGGGCCATCGCGGCGGAGGTGTTGGCGAGCATGGCGTCGGCGGCGGTGTGCCACCCGGCGCCCACGAACTGAAGGAAGTTGACGACCAGCGTCGTCGGCGTTTCACCCGGGTCGGCGCGGTCCGGCCCGGCGCTCTGCGCGCGGCGGAACACGATGCGCTGTCCGCGCAGCACGGCGAAGGTGACCGAGTAGCGGCGTGACTTGGTGAGGAAGTGGCCGCCGAAGCCGAGCATGTGCGCCCACCGTCCCAGCCGCCGGAACGGGCTGCTCTCCGGCACCGGCCACAATGCCTCCCGACCGCGCGCGGCGCAGACCGGGCAGACCCAGCGGTCGCTGTGCTGGCCGCAGCGTTTGCAGGTCCAGCGGGCGTGCGCGAGTCGCCAGCAGGCGTCGACGAGGCGTTCGACGTGGGTGCCGTGCCGGTCGGCGTACAGGTCGATGGTGTCGGTGGTGATCCGGCCGGAGGTGTGCCCGGTGACCTCGGTCGACTTGGTGGCGTACTTGGCGAGGTACGCGGCGACCTGAGCATCGGTGACCTCTCCCAGCGCGGCAACCGTGATGACCTTCGTCAGGACCTGGTCGCCCCAGCCGATGCGCCAGCCGACCGGCTCGTGCGGGTGCGGGACGGTGGCGAAGACGACCGTGGTGGCGGCATGGTCGACGGCCGCGACGAGGTCGTCGGCGTCGAGGGCGGCCGGTGGCGCGACGGTGGCGTCAGGCCGGTCGGGATCGAAGCCGTCGAGGCGGATGATGGCGTGGAAGTGCGCGACGCCGCGCCGCTGCATCTCGGCCGCTTTGCCGAACGACAGCCGCACCGGCAGCACCCAGCGGGTGCGGATCGTGCCGTTCCGTTCGTAGGTCATCGGGACTTTCGGCACACCGCGTTCCCGGCACAGCTGCTCGATGTAGCGGCGGATCGTGATAGTCGTGCGCCGCCACAGTTCGCCCGCATGCAGGTTCCAGACGACCTGCCCGGCATGGTCGTAGCAGTCCAGGCACAGCGGTGTTCCGAGCCGGGGGTCGGCGAGGTCGTGCCGGGCGAAGCAGGCCAGCCGTGCCCCGTGTGGGCAGACGGTCAGGTCGCGGCGGGCATGGCACGGCTCGGCCCGGCAGTCGCACTCGGCACGCCGGGCACAGGTGTGCTTCTTCACCCGGCGGGTGTGGACCTCACCGAACGATGGTGCGGTGAAGGTCGGGAACACCGCCGGGTGGCGCGCCACTTCGGCCGGCACGCCCTTGCCGCCGACAAGTCCAGCGCGGACCAGCTGGTAGGCGTCGTTCTGGTAGCGCTTGGAGCAGGCCGGGCAGACACTGGCGCGGCGGTTTCCACAGGGCTTGTAGATGGTCCCGTCCGGCATGTCCGCGGTGTGGCGCAGGGAGAAGATACGGCCGGTGGCGGCTTCGATGGTGGTGAGGGTTCCGGCCAGCCGGACCGGCCGCGTGCACGCGGCGGCGGGTTGCACGTGCGAGAGCCAGGCGGGGAAGTCGTCGCGGGCGGCGCGGGCGACCGCTTGCAGTCGCAGGTCGGGTGAGTGGCGGTACAGCGCGAGGGTGGCCGGGTCAGCGCAGGCCGCAGCACCCGAGCCGGTGGGCTCGGGTGTCACGGGAAGCGTCGCCAGGGTCATCCGGCAGTTCCGGCGGCTGTGGCGGGGCTGATGTGCCGGTCCAGGTCGACGCCGGTGATGCATTCGACCAGGGCCGAGCCGATGAGTTCGGCCACGGGCGGGGTGACGGCGTTGCCGTAGAGGCGGACCTGGGCGCGCTTGGAGCGGGCGGCGGTGCGGTGGCCGGGGTGGAAAGCCATAGCGGCGGCGAGCTCGTGGGGTTCGAGCATCCGGAACAGCACGTCGTCCAGGTCGATCGCCGTGGCGGCCTCGTCCAGTTCGGAGAGGGCGAGCCCGTATCGGTCGCGGGTCGGTAGTGCGCCGATCGGTTCGGTGGCCGGACGGGCGGTGCGGGCGGTGCCGTAGTAGGGAACGAGCAGCATCTGTTCGTGCGGCGGGAAGACCACGGACTGCTGGCCGGAGGCGGTCACAGTCCGGGCCGGCTCGGTCGCCGGGGTGCTGCGTGAGCGGGGGTGTCCGGTGTTCTGGCGGGTGATCAGCGGCGGCAGGGCGGCGAGACCGTGGTGGTTGCCGGAGGCGGTCACGGTCGACAGCGGGTCGGTGACCGGGCGGGCGTTGCCCTGATCGCCGCCGCCGCGCAGCGGAGTGATGAACGGCAGGGTGGCCACGCCGTCGCATTCGCGGGTGGTCCGCGCGGGCATCGGTTGCAGCCCGGACGACGGTGCGTCGCGCCAGGTGCCCCCGGCGGGGGCGAGGAACGGTGGGAGGGCGTAGCCGGTTTCGTTGCGGCAGGTCTGGGTGCGCAGCGGCCAGCCGGCCGGGATGGCGGTTTTGCCGTCGCGGCCTTCGACCGGCACCATCAGTGGCGCCCAGTAGCGCAGGCTCCCGGCCCGGATCCGGTCCAGGGTCGCCGCTTCCAGGGGTTTGAGGCCGTGGGCACCGCGGTCACCGATCCGCACCCCCTGGATGTCCAGGTCGATCGCGGCGAGTGCGGGCAGCACGTCCGGGAACACCTCGCGGCCCCGGCAGCAGATGCGCGGGCACTGGTAGACGTACTGGGTGCCGTAGGAACCCATGTCCCGGCCGGGTTTGCGCCACACCTGGATGGCGGTCACCTGTTGCTCGCAGGACGGGCACCAGGCGGCTGGGCGCAGCCACTTGTCCCAGTCCGGGCGGCGGCCCAGGCTGGTGTGCCAGTAGCCGACGTAGGCGCGGTTGCGTGACTGCGGTGCCCGGCGTGCCCGCACCGGCTGGGCGTGCATCGAGTTGAACGCGATCAGCCGGGTCTCGTAGCCGAGCTTGTGCAGCTCGCCGAGCCAGGCGTCCCACTCGTGCCACTGCCGGACCTGGACGACGTTCTCCACCATGCCCGCCAGCACCGGCGTGCCCCGTTCGGCCATCGCGCGCAGGTAGCGCGGCACCTCGCGCATCAGCAGCCGGGAACGCCGGTAGTCCTCCCGGCGTTGCTGCTGCTTCGGTGTCAGCGGCTGGTTCAGATCGAACAGCGCCGGTTGCTCGGCGTTGGCCCGGTCGAACTCCCGCCGGACCCCGGAGGCGGTCGTCCAGGCCGGGCAGGCCGGCGAGGCGACGAAGATCTCCGCGTACGGCATCCGGTCGACCGGCAGCTTCGTGACGTCCTCCTGGAACAGGTGGGCGTTCGGGAAGCCGAGGGCGAACGACTCCATCGCGTCGCGCATGTGGTTCGCTCCGGCGTAGATTTCGACCCCTGGCACCAGGGACCAGCCGTAGGAGGTGCCGCCGCAGCCCGAGAACTCGTCGAAGACCCGCAGCGGGCCGGATGTCCAGCTCATGCCCGCTCCCCTTGAAGGGCCGGGGTACACGGCACGGCGGTGACGTCGATCCGGAGGAGGCCGGGGTCGCGGTCGCTCGGGTAGGGCTCGGACACCGAGCCGATGATGTGGATCTGCATGACAGTGCCTTCCGGGCGGCGTGATCGGGCGGGGGCCGTTTCGGTCCTCGGGGCCGCACCCGAAGCTGGGAGGCTTCGGGTGCGACGCTGAAGGTCGAATCGGTCAGCGGGTCGCACGGGGGCGGTTGCCGTTGACGGTCGGGATCTGTTCGGTGGGGTTGTCCTGGCGGAGCGCCAGCACCCGTAGTGCTTCGGCCGCTCGGTCGGAAGGGACTCGCAGTCGGACGGCGAGTTGCCCGGCCGTGATCGGTGTGCCGTGCTCGGTGCGGTGCTGCGTGGCCACTTGCTGGGCGCGCGTGAGCAGTTGCGGTGACACG
>NZ_LLZH01000023.1:0-36676 GCF_001509495.1 Actinoplanes awajinensis subsp. mycoplanecinus | reverse complement strand
GATGCTGGCGGTGCAGGCATCCGAGGACGAGGTCCGGGCAGCGTTCCCCGATGTCGACATCGCGGCCATCAACGGGCCGCGGGCGGTCGTCGTGTCCGGTCTCGAAGCCGACATTTCGCCCCTCGAAGGCCAGGGGTGGAAGACGACCCGGTTGCGGACGAGTCACGCGTTCCACTCGCGGTTGATGGACCCGATGCTCGACGAGTTCCGGGCCGTGGTGACCACGCTGACCTTCACCGGCACGGGCGAGTGGGCTGACCCGGAGTACTGGGTGCAGCACGTCCGGCAGCCGGTGCGGTTCGCTGACGCGGTCGCGGCACTGGACGGGGTCACCAGCTTCATCGAGCTCGGACCCGACGGGGTGTTGTCGGCGATGGTCGATGGCGCGGTGCCGATGCTGCGCCGCGACCGTGACGAGGTCACCACGACACTGACCGCCCTGGCCACCCTGCACGTGCACGGCGTGCCAGTCGACTGGACGCCGCTGTTCGCCGGTGTGCGCCCGGCTGAGCTGCCCACCTATGCCTTCCAGCGCGAGCGCTACTGGCTGCGGAACGCCGCCCGCCCGGCGGGCACCCTCGACGCCGGTTTCTGGACCGCCGTCGAACGCGGCGACCTCCCCGCTCTCGCCGCCGAACTCGGCGTCGACGACGACACCGTCGCCACCGTGCTGCCCGCCCTGGCCGGCTGGCGCGCCCGCGGCCAGGAACGCTCCCGGATCGCCGGCTGGCGCTACCACGAAACCTGGAAGCCGGTCACCGACCCCGGCCCGGCCCGCCTCACCGGCACCTGGCTGCTCCAAGCCTCCGACAAAACCCAGGCCACCGACGAAACCCAAGCCGCGGGCGAATCGCAGGCCGCCGCCCTGGTCGCGGCCATGACCAGCCACGGTGCGACAGTGCTGCGCCTGCCGTCCGGCACCCGCGACGACCTCGCCGCGTGGCTGCGCGCCCTCGACACACCCGTCAGCGGCATCCTCTCCGCCTGCGGTTCTCTCGACGACACCCTGGCGACCGTCCAGGCCCTAGGCGACGCCGGGATCACCGCACCGCTCTGGCTGGCCACCCGCGGCGCGGTCACCACCGGCGCCGCCGACCCGGCCACCGCGCCACGGTCCGCTGCCACCTGGGGCCTCGGCCGGGTCGCCGCCCTCGAACACCCCGACCGCTGGGGCGGCCTCGTCGACCTGCCCGAACGGCTCGACGCCCGCGCCGGCGCCCGGCTGGCCGCCGTCCTCGTCGGTCGCCTCGGCGAGGAGACCGAGATCGCCGTCCGCGGCACCGGTCTGCTCGTCCGCCGTCTCGCGCAGGCACCGGAACCGTTCGGCAGCGCCTGGGAACCCCGCGGCACCGTGCTGATCACCGGCGGCACCGGCGGCCTCGGCCGCCAGGTGGCCCGCTGGGCCGCCGCCCACGGCGCCACCCGCATCGTCCTCGTCGGCCGCGGCATCACCGGCAGGCCCGTCACCGACAAGCCCGTCAACGGCAGCGCCGCCACCGACAGCGCCGCCACCGAAAAGGCCGCCACGACCGGCGACCTGACCGACCTGCTTGCCGAACTGCCCGGCGTTGAGGTGCGCGCCTGCGACCTGACCGACCGGGACGCCGTCGCGGCGCTGGTCGGCGAGTTCGACGGGGACACCGACCTGGCGATCGTGCACGCCGCCGGCGCCCTCGACGACGGGCTGCTGACCGGCCTCGACCCGGACCGGCTCGACGCGGTTCTCGCGCCCAAGGCCGACGCCGCGTGGTGGCTGCACGAGCTCACCGCGCACCGGCCGCTCACCGCGTTCGTGCTGTTCTCCTCGACCGCCGGTGTGCTCGGCAACCCCGGGCAGGCCAACTACGCCGCCGCCAACGCGGCCCTCGACGCGCTCGCACGGCATCGCGGGGCCGCCGGGCTGCCCGCCACCTCGATCGCCTGGGGACCGTGGGCCGACGCCGGCATGATGGCCGGGCACGCGGACACGGCCGGGTTCCGCCGGGCCGGCCTGGCGCTGCTCGACCCCGCACCGGCGCTGGCCGCGCTGGCCGCCGCGGTGGGCAGCGGTGAACCGGCTGTGCTGGTCGCCGACGTGCGCTGGGACCGGCTCGCCGCCGAACTGGGCGCGGTCCGGCCGGCCACGGTGCTGGCCGACCTGCCCGGCGTGCGGGTCAGTGGGCGCGAGGTGACCGTCTCCGGGCGGCTTTCGCTCGTACAAATGACTGATTTTGATCCTGTTGAAGCGCGACGCGCGCTGCTGACCGAAATCCGCGACCACGCCGCGGCCGTGTTGGGCCATGGCTCCGCCGACGCGGTCGCACCCGGGCGGTCCTTCCAGGACCTCGGATTCGACTCGCTGACCGCGATGGAACTGCGCAACCGCCTCGCCGCCGCCACCGGACTCACCCTGCCGGCCGCGCTGGTCTTCGACTATCCGGACGCCGACCGGCTCGCCGGGTTCCTGCTCGACCGGCTCGCGCTCACCCCGCCCGTGGCCGGCCCGGCGGCACCCGGAACCACCACCGTCGCCACCGGCGACGACCCGATCGTCATCGTCGCGCTGGCCTGCCGCTTCCCCGGCGGCGCGGACACCCCCGAGGCGCTGTGGGACCTGCTCGCGACCGGCACCGACGCGATGGGCGAGTTCCCGGCCGACCGCGGCTGGGACCTCGACGCCCTCTACCACCCGGATCCCGCGCATCCCGGCACCACCTACGCGCGGGCCGGCGGTTTTGTGCCCGGCGCCGCCGAGTTCGACGCCGGCCTGTTCGGGATCTCGCCGCGTGAGGCCCTCGCGATGGACCCGCAGCAACGCCTGCTGCTCGAGACGTCGTGGGAGGCGTTCGAGCGCGCCGGCCTCGACCCGCTCGGGCTGCGCGGCGAGCAGATCGGCGTGTTCGCCGGCACCAACGGCCAGGACTACGTGGCGCTGCTCGACGAGGGGCAGGCCGACGTCGCGGGCTCGGCGGGCCACATCGGCACCGGTAACGCGGCGAGCGTGCTGTCCGGTCGGGTGTCCTACACGTTCGGCCTGGAGGGCCCGGCGGTCACGGTCGACACCGCCTGCTCGTCGTCGCTGGTCGCGCTGCACCTCGCGGCGCAGGCGCTAAGGTCCGGCGAGTGCACGATGGCCCTGGTCGGCGGGGTGACCGTGATGGCGACGCCGACCGCGTTCCTCGACTTCAGCCAGCAGCGCGGCCTGGCCGCGGACGGCCGGTGCAAGTCGTTCGCCGCCGGCGCGGACGGCACCGCCTGGGGCGAGGGCGCCGGCGTGTTCCTGATCGAGCGCCTCTCCGCGGCACGAGCAGCGGGCCGGTCCGTCCTTGCCGTGGTACGCGGTACCGCGGTCAACCAGGACGGCGCTTCCAACGGGCTGACCGCACCGAACGGTCCCGCCCAGCAGCGGGTCATCCGGGCCGCCCTCGCGGGGGCGGGCCTGACCGCGTCCGACGTGGATGCCGTGGAGGCGCACGGGACCGGCACCACACTGGGTGACCCGATCGAGGCTGAGGCGCTGCTGGCCACTTACGGTCAGGGCCGTGCCGATGGGCCGCTGTGGCTGGGGTCGGTGAAGTCGAACATCGGTCACACCCAGGCCGCCGCCGGTGCCGCGGGCATCCTGAAGATGGTCCTCGCGCTGCACCACCAGACGTTGCCGGCCACGCTGCACGCCGACGAGGCGTCGCCGCACGTGGACTGGTCGGCCGGCGCCGTTGAGCTGCTGACCGAGGCCCGGCCGTGGCCGGTGGGGGAGCGGCCGCGCCGTGCCGGGGTGTCCTCGTTCGGCATCAGCGGCACCAACGCCCACGTAATCCTGGAGGAGCCGCCGGGCTCGCCGCAGTCGCACACGGCGGCGCTCGACCTGCCGGTGGTGCCGGTGCTGGTGTCCGGTCACACGGAGGAGGCCCTCGAAGCGCAGGCTCTCTGGAGTGTCGAGGGTGACGTGCTCGCCATCGGTGCTGCTGCCGCGCGGCGTGCCGCGTTGCCGCACCGCGCCGTGATCCTCGGCGATGTCACGGTCCGGGGCGTCGCCCGGCCCGGTCGGCTGGCGTTCTTGTTCACCGGTCAGGGCGCGCAGCGGGCCGGCATTGGCCGGGGTCTCTATGACACGTTCCCGGTGTTCGCCGACGCGTTCGACCGGGTCGCGCTGCACGTGGACGCGCACCTCGACCGCCCGCTCGGCACGGTCCTCGCCGATCCCGAGCTGATCCACCGAACTGGTTACGCCCAGCCCGCCTTGTTCGCCGTCGAGGTGGCGCTTGCCGCGCTGCTGCGTTCCTGGGGAGTGACCCCCGACGTCGTCGTCGGCCACTCGATCGGTGAGATCGCGGCCGTGCACGTGTCCGGGGTGCTGTCGCTCGAGGATGCGGTCACCCTGGTCACCGCGCGGGGCCGTCTGATGCAGGCGCTTCCGGCCGGTGGCGTGATGCTCGCCGTGCAGGCGTCCGAGGACGAGGTCCGCGCGGCGTTCCCCGACGTGGATATCGCGGCGGTCAACGGGCCGCGGGCGGTCGTCGTGTCGGGCCTGGCGTCGGACATTTCGCCCATCGAGCAGCAGGGGTGGAAGTCGACCCGGCTGCGGACCAGTCACGCGTTCCACTCCCGGTTGATGGACCCGATGCTGGACGACTTCCGGGCCGTGGTGACCACGCTGACGTTCACCGGCACCGGCGAGTGGGCTGATCCGGAGTACTGGGTGCAGCACGTCCGCCAGCCGGTCCGTTTCGCGGATGCGATCGCCGCCCTCGACGGGGTCACTAGCTTCATCGAACTTGGCCCGGACGGTGTGCTGTCGGCGATGGTCGACGGCGCGGTGCCGATGCTGCGCCGCGACCGGGATGAGGTCACCACCGCGCTGACTGCCCTGGCCGCCCTGCACGTGCAGGGCGTGGAAGTGGACTGGACGCCGCTGTTCGCCGGCGTGCGCCCGGCTGACCTGCCCACCTACGCGTTCCAGCGCCAGCGCTTCTGGCCCGGCACCAGCACCAAAGCGCGCGGCGACGACGGGTTCTGGGCCGCGGTCGACGACGGCTCGCTCGCCGACCGGCTCGGCCTGCCCGCGACCGCCCTCGCCGACGTCCTCCCGGCGCTGACCTCCTGGCGCGCCCGGAGCCGGGAACGCGACGCCATCGACGGCTGGCGCTACCGCATCACCTGGAAACCCGCCACCGTCCCGGCCCGCCCGGCGCTGCCCGGCACCTGGATCCTTGTCGGCACCGACCGCTACGGCCTCGCCGCCACCCTGACCGGCCTCGGCGCCACCGTGCGAACCGGTGCCTCTGCCGACCTCGCCGCGCTCCTCGAAGGCGAGCCGGTGTCCGGCACCCCCGCCGAACTCACCGCGCTCCTTGAAGGGGGGCCGTTGTCCGGCATCATCGCGATGCCCGGCTCCGCCGCCGAAGCCCTGCCGCTCGTCCAGGCCGTGACCCGGCTGACCATCCCGGCACCGCTGTGGCTGGTGACCCGCGGCGCGGTCGCCACCGGCCGGGCGGACGCCGTTGTGGACCCGGAGACCGCCGCGGTGTGGGGCCTCGGCCGCGTCGCCGGCCTCGAACACCCGGACCGCTGGGGCGGCCTGCTCGACCTGCCGGACACCCTGGACGCCCGGGCCGTGGGCCGGCTCGCGGCCGTGCTCGGCGGCGACCTGGGCGCCGAGGACCAGATCGCACTCCGGCCGGCCGGCGTGCTCCTGCGGCGCCTCACCCACGCCCCGGCCACCACCCACGCGGCGTGGCGGCCGCGCGGCACGGTCCTGATCACCGGCGGCACCGGTGGCCTGGGCGCCGAGGTGGCTCGCTGGACCGCCGCGAACGGCGCCGAGCGCCTGATCCTGGTGTCCCGCCGCGGCGCGGCGGCCCCGGGCGCCGCCGAGCTGCTGGCCGCGCTGCAGGCCGAGCTGCCGGCTGCCGAGGCCCCGGCTGGTCACCGCGCGGCTGGTGACCGCGTGGACCGCGCGGCCGTTGAGGTGCACGCCTGTGACCTCGCCGACCGCGCTGCCGTCGAGGCGCTGCTCGCCGCGACCGGCCCGGTGCACGCGGTCGTGCACGCCGCCGGCATCGTCGAAGACGTGGCCCTGGCCGACGCCGACCCCGCGCACCTCGACCGCGTGCTGCGCGGCAAGGTCGACGGCGCGCAGCACCTCGACGACCTCGCCGGGGACGTGGACGCGTTCGTCGTGTTCTCCTCCATCGCGGCGACCTGGGGCAGCGGCCGGCAGGCGGCCTACGGTGCCGCCAACGCCGCCCTCGACGCCCTGATCCAGCGCCGCCGCGCGGCCGGCCTGCCCGGCACCTCGATCGCGTGGGGCCCCTGGGCGCGTGTGGGCATGGCCGCCGACGCCCAGGCCGCCACGGCGCTGCGCCGTCAGGGCCTGGTCGCGCTCGACCCGGCGCCGGCGATCGCCGCGCTCGCCCAGGCGGTCGGCGCCGGCGACGACCTGATCACGGTCGCCGACGTGCGGTGGGACGAGTTCCTGCCGCTGTTCACCGCCACCCGGGCCCGTCCGCTGCTGGCCGACCTGCCCGAGGCCGCGACCGCCGTACCGGCACCGGCCACCGGTTCCGCCCTCGCCGCCCGGCTCGCGCCGCTCGCACCGGCCGAGCGCCACCGCACCGTTCTGGAACTGGTCCGGGCCGAGGTGGCCGCCGCGCTGGGACACGCGTCCCCGGCGGACATCGCCCCGGACCGGGCGTTCAAGGACCTGGGCTTCGACTCGCTGACCGCGGTCGAACTGCGCAACCGGCTGCAGGCCACCACCGGGCTGACGCTGCCCGCCACCCTCGCGTTCGACCACCCGGACACCGAACGGCTCGCCGCCTTCGTCCTCGACCAGGTCGTCGGCTCCGACACCGCGCTGCCCATGACCACCACCGCGGCGGCGGTCACCGACGATCCGATCGTCATCGTCGGCATGGGCCTGCGGATGCCCGGCGGGGCCGACACCCCGCAGGCACTGTGGGACCTCGTCGCCACCGGTGCCGACGCGATCGGCGAGTTCCCGGCCGACCGGGGCTGGGACCTGGACCGGCTCTACCACCCGGACCCGGATCACCCGGGCACCTTCTACGCCCGCGAGGGCGGCTTCCTGCCCGAAGCGGGCGACTTCGACGCCGGGTTGTTCGGTATCTCGCCGCGCGAGGCCCTGTCGATGGACCCGCAGCAGCGGCTGCTGCTGGAGACGTCGTGGGAGGCGTTCGAGGCCGCCGGCGTCAACCCGCTGGGCCTGCGCGGCGAGCAGGTCGGCGTGTTCGTCGGCGCCACCTTCATGGGCTACGGCAGCGACTCCGCCGACGGCCAGGAGGGTCACCTGCTGACCGGCACCGCATCCTCGGTCATCTCGGGCCGGATCTCCTACACCTTCGGGCTGGAGGGCCCGGCCGTCACGGTCGACACCGCGTGCTCCTCGTCGCTGGTCGCCTTGCACCTGGCGACACAGGCGCTGCGCTCCGGTGAGTGCTCGATGGCCCTTGTCGGTGGTGTCACGGTGATGCCGACTGCGGACGTTTTCGTGGAGTTCTCGCGGCAGCGTGGCCTCGCGCCCGACGGGCGGTGCAAGTCGTTCGGCGCCGGTGCCGACGGCACCGGTTGGTCGGAGGGCGCGGGGATGCTGCTGGTTGAGCGTCTTTCCGCGGCGCGAGCTTCCGGGCATCAAGTTCTTGCTGTGGTACGGGGGACAGCCGTCAATCAGGACGGCGCGTCGAACGGGCTCACCGCGCCGAATGGTCCCGCGCAGCAGCGGGTGATCCGTCAGGCTCTGGCCAACGCCGGGCTGCGTGCCGCCGATGTCGACGTGGTGGAGGCGCACGGCACCGGCACCACGCTGGGTGACCCGATCGAGGCGCAGGCGCTGCTGGCCACCTACGGCCAGGACCGCATCGACGCGCCGCTCTGGCTCGGCTCGATCAAGTCGAACATCGGTCACACCCAGGCGGCGGCCGGTGTCGCCGGCATCGCGAAAATGGTCATGGCGATGCGGCACGGGCTGCTGCCCGCGACCCTGCACTCCGGCGAGCGCTCCCCGCACGTGGACTGGTCGGCGGGTGACGTCGAGCTGCTGACGGCCCCGCAGCCGTGGGCCGCGGGCGACCGGCCGCGCCGCGCCGGTGTGTCGGCGTTCGGTGTCTCCGGCACCAACGCCCACGTGATCCTGGAGGAGCCGCCGGCTTCTCCCCAGGAGAAGGCGGAAGCGCTGGCCTTGCCGGTGGTGCCGGTGCTGGTGTCCGGTCACACGTGGGAAGCCCTGCAAGCGCAAACCTCGCGAATGCCGCTCGATACCGATCCGCTGCCGGTCGGTGCGGCTGCCGCACGCCGGCCTGCGCTCACCCACCGTGCGGTGGTGCTGGCCGCTGACCCCGGCGCACTGACCGCTGGCTTGGACGCCATCACGGCGGGCACCGCGGCGCTGACCGGGACCGCCCGTCCCGGCCGGCTCGGTTTCCTGTTCACCGGCCAGGGCGCGCAGCGTCCGGGCATGGGCCGGGGTCTCTACGCGACGTTCCCGGCCTTCGCCGACGCCTACGACGCGGTCGCGGTGCACCTGGACATCGACGAGTCCGCGCTGGATGAAACGCCCTCGAAGTCGCCCTCGCGGCACTGCTGCGTTCCTGGGGTGTCGTCCCGGACGTCATGGTCGGCCACTCGATCGGTGAGATCGCGGCCGCGCACGTCGCCGGGGTGCTCTCCCTCGAGGACGCGGCGACGCTGGTGTCCGCGCGGGGCCGGTTGATGCAGGCGCTTCCGGCCGGTGGCGTGATGCTCGCCGTGCAGGCGTCCGAGGACGAGGTCCGGGCGGCGTTCCCGGATGTCGACATCGCGGCGGTCAACGGGCCACGAGCGGTCGTCGTGTCCGGCATCGAGGCGGATATTTCGCCCATCGAGCAGCAGGGATGGAAGACGACCCGGTTACGGACCAGTCACGCGTTCCACTCCCGGCTGATGGACCCGATGCTCAACGAGTTCCGGGCCGTGGTGACCACGCTGACCTTCACCGGCACCGGTGAGTGGGCTGACCCGGAGTACTGGGTGCAGCACGTCCGGCAGCCGGTGCGGTTCGCCGACGCGATCGCGGCACTCGACGGGGTGACCAGCTTCATCGAGCTGGGCCCGGACGGGGTGCTGTCGGCGATGGTCGACGGGGCGGTGCCGATGCTGCGCCGCGACCGAGACGAAGCCACGACCGCGCTGACCGCCCTGGCGACCCTGCACGTGCAAGGCGTGGAAGTGGACTGGACGCCACTGTTTGCCGGGGTCCGGCCCGCCGACCTGCCCACCTACGCGTTCCAGCGTCAGCGCTACTGGCTGCGCAGCGCTCCCACCGCCACCACCGACCCGGCCGAGGCGGGCCTCTGGGACACCGTCGACCGGGGCGACCTCACCACGTTCGCCGCCGAACTCGGCGTCGACCCCGGTTCCTCCCTCGACAGCGTGCTGCCGGCCCTCGCCTCGTGGCGCGCCCGTGGCCGGGACCGCACCCGGTCGGACCGCTGGCGCTACCGGATCACCTGGCAGGCCGCACCCGAGCCCACGCCGGCGGCACTGGCGGGCACGTGGGTGCTGGCCGGCGCCGACCCTGCCGGGCTGAACGCGGTCCTCACCGGTCACGGCGCCACCGTGCTGCGCCTGCCGTCCGGCACTCGGGACGACCTCGCCGCGCAGCTGCGTACCCTCGAAAAACCGATCGCCGGAGTCCTGGCCACCAGCGGCCCGCTCGGCGAGAGCCTGGCGCTGGTCCAGGCACTTGGCGACGCCGACATCACCGCGCCGCTCTGGCTGGTCACCCGCAGCGCGGTCGCGGTCGGCCGATCCGACGCCCACGTCCGCCCGGAGCATGCTCTGACCTGGGGCTTCGGGCGCTCCGTCGCCCTGGAACGACCGGAGTCCTGGGGCGGCCTGCTCGACCTGCCCGCCGAACTCGACCGCCGCTCGGCGCCCCGGGTCGCCGCCGTGCTGGCCGGTGCCTACGGTCCGGAGGACCAGATCGCCGTCCGCGGCAGCGGCGTCCACGTTCGCCGGCTAGTGCCGGCCCCGGCACCCCGCGGCGCCATCTGGCGCCCGCGCGGCACCGTCCTGATCGCGGGCGGCACCGGTGGCCTGGGCGCCGAGGTGGCCCGCTGGGCCGCCGCGAACGGCGCCGAGCGCCTGATCCTGGTCTCCCGCCGCGGCGCCGCGGCCCCCGGCGCCGCCGACCTGCTGACCGAGCTGCAAGCCGTGCTCCCTGCCACCGACGCACACGCCAGCGACCACGCCAACCGCGCTGCTGCCGAGGCGCGCCCGGGCGACCGCGCGGACCGCGCCGCCGTCGAGGCGCACGCCAGCGACCGCGCTGCGGTCGAGGTGCACGCCAGCGACCGCGCGGACCGGGCTGCCGTCGAGGTGCACGCCTGTGACCTGGCCGACCGCGCCGCCGTCGAGGCCCTACTGAAGGCCGTCGGATCCGTCAACGTGGTCGTGCACGCCGCCGGGGTCAGCGAGGAGGTCGCGCTCACCGACGCCGACCCCGCGCACCTCGACCGCGTCGTCCGCGGCAAGGTCGACGGCGCCCTGCACCTCGACGAGCTGGCCGGCGACGTGGACGCGTTCGTCGTGTTCTCCTCCATCGCCGGTGTCTGGGGCAGCGGCCGGCAAGCGGCCTACGGTGCCGCCAACGCCGCCCTCGACGCGCTGATCGCCCGCCGCCGGGCAGCAGGCCGGCCCGGCACCGCCGTCGCCTGGGGCCCGTGGGCCCGGGTCGGCATGGCCGCCGCCGAGGAGACGGCCGGTCAGCTGCGCCGCCACGGCCTCACCCCGCTCGACCCGGCCCGCGCCCTCGCGGTCCTGGCCGGTGCCGTCGGCGCGGGCGAGGACCAGGTGACCGTCGCGGACGTGCGCTGGGACGACTTCCTGCCACTGTTCGCCGCGAGCCGCGCCCGCCCCCTGTTCGCGCTCCTGCCGCAGGCGACCCCCGCCGCCGCGCCCGAGCCGACCTCCGGCCTGGCCGCGCGATTGGCCGGGCTCACCCCGGCCGACCGGCAGCGCACCGTCCTCGACCTGGTCCGCGCGGACGTCGCCGCCGTGCTGGGGCACGCCGGCGCCGGATCCGTCGCACCGGACCGGGCGTTCAAAGACCTCGGTTTCGACTCGCTGACCGCGGTCGAACTGCGCAACCGGCTGCGCACCACCACCGGCGTGGCGCTGCCGGCCACCCTCGCGTTCGACCACCCGAGCGCGGAGCGGCTCGCCGCCTTCGTGCTGGCCGAAGTCACCGGAGTCGCCGACGCTCCCGAGATCCACGTGCCGGCCACGGCCGCCGCGGACGACGATCCGGTTGTCATCGTCGGGATGGGCCTGCGCCTGCCCGGCGGCGTGGAGTCACCCGAGCAGTACTGGGATCTGCTGGCCGGCGGCGCCGAAGGCATCGGCGCCTTCCCCACCGACCGCGGCTGGGACCTGGACCGGCTCTACCACCCGGACCCGGACCACCCGGGCACGTTCTACGCCCAGCAGGCCGGCTTCCTCAGCGGCGCCGGCGACTTCGACGCGGGCCTGTTCGGCATCTCGCCGCGCGAGGCCACCGCGATGGACCCGCAGCAACGGCTGCTGCTGGAAACCTCATGGGAGGCGCTGGAACGTGCCGGCGTCGACCCGCGCGGGCTCGCCAGCCAGCCGGTCGGCGTCTACGTCGGCGCGGCGTTCATGGGCTACGGCACCGACTCCGCCGACGGCCTGGAAGGTCACCTGCTGACCGGCACGGCGTCCTCGGTCATCTCGGGCCGCATCTCCTACGCCTTCGGCCTGGAGGGCCCGGCGGTCACCGTCGACACGGCCTGCTCGTCGTCGCTGGTCGCGCTGCATCTGGCCGCGCAGGCGTTGCGCTCGGGGGAGTGCTCGATGGCGCTCGTCGGTGGCGTGACGGTGATGCCGACCCCGGACATCTTCGTGGAGTTCTCCCGGCAGCGCGGTCTCGCGGCTGATGGCCGGTGCAAGTCGTTCGGAGCGGGCGCCGACGGGACCGGCTGGTCCGAGGGCGCGGGCATGCTGCTGGTCGAGCGGCTGTCCACAGCCCGCGCGGCCGGGCATGAAGTCCTGGCCGTGGTCCGGGGGACCGCGGTCAACCAGGACGGAGCCTCTAATGGGCTCACGGCGCCGAACGGTCCCGCGCAGCAGCGGGTGATCCGGCAGGCTCTAGCCAATGCCGGGCTGACCACCGCTGATGTGGACGCGGTGGAGGCGCACGGCACCGGCACCACGCTGGGTGACCCGATCGAGGCGCAGGCGCTGCTGGCCACCTACGGCCAGGACCGTGCCGACGGGCCGCTGTGGCTGGGCTCGGTGAAGTCGAACATCGGTCACACCCAGGCTGCTGCGGGTGTCGCCGGCATCGCCAAAATGATCCTCGCGATGCGGCAGGAGACGCTGCCCGCGACCCTGCACGCCGCCGACCCCTCTCCGCACATCGACTGGACGACCGGGCAGGTCGAACTGCTGACCGAGGCGCAGCCGTGGGCCGCGGGTGGCCGCCCGCGCCGTGCCGGTGTCTCGGCGTTCGGCGTCTCCGGCACCAACGCGCACGTGATCTTGGAGGAGCCGCCGGCTTCGCCGCAGGCGCAGACCGAGGCGCTGATCTTGCCGGTGGTGCCGGTGTTGATCTCCGGTCACACGCCGGAGGCGCTGGAAGCGCAAGCTATCTGGACGATCGACGGTGACGTGCTCGCTATCGGCGCGGCCGCCGCACGCCGGGCCGCGTTGCCGCATCGCGCCGTGCTCCTCGGCGACACCACTATCCGGGGAATCGCCCAGCCCGGCCGCCTCGCATTCCTGTTCACCGGCCAAGGCGCCCAACGCCCCGGCATGGGCCGAGGTCTCTACGCAACGTTCCCCGCCTTCGCCGACGCCTACGACGCGGTCGCGGTACACCTCGACATCGACGAGACCGCGCCCTCGAAGTCGCCCTCGCGGCACTGCTGCGTTCCTGGGGTGTCGTCCCGGACGTCATGGTCGGCCACTCGATCGGTGAGATCGCGGCCGCGCACGTGTCCGGGGTGCTGTCCCTCGACGACGCGGCCACCCTGGTCACCGCACGGGGCCGTCTGATGCAGGCGCTCCCGGCCGGTGGCGTGATGCTCGCCGTGCAGGCCTCCGAGGACGAGATCCGGGCAGCGTTCCCGGATGTCGACGTCGCGGCGGTCAACGGGCCACGAGCGGTCGTCGTGTCCGGCATCGAGGCGGACATTTCGCCCCTCGAAGGCCACGGGTGGAAGACGACCCGGCTGCGGACCAGCCACGCGTTCCACTCGCGGTTGATGGACCCGATGCTCAACGAGTTCCGGGCCGTGGTGACCACCCTGACGTTCACCGGCACCGGTGAGTGGGCTGACCCGGAGTACTGGGTGCAGCACGTCCGGCAGCCGGTGCGGTTCGCCGACGCGGTCGCGGCGCTGGACGGGGTGACCAGCTTCATCGAGCTCGGACCCGACGGGGTGTTGTCGGCGATGGTCGATGGCGCGGTGCCGATGCTGCGCCGTGACCGTGACGAGGTCACGACCGCGCTGACCGCCCTGGCCACCCTGCACGTGCAGGGCGTGCCGGTCGACTGGACGCCGCTGTTCGCCGGGGTCCGGCCCGCCGACCTGCCCACCTACGCGTTCCAGCGCCAGCGCTACTGGCTGGAGCTGCGTCCCCCGGCCGTCGACACCGGCTTCTGGACCGCCGTCGACGACGGCTCGCTCGCCGACCGGCTCGGCCTGCCCGCCACCGCCCTCACCGACGTCCTCCCGGCCCTGACCTCCTGGCGGGACCGGAGCCGGGACCGTGACACCATCGACGGCTGGCGCTACCGGGTCACCTGGGAACCCGTCCAGGCGCGGACCACCCCGCTGACCGGCACCTGGGTCGTGGTCGGCGACACCCCGCTCGCCGCGCTGCTGGAACAGCACGGCGCAACGGTCCGTTCCGTGCCGGCCGGAACGCGCACCGAACTGGCCGCCGCCCTGCGTGCCGTTGCGCCCACCGGCATCGTCGCGGCCCCCGACTCGCTCGCCGACGCCCTCACGATCGCCCAGGCCACTGCGGACGCCGCTACCGGAGCCCGGCTCTGGCTGCTCACCCGGCACGCGGTGACGACCGGCCGCTCCGACGGCCCGCCCGACGTGCGCCAGGCCGCCATCTGGGGCCTCGGCCGCGCCGTCGCCCTGGAACTCCCGGAATCCTGGGGCGGTCTGCTCGACCTGCCCGCCGCACTCGACGCGCGGGCGGCCGGCCGGGTCGTGACCGTGCTGTCCGGCGGGCTCGGCGCCGAGGACCAGATCGCCGTACGCGAAAGTGGTGTGTTCCTGCGACGTCTCACCGCAGCGCCCGCCGCCGGTGGCACCACCTGGCACCCTCGCGGCACCGTGTTGATCGCCGGTGGCACCGGCGGTCTCGGCGCCCAGGTGGCCCGCTGGGCCGCCGCGAACGGCGCCGAACGCCTGATCCTGGTCTCCCGCCGCGGCGCCACCGCACCCGGCGCCGCCGACCTGCTGACCGACCTGCCCCTGGCCGAGGCGCACGCCTGCGACCTGGCCGACCGCGCGGCCGTCGCAGCCCTGCTGACGGCCGTCGGACCCGTCGACGCGATCGTGCACGCCGCCGGCGTCAGCGAGGACGTCGCCCTCACCGACGCGGACGCCGCACACCTGCACCGCGTCGTCGACGGCAAGGTCGACGGGGCGCTGCACCTCGACGAACTGGCCGGGGACGTGGACGCGTTCATCGTGTTCTCCTCCATCTCCGGCGTCTGGGGCAGCGCGCAGCAGACCGCCTACGGCGCCGCGAACGCCGCCCTCGACGCGCTGATCGCCCGCCGCCGCGCCGCCGGCCGGCCGGGCACCGCGGTCGCCTGGGGGCCGTGGGCCGAGGCCGGCATGGCTGCCGACGCCGCGGTCGCCGCCCAGCTGCGCCGCCGGGGCCTGACCCCGATGGCCCCCGGCCGGGCGCTCGCCGCGCTCGCCCTGGCCGTCGGCTCCGGCGACGAACAGGTCACCGTCGCCGACGTGCGCTGGGACGAGTTCCTGCCGCTGTTCACGGCGAGCCGGGCCCGGCCGTTCTTCGACCGGCTGCCCGAGGCCGCAGCCCTGACCGCCACCCCGACGACCGACACCGGCCTGGCCGGCAGCCTCGCCGCCCTGCCGGCGGCCGCCCGGCACCGTCACGTGCTGAACCTGGTCCGCGCCGAGGTCGCCACGGTCCTCGGCCACACCTCGCCGACGGCGGTCGAACCGGCCCGGGCGTTCAAGGAGCTCGGCTTCGACTCGCTGACCGCGGTCGAGCTGCGCAACCGCCTGCGCACGGCGACCGGGCTCACGCTGCCCGCGACGATGGCTTTCGACCACCCGGACACCGAGCGGCTGGCCGCCTTCGTCCTCGACCAGATCACCGGCGCCGACGCCCCGGCTGCGGCGACCATTGGCGCGACGGCGGCCGACGACGACCCGATCGTCATCGTCGGTTTGGGTGTGCGCCTGCCCGGCGGCGTCCGTACCCCGGAGCAGTACTGGGACCTGGTCGCGGACGGTCGCGACGGCATCGGTGCCTTCCCGGCCGACCGCGGCTGGGACCTCGACGCCCTCTACCACCCGGACCCCGAGCACCCCGGCACGTCCTACACCCGGCACGGCGGTTTCCTCGACAGTGCCGCCGAGTTCGACGCCGGCCTGTTCGGCATCTCCCCGCGCGAGGCCACCGCGATGGACCCGCAGCAACGCCTGCTGCTGGAGACCTCGTGGGAGGCGTTCGAGTCCGCCGCCGTCGACCCGCTCGGCCTGCGCGGCGAGCAGGTCGGCGTGTTCGTCGGCGCCTCGTTCATGGGCTACGGCGGCGGGCCCGGCGAGGCGGCAGACGGCCTCGAAGGCCACATGCTCACCGGCACGGCCTCGTCGGTGATGTCCGGCCGGATCTCCTACGCCTTCGGCCTGGAAGGCCCCGCGGTCACCATCGACACCGCGTGCTCGTCGTCACTGGTCGCGCTGCATCTCGCCGCGCAGGCGCTGCGCTCCGGTGAATGCTCGATGGCCCTCGTCGGCGGTGTCACGGTGATGCCGAACGCGGATGTGTTCGTGGAGTTCTCGCGGCAGCGCGGCTTGGCGCCCGATGGGCGCTGCAAGTCGTTCGGAGCGGGCGCCGACGGGACCGGTTGGTCGGAGGGCGCGGGGATGCTGCTGGTTGAGCGTTTTTCCGCGGCTCGCGCTTCAGGGCATCAAGTGCTTGCTGTGGTACGGGGGACAGCCGTCAACCAGGACGGCGCCTCCAACGGGCTGACCGCGCCGAACGGTCCCGCGCAGCAGCGGGTGATCCGTCAAGCCTTGGCCAACGCCGGGCTGAGCGCCGCGGATGTGGACGCGGTGGAGGCGCACGGCACGGGCACCACACTGGGTGACCCGATCGAGGCGCAGGCGTTGCTGGCCACCTATGGCCAGGACCGTGCTGATGGGCCGCTGTGGCTGGGCTCGGTGAAGTCGAACATCGGTCACACCCAGGCGGCGGCCGGTGTCGCCGGCATCGCGAAAATGGTCCTGGCCCTGCGGCACGGCCTGCTCCCGGCCACCCTGCACGCCGAGGAGATCTCGCCGCACGTCGACTGGTCCACCGGCGACGTCGAGCTGTTGACGCAGGCGCAGCCGTGGGCCGCAGGCGACCGCCCGCGTCGCGCCGGTGTGTCGGCGTTCGGTGTCTCCGGTACCAACGCCCACGTAATCCTGGAAGAGGCACCGCCCGCTCCCCGGCAGCCCGCCGCCACGCCGTTGCCGCTGATCCCGGTGCCGGTCAGCGGCAACACCGCAGCCGCCCTGCACGCCCAGGCCCGGCAGTGGGCCACCACCCCGGCCGCCGGCCTGCGGGCACTCGCCGCAGCCGCCGCGCACCGGCCCGCGCTCACCCACCGCGCGGTGGTGCTGGCCGCGGACCCCGGCGCACTCACCGCCGGCCTGGACGCCATCATGGCTGGCACCGCGCCATTTACCGGGACCGCCCGTCCTGGTCGGCTCGGTTTCCTCTTCACCGGCCAGGGCGCCCAACGCCCGGGTATGGGCCGGGGTCTCTACGCGACGTTCCCGGTGTTCGCTGACGCCTATGACGCGGTCGCGGTGCATCTGGACATCGATGAGACCGCGCTCGACGAGACCGGAAATGCCCAGCCGGCGCTGTTCGCCCTCGAGGTTGCCCTCGCCGTGCTGCTGCGGTCGTGGGGCGCCGTCCCGGACGTCCTCGTCGGGCACTCGATCGGTGAGATCGCGGCCGCGCACGTGGCCGGGGTGCTGTCCCTCGAGGACGCGGCGACGCTGGTGTCCGCCCGTGGCCGGTTGATGCAGGCGCTTCCGTCCGGTGGCGTGATGCTCGCTGTGCAGGCCACCGAGGACGAGGTCCGCGCGGCGTTCCCCGACGTCGACATCGCAGCAGTCAACGGGCCGCGAGCGGTCGTGGTGTCCGGCATCGAGGCGGACATTTCGCCCATCGAGCAGCAGGGGTGGAAGACCACCCGGCTGCGGACCAGTCACGCGTTCCACTCCCGGCTGATGGACCCGATGCTGGACGACTTCCGGGCCGTGGTGCGCGGGCTGACGTTCCACGAGCCGACGGTCGCGGTCGTCTCCAGCGTCGACCCGCACGCGCGCTGGACCGACCCGGAGTACTGGGTGCGGCAGGTCCGCGAGCCGGTGCGCTTCGCCGACGCGGTCGCGGCCCTGCCGGACGTGACCAGCTTCGTCGAGGTCGGCCCGGACGCGGTGCTCACCGCCCTCGCCGAGAACGCGGTGCCGATGCTGCGCCGCGACCGCGACGAGGTCACCACCGCGCTGACCGCGCTCGCCACCCTCTACGTCCGCGGCGTACCGGTCGACTGGACCGCGCTGCACCCCGGCGTCCGGCCGGCGCCGCTGCCGACCTACGCCTTCCAGCGGCAGCGGTTCTGGATCAACCCCGGCCGCGGTACCGGTGACCTGGGCGCCGCCGGACTGACCAACGCCGGGCACCCGCTGCTCGGCGCGGTCGTCCCGGTCGCCGACGGCTCCGGCGTGCTGCTCACCGGCCGGCTATCGCTGCGCACCCACACCTGGCTGGGTGACCACGTGGTCAACGGTGTGGTGCTGCTGCCCGGCACTGCGCTGCTGGAACTCGCCGTGCAGGCCGCCCACCGGGCCGGCTGCGACACCGTCGAGGAGCTGACCCTGCACGCGCCGCTGGTCATCCCGGTCAGCGGCGCCGTCCAGCTGCAGGTCAGGGTCGGTGAACCCGGCGAGCTGGGACGCCGCGACGTGCACATCCACTCCCGTACCGACGGCGAGCACGGCGACTGGCAGCACCGCGCCGGTGGATCCGTGCTGCCGGGCGGGGCTCCGGCCGCGGTTGCGCCGGATGCCTGGCCGCCGGCCGGGGCCGTGCCGGTGCCGCTGGACGGCTGCTACGCCGGGCTCAGCGAGCTCGGCCTCGACTACGGGCCCGCCTTCCAGGCCCTGCGCGAGGTCTGGCGGGCCGGTGACGAGCTGTTCGTCGAGGTCGCCCTCGACGACGAGCAGCAGCGCACCGCGCCGAGGTTCGCCGCCCACCCCGCGCTGGTCGACGCGGCACTGCACGCGCTGAGCCTGACCGGCGGCACCGGCGACACCTCGGCCCGGCTGCCGTTCAGCTGGTCCGATGTCACCGTGCATGCCACCGGCGCCGAGCGGCTGCGGGTGCGGCTCACCCTCGCCGGGGACGCCGTGCGGCTGGCGGCGTTCACCTCCGCCGGGGAGCCGGTGCTCACCGCCGGGTCGCTGGTGCTGCGCCCCGTGCCGTCGGCCCGGCCCGGCGCCGCCGACCTGTACGCGGTCCGGTGGACCCCGCTGCCCACACCGGCACCGGCCGGCACCGACGGCTGGACCGTGCTCGGCAGCGCCCTGCCCGAGCTGCCCACCCTGCCCGCGGGCGACACGCTGGGCGCACCCGTCGTGGTCGTGCTCGCCGGCGGCACCGCGCTCGCCGGCGGCACCGCGCTCGCCGGTGGCACTGCGCTCGCCGGTGGCACCGCTGAGCAGGCCGGCGCGGAAGTCCGCCGGATCCTCGGCATTCTGCAGCGCGCCCTGGCCACCGACTCGAGGCTCGTCGTGCTCACCCGCGACGCGATGCTGCCCCGGACGGCAACCGGCGACCTCGCCGGCGCGGCCGTCTGGGGCCTGCTGCGCAGCGCCCAGCAGGAGAACCCGGGCCGGTTCGTGCTGGCCGACCTCGACGACGACCCGGCGTCGTGGCGGCTGCTCGCCGCCGCGGCGGCCAGCGGCGAACCGCAGCTGGCGATCCGCGCCGGCACGCTGCTCGCACCCCGGCTGGCCCGCGCCGTCCCGGACGCACCCGAGACATCCGGCACCGGCAGGTTCGGCACCGGCACCGTGCTGGTCACTGGCGGCTCCGGCGCGCTAGCCGGCCGGGTCGCCCGACACCTGGTCACTTCCCACGGCGTGAGTCACCTGCTGCTGCTCAGCCGCTCCGGCGGCGGCACCGACCTCGCCGAGGAACTGCGCGCCGGCGGCACTCACGTCACGCTCGCCGCCGCCGACGTGGCCGACCGCGACGCCCTCGCCGCGGTGCTCGCCGGCATCCCGGACGCCCACCCGCTGACCGCCGTGGTGCACACCGCCGGGGTCCTGGCCGACGGTATCGCCGAGACGATGACCGCCGACCAGCTCGACCGGGTGCTGCGCCCCAAGGTGGACGGCGCCCGGCACCTGCACGAGCTCACCCGCGACCGGGACCTGGCGGCGTTCGTGCTGTTCTCCTCGGCCTCGGCGCTGTTCGGCACGCCCGGACAGGCCAACTACGCCGCGGCGAACGCGTTCCTGGACGCGCTCGCCCGGCACCGCCGCGACCTCGGGCTGCCCGGGCACGCCCTGGCGTGGGGCCCGTGGGCCGACGGCGGCATGGCCGGGGAGCTGTCCGAGAACGATCGGCAGCGGATGGCCCGCGCCGGGGTGCTGGCGTTCGACGAGCAAGACGGCCTCGCGGCGTTCGACGCGGCTTTGGCCGTACCGGCCGCCGAGGTGGTGCCGATCCGCCTGGACCTGGCCGCCGTGCAGGCCGGCGGGGACGTTCCGCCGCTGCTCGGAGCGCTGGTACGTCGTACCCCCGTGCGGGTTTTGCCATCGGCGGAGGCCGCGCCGATCGGCGGACGTCTCGCCGCGCTCACCCCCGCCGACCAGCTCGGGATGCTGCTCGACCTGGTGCACGGCCACGTCGCGACGGTGCTCGGGCACGCCGACGCGAGCGCCATCGAACCCACCCGTGGCTTCCTGGACCTGGGCTTCGACTCGCTGACCGCGGTCGAGCTGCGCAACGGCCTGACCGCGGCCACCGGGCTGCGCCTGCCCGCGACCGTCATCTTCGACTACCCGGCCCCGGCCGACCTGGCCGCGCACCTGCGCGACCAGCTGGCACCGGCCGCACCGCCGCTGCCCGCCCTGGCCGAGCTGGACCGGCTCGAGACGGCACTCGGCGCCGACGAGCTCGACCCGCAGGTCCGCGACCAGATCGCCGTGCGGCTGCGCAAGCTGCTCGCCGCGTGGCAGCCGGTCGACGCCGTCGCCGGTCAGCTCGACGAGGCCAGCGACGACGAGATGTTCGCGTTCATCGACAACGAGCTGGGCCTGTGAACCCTGGGGCCGGGTAGGGGTTGAGGGGGTTGGCGGGGGCTCCTAGCGTCCGCGGCGGTGCCGCTCGTCCGCGGCGCCGCCGGAGTGGGGTGAGGCGCGGTGTCGTCGAGTGAGCAGAAGCTGCGGGACTATCTCAAGCGGGTGACCGCGGACCTGCACCAGACCCGCAAACGGCTGGCCGAGGTCGAGGCCGGCACCCGGGAACCCATCGCCATCATCGGCATGGCCTGCCGCTATCCGGGTGGCATCACCAGCCCGAACGAGCTGTGGGACCTGGTCGCCGACGGTCGTGACGGCATCGGCCCGTTCCCCGGTGACCGGGGCTGGGACGTCGACGGGCTCTACCACCCCGACCCCGACCACCCGGGCACCTCCTACGCCCGGGAGGGCGGCTTCCTCTACCAGGCCGCCGACTTCGACCCGGACGTCTTCGGCATCTCGCCCCGCGAGGCCCTGGCCATGGACCCGCAGCAGCGCCTGCTGCTGGAGACCGCCTGGGAGGCCGTCGAACGCGCCGGACTGGACCCGCTCGGCCTGCGCGGCAGCCGCACCGCCGTCTACACCGGGCTGATGTACCACGACTACGCGGCCAGGCTGCTCGACGTGCCCGACGACGTGGAGGCGTACCTCGGCACCGGCAACTCCGGCAGCGTCGCGTCCGGGCGGATCGCCTACACGCTCGGCCTGGAAGGCCCGGCGCTCACCGTCGACACCGCCTGCTCGTCGTCGCTGGTAGCGCTGCACCTCGCGGCACACGCCCTGCAGTCCGGCGAATGCGACCTGGCCCTGGCCGGCGGCGCCGCCGTGATGGCCACCCCGGACACGTTCATCGGGTTCTCCCGGCAGCGCGGGCTGGCCGCCGACGGCAGGTGCAAGTCGTTCGCGGCGGCCGCCGACGGCACCGGCTGGGGCGAGGGCGCCGGCATGCTGCTGGTCGAACGGCTCTCCGACGCCCAGCGCCTCGGGCACCCGATCCTCGCCGTGGTGCGCGGCACCGCGGTCAACCAGGACGGCGCGTCCAGCGGGCTGACCGCGCCGAACGGCCCGGCGCAGCAGCGCGTCATCCGGGCCGCCCTCGCAGCCGCCGGGATCGGGGCGCGCGACGTCGACCTGGTCGAGGCGCACGGCACCGGCACCACGCTCGGCGACCCGATCGAGGCGCAGGCGCTGCTCGCCGCGTACGGCCAGGATCGGGCCGAGCCGCTGCGGCTGGGCAGCATCAAGTCCAACCTCGGGCACACCCAGGCCGCCGCGGGTGTCGCCGGCATCATCAAGGTCGTCCAGGCGATGCGGCACAGTGTGCTGCCGCGCACCCTGCACGTGGATGAGCCGACGCCGCAGGTGGACTGGGCCGCCGGTAACGTCGCGCTGCTCACCGAGGCGCTGCCGTGGCCGGCCGGTGATCGTCCCCGGCGCGCGGGTGTGTCGTCGTTCGGGATCAGCGGCACCAACGCGCACGTCATCGTCGAGGAACCCCCGGCCGCGGCCCCCGCCGCGCCTGCCGAAGCGCGCCGGATGGTGCCGCTGATCGTCACCGCTCCCGACCCTGAGGCGCTGCGCCGCCAGGCGGGGGAGCTGGGCCGCTACCTCGCCGCGCACCCCGGCGCCGCAATGACCGACGTCGCCCGTGCCACCGCGCGGCGCGCCACCCTGCCGCACCGCGCGGTGTTCCTGGCGACCACCGCGGACGGCCCGCCGGCGGCCGCGGCCACGCTGAGCGCCTGGGCCGGCGGCGCGGCGGTGCCCGGCGTCGTCGAGGCCGTCCCGGCACGCGGCAAGTGCGCGTTCCTGTTCACCGGGCAGGGCTCGCAGCGTGCCGGTATGGGCGCCCAGCTCGCCGCGGAGTTCCCCGCCTACACGCGGGCGCTGGCCACGGTGACCGCCGCCCTCGACTCGCACCTCGACCGGCCCCTGGCCACCGTCCTCGACGACGCGGAGCTGCTGCACCGCACCGAGTACGCCCAGCCGGCCATCTTCGCCGTCGAAGTGGCCCTGCACGCCCTGCTCGAGCACTGGGGGATCCGGCCGGACGCCGTGGTCGGCCACTCGATCGGCGAGATCGCCGCCGCGCACGTCACCGGCGTGCTGTCGCTCGACGACGCGGCCACCCTGGTCACCGCGCGGGGACGGCTGATGCAGGCGCTGCCGGCCGGTGGGGCGATGCTGGCGGTGCAAGCGTCGGAGGACGAGGTCTGTGCCGCGTTCCCGGAGATCGACATTGCGGCGGTCAACGGGCCGCGTGCGGTCGTCGTGTCGGGCCTCGAGGCGGACATTTCGCCTATCGAAGGCCACGGGTGGAAGACGACGCGGCTGCGGACCAGCCACGCGTTCCACTCCCGGCTGATGGAGCCGATACTCGATGAGTTCCGCGCCGTCGTGCGCGGGCTCACCTTCACCGGCAGCGGCGCGTGGGCTGACCCGGAGTACTGGGTGCGGCACGTGCGCGCGACCGTGCGCTTCGCCGACGCGGTCGACGAGCTGACCGGCGTCACCCGGTTCGTCGAGGTCGGCCCGGACGCGGTGCTGTCCGCGCTGGTGCCGGGCGCGGTACCGGTGCTGCGTCGCGGGCACGACGAGGTCACCACCGCCCTGACCGCGCTCGCCGAGACGGCCGCCCGGGCACCTGTCGACTGGGACGCCGTGCTGCCCGGCGCGGGACGGGTGGATTTGCCCCCGTACGCCTTCCACCGCCGCCGCTTCTGGCTCGACGCTGTGCCCGCCGCCGAGCCCGGCACCGACGCCTGGCGCTACCGCGTCGCCTGGCACCCGGCACCCGAACCGGCACCGGCACCGGCCACCCTGACCGGCACCTGGCTGCTCACCGGTGACGACGGCACCCTCGCCGACGTGCTGAGCGCCGCCGGCGCCACCGTCACCGACCGGCCCGGACCCGGCCTGACCGGCGTCCTGGCCGCCGTAGCCACCCCCGCCGAAGCCCTGGACGTGCTGCAGCAGGGCATCGCGGCGCCACACTGGTTCCTCACCCGGCACGCGGTCGCCACCGGCCCCGCCGACCCGGCGGCCCTGCTCGGCCCGGCCGGCGCGTGGGGACTGGCCCGGGTCGCCGCCCTGGAACACCCGGACCGGTGGGGCGGGCTCGTCGACGTGCCGGACCGGCTCGACGGCGCCGCACCCGACCGGCTGGTGGCCGTGCTCGCCGGCCGGCTCGGCAGCGAGGACCAGGTCGCCGTGCGCGAGCCGGGCGTGCTGCTGCGCCGCGTCGTCGCCGCACCGCTGCCACCGGGCGCCCGCTCCTGGGAGCCGTCCGGCGCCGTACTGATCACCGGCGGCACCGGCGGCCTCGGCGCCGAGGTGGCCCGATGGGCGGCCGGGCGCGGGGCACACCGGCTGATCCTGGTCTCCCGCCGCGGCACCGATGCCCCCGGCGTCACGGAGCTGCTCGCCGAGCTGCCGCAGGCCGAGGTACACGCCTGCGACCTGGCCGACCGCTCCGCCGTGGCGCACCTGCTGGCCGCCGTGGGCCCGGTCGACACCGTGGTGCACGCCGCCGGGATCAGCGAGGACCTGCCGCTCGCCGACGAGGACAGCGCCCACCTGCGCGCCGTCGCGGCCGGCAAGGTGGACGGCGCGGAACACCTCGACGCCCTGCTGCCCGCCGCGCACCTGATCGTCTTCTCCTCGATCGCCGGTGTCTGGGGCAGCGCGGGCCAGGCGGCGTACGCGGCGGCCAACGCGGCCCTCGACGCGCTGGTGGCCCGCCGCCGGGCCGCCGGCCGGCCCGCCACCGCGGTCGCCTGGGGACCCTGGGCGCGCATCGGCATGGCCGCCGACGACCGGATCGCCGAAAAGCTGCGCCGCCGCGGCCTCACCCCGATGGCACCGGCCCGGGCCCTGGACGCGCTCGCCCTGGCCGTCGGCGCCGAGCAGGCCCTGGTCACCATCGCCGACGTGGACTGGGACCGGTTCGTCCCGGTGTTCTCCGCAGCCCGGCACCGGCCGCTGATCGCCGGCCTGCTGCCGGAACCCGAGCCGGCCCCGTCCGGCCCCACCCTCTCGGACCTGGCCGCACGGCTCGACGCCGCCGAGCCGGCCGAACGGGACCGGATCCTGCTGAAACTGGTCCGCGACCAGGTCGCCGTCGTTCTCGGACACGCCTCGGGCGCCGCGGTCGCACCCGCCCGGGCCTTCACCGAGCTCGGCTTCGACTCGCTGACCGCCGTCCAGCTGCGCGACCGGCTGATCACCGCCACCGGCGTCGCGCTGGCACCGACGGTCGTCTTCGACCACCCGAACGCCGAGTCGCTCGCCGGTCACCTGCGGCAGGCGCTGGCACCCGCCGCGGCGCCGGTCGCGCTCAGCGACGCCGAGATCCGGGCGGCGCTGGCCGCCGTCGACGTCGCGCGGCTGCGCGAATCCGGGCTGCTGACCCGGCTGCTGGCGCTGGCACCGGCGGCACCGACGCCACCGGCCGACGGGAACTTCGACGCGATGGACGTCGACGACCTGGTCAAGCTCGCCCTCGACTTCTGACCGCCCTCCTGCCTTCTCGCTGTCCTGAGCGGAGAACAACCATGACCCAGCCGGACCCGAAGCTCGTCGACGCCCTGCGCAACTCGTTGAAGGAGATCGACCGGCTGCGCCGGCAGCAGCGCGAGGCCGACGCGCGGGCCGCCGAGCCGATCGCCGTGGTCGGGATGGCCTGCCGCTACCCCGGTGACGTGCGCGGCCCCGACGACCTGTGGCGGCTGGTCGCCGACGGCCGCGACGCCGTCGGTGACTTCCCGGCCGACCGCGGCTGGGACCTGACCGGACTGTTCAGCGACGACCCGGACGCGGCCGGCACCTCGTACGCGCGGGCCGGCGGGTTCCTGCACGACGCCGGTGACTTCGACGCGTCGCTGTTCGGCATCAGCCCGCGCGAGGCCCGCGCCATGGACCCGCAACAGCGGCTGCTGCTGGAGTGCGCCTGGGAGGCGTACGAACGCGCCGGGCTGGACCCGCTCAGCCGCCGCGGCGACCGCACCGGCGTGTACACCGGCAGCAACGACCAGGACTATCTCGGCCTGCTCGGCGACCACCCCGGCGAGCTGGAGGGCCACCTCGGCACCGGCAACGCCGCCAGCGTGCTCTCCGGCCGGCTCGCCTATACGTTCGGCCTCGAGGGCCCCGCGGTCACCGTCGACACCGCGTGCTCGTCGTCGCTGGTCGCGCTGCACCTGGCCGTGCAGGCGCTGCGGTCCGGCGACATCGACCAGGCCCTGGTCGCGGGGGTGCTGGTGATGGCGACGCCGGGCACCTTCCTGGAATTCTCCCGGCAGCGCGGCCTTTCCGCCGACGGCCGGTGCAAGTCGTTCGCGGCCGGCGCCGACGGCACCGGCTGGGGTGAGGGCGCCGGCGTGCTGCTGGTCGAGCGGCTCTCCTCGGCGCGCGCGGCGGGCCGCCCGGTGCTGGCCGTGGTCCGTGGCACCGCGGTCAACTCCGACGGCGCCTCCAACGGGCTGACCGCCCCGAACGGCCCGTCGCAGCGGCGCGTCATCCGGGCGGCGCTGGCCGACGCCGGCCTGACCACCGCGGAGGTCGACGCGGTCGAGGCGCACGGCACCGGCACCACGCTGGGTGACCCGATCGAGGCGCAGGCGCTGCTCGCGACGTATGGCCAGGACCGCGCCGACGGGCCGCTGTGGCTCGGCTCGCTCAAGTCGAACATCGGGCACACCCAGGCCGCCGCGGGTGTCGGCGGCATCATCAAAATGGTCCAGGCCATGCGCCACGGTGTCCTGCCGGCCACCCTGCACGTCGACGCGCCCACCCCGAAGGTCGACTGGTCGTCCGGCGCGGTGCAGCTGCTCACCCAGGCCCGGCCCTGGCCCGAGCAGGGCCGCCCGCGCCGTTCGGCGGTGTCCTCGTTCGGGATGAGCGGCACCAACGCCCACGTCATCCTCGAGCAGGGCGACCCGGAACCGGTCCTCGAGCCGGCTGCGCCGGAAACGACCGCGCCGGTCCCGCTGCTGCTGTCCGGCGCCGGGCCCGCTGCTCTTCAGGCACAAGCCGCGATGGTACGAACAATCGCCGCGACCGGAGTCCCGTTGCCGTCGATCGGTGCCACCCTGACCCGCCGCGCCACCCTGAGCGACCGAGCGGTGGCCTGGGACCTCGACAGCCTCGCCACGGTCGAATCCGGACACGCCGCGACCACCACCCTGGACTCCTCCGACGTCGTGTTCGTCTACCCCGGCCAGGGCGGCCAGTGGCTGCACATGATGGTCGGGCTGCTGGACTCACCGGCGTTCGCCGACCGGCTGCGCGAGTGCGATGCCGCGCTGCGCCCGCACGTCGGGTTCTCGGTGGAGCAGGTGCTGCGCTCCGACGACGACTGGCTGACCCGCGTCGAGGTGGTGCAGCCGGTCCTGTGGGCCGTCGGCGTGGCCCTGACCGCCTGGTGGGAGTCCTACGGCGTCACCCCCGCCGCCGTGGTCGGCCACTCGCAGGGCGAGGTCGTCGCGGCCGTGGTGGCCGGCGCGCTCACCGTCGAGGACGGTGCCCGGGTGGTCGCGGCGCGCTCCCGGGTGCTGCCCGGCCTCACCGGCGACGGCGGCATGCTCTCGGTCAACGCCCCCGCCGCCGACGTCGAGACCTGGCTGACGCAGGACTGGCCCGACCTGGTGGTGGCCGCGGTCAACGGCCCGGCCCAGGTCATCGTGGCGGGGCCGCGGCACCGGCTGGAGGCGTTCGTGCCGTGGGCCGAGCGCCGCGACATCCGCGCCCGGCTGGTCGAGGTCCGCTACGCGTCGCACTCGCCGCAGGTCGAGCAGGTCCGCGACGAGATCCTCGCCGCCGTGACCGACGTGCGCGGGGCGGTGCCGCGCATCCCGTGGTACTCCACCGTCACCGGTGAGCGCGTCACCACCGCGCCGGCCGCCGGGTACTGGTGGACCAACCTGCGCGAGCAGGTCCGCTTCGCGCCGGTGATCCAGCAGCTCGCCGCGGACGGCTTCCAGCTGTTCGCCGAGGTCTCCGGGCACCCGGTGCTCACCGTGGCGCTGGAGCAGTGCGCGCCCGACGCCGGGGTCTGGGGGACGTTGCGCCGCGGCGAGGACGGCCCGGCGGCCCGGATCCGCGCGCTCGGCGACGCCTGGACGCGGGGCGTCGCCGTGGACTGGTCACCGTGGTTCGACGGGGTGCGCTGGTTGCCGGAGCTGCCGTCGTATGCGTTCCAGCGGCGCCGGCACTGGCTGACCGCGGACGAGCAGCGCCGCGACCGGGGTGCCGACCCGGAGTTCTGGGCGGCCGTCGACGCGGGCGCCACGTCGTTCGCCGGCGAGCTCGGCCTCGACCCGGCCGTCGTCGCGCCGGTGCACGACCGGCTGAGCTCCTGGCGCGAGCACCGCACCCGCGAGTCCACCATCGACGCCTGGCGCTACGCGGTGACCTGGGCCGCCCGCCCGGCCCCCGCCCCGGCGAGCCCCACCGGCCGTTGGCTGCTGATCCACCCCGACCTCGACGGCTCCGACCTGGCCGGGCTCTTCCCCGATGCTGACGTTCTGGTGCTGGACGGCGCCGCCGACCGGGCCGCCGTGGCCGCGGCCCTGCCCACCGGCCCGTACGCCGGGGTGGTGTCGCTGCTGGCCCTCGATGACCGCCCGGTGCCCGGCCGGCCGCTGGTCAGCCGGGGTCTGGCCGGCACCCTGACGCTGTTCCAGGCCCTCGGTGACGCCGGCCTCGAAGCGCCCGTGCACGTGCTCACCCGCGGCGCCGTCGGCGTCGGCGGACCACCGGCGAGCCTCGGCCAGGCGCAGGTCTGGGGCCTGGCCCGGATCGCCGGCGTGGAGCTGCCGGGCCGGTGGGGCGGCCTGATCGACCTGCCCGAGCAGCTCGACGACCGGGCCCGCGAAACCCTCGCCGCCGTGCTGGCCGGCGCCCTCGGCCCGGATGACCAGCTGGCGATCCGCGACACCGGGCTGTGGGCGCGCCGCGTCACCCCGGCACCGGCGCGCCGCCGGACCCCGCCCTGGCGGCCCCGCGGCACTGTCCTGATCACCGGCGGCACCGGCGCGCTCGGCTCCCGGGTCGCCCGCTGGGCCGCCGCCAACGGCGCCGAACGCCTCGTGCTGACCAGCCGTCGAGGCCTGGACGCGCCCGGCGCCGCGGACCTGCACGACGAGCTGACCGCGGCCGGCGCCACCGTGGCGATCACCGCCTGCGACCTGAGCGACCGGGCCGCGGTCGCGGCGCTGCTGGCCGGCGCCGGCCCGGTCGACGCCGTGGTGCACGCCGCCGGGACCGGCGCCAACGTGCCGTTCGGCGACACCGGGGTGGACCTGCTCGACGAGCTGCTCGCGAGCAAGGTCGCCGGTGCCCTGCACCTGGACGAGCTGGTCGGCGACGTGGACGCGTTCGTCACGTTCTCCTCGCTCTCCGGCGTCTGGGGCAGCCACTCGCACGCCGCGTACGCGGCCGCCAACGCCGCCCTCGACGCGCTCGCCGAGCAGCGCCGCGCCCGCGGCGCCCGGATGACCGCGATCGCCTGGGGCACCTGGGCCGACGCCGGGATGGCTTCCGCCGAGGTGGGCGCGGACCTGCGCCGCCGCGGTGTGATCGCGATGCCGCCGCCGCTGGCGATCGAGGCGCTCAGCCGGGCGGTCGCCGAGGACGACACCACGGTCTGTGTCATCGACGTCGACTGGCCGCGCTTCACCGAACTGTTCACCGCGCTCCGCCCCCGGCCGCTGATCGGGGACATCCCGGCGGTCCGCGAGGCGCTCACCCGTTCCGCCGACCCCGAGGCGGACATCACCGGGGCCGGCGGACTCGGCGCCCGGCTGGCCGGGCTGCCCCCGGCCGAGCAGCAGCGCGTCGTACTGGAGTTCGTCCGCTCCAGCGCGGCCGCCGTGCTGGGCCACGCCGGCGGCGACGAGATCGCTCCGCGCCGGCCGTTCCGCGACCTGGGCTTCGACTCGCTCACCGCGGTCGACCTGCGCAACCGGCTGCGCGCCGAGACCCGGCTGCCGCTGCCGGCCACCGTCGTCTTCGACCATCCGAACGCCGCCGCCCTCGCCGCGCACCTGCTCGCCCGGGTCGCCGGCACCACCGTTGCCACCCAGCCCGGTGTCGCGGTGGCCAGCGTGGCCGCGCTCGACGAACCGATCGCCATCACCGCGATGAGCTGCCGCTTCCCCGGCGGTGTCACGACACCCGACGACCTGTGGCGGCTGGTGACCGACGGCGTCGACGCGATGTCACCGTTCCCCACCGACCGCGGCTGGTACCTCGGTGACCTGGTCAACGCGGACTCCTCGGTGCGCGGCACCACGTACACCAGCGAGGGCGGCTTCCTCGACGACGTCGCCGGCTTCGACGCCCGGCTGTTCGGCATCACTCCGCGCGAGGCCGTCGCGATGGACCCGCAGCAGCGCCTGCTGCTGGAATGCTCCTGGGAGGCCCTGGAACGCGCCGGTCTCGACCCGCTCGGCCTGCGCGGCAGCCGCACCGGCATGTACGCCGGCACCAACGGTTCGGACTACCTGTGGTCGATGGGCGTGTTCCCCAGCGAGCTGGAGGGGCACCTCGGCACCGGCAACGCGGCCAGCGTGCTCTCCGGCCGGGTCTCCTACGTCTTCGGCCTCGAAGGCCCGGCGATGACCGTCGACACCGGCTGCTCCTCGTCGCTGGTCGCCCTGCACCTGGCCGCTCAGGCCCTGCGCCAGGGCGAATGCGACCTGGCCCTGGTCGGCGGCGTCACGGTGATGTCGACACCCGGCCCGTTCGTTGAGTTCAGCCGCAAGGGCGGCCTGGCAGGTGACGGCCGGTGCAAGTCGTTCGCCGCCGCGGCCGACGGCACCGGCTGGGGCGAGGGCGTCGGCGTCCTGGTGGCCGAGCGGCTCTCCGACGCCCGCGCGGCGGGCCGCCCGGTGCTCGCGGTGATCCGCGGCAGCGCGGTCAACCAGGACGGCGCCTCCAACGGGCTGACCGCGCCGAGCGGCACCGCGCAGCAGAAGGTGATCCGCCAGGCCCTCGCGAACGCCCGCCTGGACCCGGGCGACATCGACGCGGTCGAGGCGCACGGCACCGGCACCACGCTCGGCGACCCGATCGAGGCGAACGCGCTGCTGGCCACGTACGGCGCGGGCCGTACCGGCGAACCGCTCTGGCTCGGCTCGGTCAAGTCGAACCTCGGGCACACCCAGGCCGCGGCCGGCATGGCCGGGCTGATCAAAACGGTGCTCGCGCTGCGGCACGGGATCCTGCCGGCCACCTTGCACGTGGACCGGCCCTCACCGCACGTGGAGTGGGAGCTCGGCGGTGTCGCCCTGCTCGCCGAGGCCCGGCCCTGGCCGCAGACCGGCCGCCCGCGCCGGGCCGGCGTGTCCGCCTTCGGGGTCAGCGGCACCAACTCCCACGTGATCGTCGAACAGGCACCCGCCGAACCGGACACCGCTGAGCCGGCGCCCGCGCCGCCGAGCGGGCCGGTGCCGCTGCTGCTGGCCGCGGCCGACACCGCCGGCCTGGTCGCGCAGGCCGCGACGATGCGCGACGTTCTGGCCGGCGGTGCGGCACCGCTCGATCTCGCCGTCACCCTCGCCGCCCGCGCCGGGCTCACCGAACGCGCGGTGGCCTGGGACGCCGAAGGCCTGGCCGCGGCCGCGACCGGCTCGGCACCGGTCACCGGTACGGTCCTCGGCTCCGACGTCGTCTTCGTCTATCCGGGACAGGGCGGCCAGTGGCTGCACATGACCGCGGGCCTGCTCGACTCGGCGGCCTTCACCACCCGGCTGCGCGAGTGCGACGCGGCGCTGCGCCCGCTGGTCGGCTTCTCGGTCGAGCAGACGCTGCGCTCCGACGGCGACTGGCTGACCCGGGTCGAGATCGTCCAGCCGGTGCTCTGGGCCGTCGGCGTCGCCCTCACCGCCTGGTGGCAGTCGTACGGCGTCACCCCCGCGGCGGTGGTCGGGCACTCGCAGGGTGAGGTCGTCGCCGCCGTGGTGGCCGGCGCCATCTCCCTCGACGACGGCGCCCGGGTGGTCGCCGCCCGGTCCCGCGCGCTCGTCGACCTGGACGGCACCGGCGGCATGGCGTCGATCGGCGCCGGCCCGGACCAGGTCGCCGACTGGCTCACCCAGCCGCGCTGGGCCGGGCTGAGCGTCGCCGCGGTCAACTCGCCGGCCATGGTCGTGGTGGCGGGGGAGCGGGCCGCGGTCGAAGCGTTCGTGCCGTGGGCCGAGCAGCAGGGCGTCCGCGCCCGGCTGGTCGAGGTCGGCTACGCCTCGCACTCCCCGCAGGTCGACCCGGTGCGCGCCGACATGCTCACCGCGCTGGGCGACATGCGCGGCACCACGCCGCAGATCCCGTGGTACTCCACGGTCACCGCCGGGCTGGTCACCGAGCCGGTGGACGCCGGCTACTGGTGGTCCAACCTGCGGGAACCGGTCCGGCTCGCCCCGGTCGTCGCGGCACTGGCCGCATCCGGGTTCCGGCTGTTCGCCGAAGTGTCCGGGCATCCGGTGCTGACACTGCCGCTGGAGCAGAACGCCCCCGGCGCCGGGGTGTGGGCGACGCTGCGCCGGGGCGAGGACGGCCCGGCCGCGCAGATCCGCGCGCTGGCCCAGGCCTGGGTGCAGGGCGTGGAGGTCGACTGGACCCGGTGGTTCACCGGCGGCCGGCGGCTGCCGGACGCGCCGACCTACCCCTTCCAGCACCGCCGTTACTGGCTCTCACCCAGCGACGCCGCCGAGGAACTGCCCGACCCGGCGGCCACCCTGCGCCACACCGTCACCTGGTCCCCGATGCCCCTGGCCGACGACCCCCGGCTCACCGGCCACTGGCTGATCGTCACCCCGCCCGCCGCCGGTGAGATGGCAGCGGCCGTCGAGAAACAGCTGACGGCGGCCGGCGCGACCGTGACCACGACCGGCCCGGACGGTGCGCTGCCGGACGGCCTCGCCGGGGTCGTCTCGCTGCTGGCCCTCGACGAGAGCCCGCACACCGACCAGCACGCCGTCACCGGTGGCCTGGCCGGCACCGTCGACCTGATCCGCGCCCTGGCCGGCCGGGACACGCCGCTCTGGGCGCTCACCAGCGGCGCGGTCGAGGCCGGCGGCGAACCGGTGACCAATCCCGGGCAAGCCCAGCTCTGGGGCCTCGGCCGGGTCGCCGCGCTGGAACACCCCCACAGCTGGGGCGGCCTGATCGACGTGACGACCGGCTCGGCGGACGGCCTCGCCGCGCTGCTGAGCGCCCCCGGCGGCGAGGACCAGGTGGCCCTGCGGGCCGGGCAGGCCTGGGTGCGGCGGCTGCGACCCGCACCGGCGGCAGGCTCCGGCGGCTGGCGCCCGCGCGGCACCGTCCTGGTCACCGGCGGCACCGGCTGGCTCGGCGGCCACGCCGCCCGCTGGGCGGCCCGCAACGGCGCGACCGGGATCGTGCTGACCGGACGCCGGGCCGCCGACAGCCCGGCCCTGCGGGCGCTGCGTGACGAGCTCACCGCATCCGGCGCCCAGGTCACCGTGATCGCCGCCGACCTGACCGATAGTGACCAGGCCCGGGCCCTGGTCGCCGGGCTGCCGGACGACGTCACCGCGGTGGTGCACGCGGCCGGCGTCACCGAGAACACCCCGCTGGCAGACCTGACACCGGCCGGGATCGCCGCGGTGACCGGTGCCCGCGTCACCGGTGCGGTCCTGCTCGACGAGCTGCTGCCGGACCTGGACGCGTTCCTCGTGCTGACCTCGGTCGCCGGGACCTGGGGAACCGCGCGCCACCCCGGGTACGCCGCGGCCGACGCCTTCCTCGACGCGTTCGCCGCCTGGCGCCGCGCCCAGGGCCGGCCCGCCACCTCGATCGCGTGGTCCCCGTGGGCGGGCGGTGGCATCGCCGCCGCGCCCGCCGCCGACGGTTCACTGCTGCGGCTGGGCATCCGCCCGCTCGACCCGGGCCGTGCCGTGGCCGAGCTGGCGACGGCCCACCCGGCGCTGGTGGCTGCCGACGTCGACTGGGCCCGTTTCCTGCCGGCGTTCGGCATCGCCCGCCCCGGCCTGCTGCTCAGCGAGCTGGAGGCCGCCACCCGTCGAGCGGCCCGGCCCGGCGATGGCGACCCGGGTTTCGGCGGCGCGGTGCGCGACGCGCTCGCCGAACCGGCCGGGGACGCCGCCGGCGCGCTGCGCTCCCGGCTCGCCGAGCTGCCGGAGGGCGACGCCGACCGGGAACTGGTCGACCTGCTGCGCGAGCACGTCGCGGCCGTGCTCGGCTTCGAACGGACCGAGAAGATCACGCCGGAACGGGCCTTCCGGGACATCGGCTTCGACTCGGTCACCGCCGTGGAGCTGCGCAACCGGGTCAACGCGGCGACCGGGCTGCGCCTGCCCGCGACACTGGTCTTCGACCACCCCACACCGGCCGCCCTGGCGGCGCACCTGCGGGTGCAGCTGGTGCCCGGCGGCACCCGGTCGGTGCTCGACGACGTCGACGACCTGGAACGCCGGCTCGCCGGCGGCACCCCGGACACCATCACCGCCACCAAGCTGCGGATCAAGCTGCGGACGCTGCTGTCCGCGCTGGACGGCGGCGCGATCCCGGCCCCGGTGCCGGTGTCGCCGGCCCCGGCGGACGACTCCGACGACGAGCTGCTCAAGTTCATTGATTCCCAGCTCGGACGGGCTTGACCGGTCCCGGTGCTAGGGGAGCGCTAGGGGTGCCCGGCCTCGATCGGGCTTCCCTAGCCTGAGCCTCGGCCGCTGGATCGCCCGCCGCGGCAGGCGGCGGGCGTCGATCGGTACGGCGTACCCGGTGATCCGCAGAGGTGGAGCGTTATGGCGACCGAGGAAACCCTCCGCGACTACCTCAAGTTGGTGACCGCCGAGCTGACACAGACCCGTGGGCGGCTCGCCGAGCGGGAGTCGGCCGAGCAGGAGCCGATCGCCGTCGTCGCGATGAGCTGCCGGTTCCCCGGCGGGGTGGCCTCGCCGGAGGACCTGTGGCGGCTGGTCACCGAGGGCCGCGACGCGATCTCCGCGCTGCCCGGCGACCGCGGCTGGGAGACCTGGTACGAGCCCGGCGCCCCGGGCCTCGACGCGTACGCCGGTGGTTTCCTCTACGACGCCGGTGACTTCGACCCGGCCTTCTTCGGGATCAGTCCCCGCGAGGCGCTAGCCATGGACCCGCAGCAGCGTGTCCTGCTCGAGGTCGCCTGGGAGACCTTCGAACGGGCCCGCATCGACCCGGCCACGCTGCGCGGCACCCAGGCCGGCGTCTTCGTCGGCGGCAGCTACATGGGCTACAGCTCGTACGTCGAGGACATGCCCGAGGGTGTGCTCGGCCACCTGCTCACCGGCACCGCCCCGGCCGTGCTCTCCGGCCGGCTCGCCTACACCTTCGGCTTCGAAGGACCGGCCGTCACCATCGACACCGCCTGCTCGTCGTCGCTGGTCGCGCTGCACCTGGCCGCCCACGCGCTGCGCAGCCGCGAGTGCTCGGTCGCACTCGCCGGCGGGGTGGCCGTCATGTCGACCCCGGACTCCTACGGCGAGTTCACCAAGCAGGGCGGGCTCGCCGCCGACGGCCGGTGCAAGTCGTTCGCCGCGGCCGCCGACGGCACCGGCTGGTCCGAGGGCGCCGGCCTGCTGCTGCTGGAACGCCTCTCCGACGCCCAGCGCCTCGGCCACCCGGTCCTGGCCGTGCTGCGCGGCAGCGCCGTCAACTCCGACGGCGCCTCCAACGGGCTGACCGCGCCCAACGGCGGCGCCCAGCAGCGGGTCATCCTGCAGGCGCTGGCCGCGTCCGGCCTGACCCCCGCCGACGTCGACGCGGTGGAGGCGCACGGCACCGGCACCCGCCTCGGCGACCCGATCGAGGCGCAGGCCCTGCTCGCCACGTACGGCCAGCAGCGGGAACGGCCGCTGCTGCTGGGTTCGCTGAAGTCCAACCTCGGCCACGCGCAGGCCGCGGCGGGCGTCGGCGGCGTGATCAAGACGATCCTCGCGCTCACCCACGCCGAGCTGCCCGGCACCCTGCACGTGGACGAGCCGACCCCGCAGGTGGACTGGTCCGCCGGCGCCGTCGAGCTGCTCACGTCGGCCCGGGCCTGGCCGGCGACCGGCCGTCCGCGCCGGGCCGCGGTGTCGTCGTTCGGCATCAGCGGCACCAACGCGCACGTCATTCTCGAACAGGCGCCTGCGGCCCCCGCCGAGCCGGCCCGCACGGTGGCCGCGCCGCCGGTCGTGCCGCTGGTGGTCACCGCCCGCTCGGAGACCTCCCTCGACGCCCTGATCCACCGGATCCGCGCGGTGGCCGCCGACCCCCTCGACGTGGCCGCTGCCCTGGTGACCCGGCCGGTTCACGAGCACCGCGCGGTGCTGCTGGGCGACACCACGGTCCGGGGCACGGCGGCCGAGGGTCGCCTCGCGATCGTCTTCACCGGCCAGGGCTCGCAGCGTCTCGACATGGGACGTGGTCTCTATCAGGCGTTCCCGGTCTACGCCGCCGCGTATGACGAGGTCGCGGCGCTGCTGGAGCTGCCGGAGCCGGAGGTGGAGCAGACCGGCTGGGCGCAGCCGGCGATCTTCGCCCTGGAAGTCGCTCTCCTCGCCCTGGTGCGTTCGTGGGGCCTGCACCCGGATGTGGTGGCCGGGCATTCCATCGGTGAGATCGCCGCTGCTTATGCGGCCGGGGTGTTGACCTTGGCCGACGCTGCCACGCTGGTGTCCGCGCGGGGCCGTCTCATGCAGGCGCTGCCCGCCGGTGGGGTCATGGTCGCCGTGCAGGCGTCCGAGGACGAGGTCCGTGCGGCGTTCCCGGATGTCGACATTGCGGCGGTAAACGGGCCGCGCGCTGTCGTGGTGTCCGGGGTCGATGCGGACATTTCGCCCATTGAAGCGCACGGTTGGAAGACGACCCGGCTGCGGACCAGTCATGCGTTCCACTCGCGGCTGATGGAGCCGATGCTCGACGACTTCCGGGCCGTGGTGGCGACGCTGACGTTCAGCGAGCCGCGCCTAGCCGTGGTCTCGACCGTGGCAGCCGACGGGGACTGGACCGACCCGGAGTACTGGGTGCGGCAGGTCCGCGAGCCGGTGCGCTTCGCCGACGCCGTGACCCGGCTGAACGCCGACCGGGTC
>NZ_LLZH01000022.1:0-24737 GCF_001509495.1 Actinoplanes awajinensis subsp. mycoplanecinus | reverse complement strand
CCAGCTGGGGGTGTCGGGCTGGTTGTGGCGGCCGTTGTGGGTGTGCGATAGGGGCCGTGAGGGCCAGCTGGGGGTGTCGGGCTGGTTGTGGCGGCCGTTTTGGGTGTGCGATAGGGGCCGTGAGGGCCAGCTGGGCGCCTCGGTTGGTGCTGGTGGCCGTGGTGACTTCGGGCCGGTGGCGTGGGAGCCGGGTGGGTGGGTCTGGTGGGGGCGGTCGGGGGCCTGCGCCGACGTACCGTCTGGGTTGGGGCTGGATGAAACGGGTGCCGTGAGGGGCGACAGCGACCCTGACCCGCCGCCCCCTCGCCTGGTGAGCCGGCCTCTGCCACCAGTTGACCTTGAGCGGCGGCACGGGCGGTAACAGGGTGGCGAAGGAGCGGCGGCACTTCTTGGTGGCCGGGGGAGTGGGTCAGCGGGTGTGGGTGAGGCGGGCTACTCGGCCCTGCTCGCCGGAGGCCCAGCAGGCGTGGGTGACACAGGTGACCGCGTCGAAGCTGCCGGTGTCGAAGCGGTGCCAGGTGAGGCCACCGTCCGTGGAGAGGTCACTGCCGGTCGGGCCGACGGCGATGGCGGAGGCGGAGCGGCTGGTGGCCGAGCCGAGGGCGGTGCTGGGAGCGAGGGCGAGGGTGGACCAGGCCACGCCGGAGCGGTATTCGCCGGGCGGGGACGTGGCGGCCGACCAGGTGCGGCCGTTGCGGGTGACGGCGGCTCCGGACGGGGCCGAGGCCGGGGTGGTGTAGTCGCCGCCGACCGCGAGGCCGTGGTGCGGGTCGCGGAAGGCCAGGCCGTAGATGCCGGCGCTGGGGCCGCTCGGGATCGGGCTGCCGGTCGCGGTCCAGGTGCGGCCGCGGTCGGCGGAGCTGAAGACGCGGGCGGTGGCGCCGCCGCCGGTGGCGAAGAAGGCGCGTCCACCGCTGGAGACCAGGCAGGTGCCGCTGGCGGCGAACGCGAACTCGCCGTCCAGGGCGGCCGGCATGCCGGTGGGCGGGCGTACCGTCCAGGAGCGGCCGCCGTCGCTGGTGGCGAGGATCCGGAACTTTCCGTCGACCGGGTCGGAGAGGGCGAGGCCGTGCCGCCGGTCCAGGAACGTGATGCAGTCGTAGAAGGCGGCGGCGTCGTCGTTCTGGAACGTGCGGTTCCAGGAGCGGCCGCCGTCCGCGGTGGTGTAGATCCGGGAGTCGGTGCCGGTGCCGATGGTCAGCGCGACCGCGTGCCGGGCGTCGAACGCCTCTATGTCGCGGAACTGCAGCTCAGCGGCATCGGCCGGGCCGACCGAGGACCAGCTGCGGCCGCCGTCGACGGTGCGCAGGATGGTGCCGGCACTGCCCGCGACCCAGGCCACCGAGGCGCTGACCGGGGCCAGACCGCGGAACCGCGCGGTGCTCCCGGTGTCGGTGAGCCGCCAGGCCGGAGTGTGCGGCGTAGCCGATCCGCCCGACAAATCCGAAAAATCGGATAGGGCGGCGGGATGGGCCGCTGGGGTGGCCGGGCTGGCCGACAGGGCGGCGGGATGGGCCGCTGGGGTGGCCGGGCTGGCCGACAGGGCGGCGGAATGGGCCGCTGGGACGGCCGGGCTGGCCGGCAGGGCGGCAGGATCGGCGGCGAGGGCGGCAGGATCGGCGGCGAGGGCGGCGGGATCGGCCGGCAACGCGGCGGCGCCTGGCAACGCGGCGGCGCCTGGCGGCGTGGCGGCGTGCGACAAAGCGGGCCCCCGCGTGAAGCCACTCGTGGCGGCGAGCGTCGCGACGGCGAGCACGGCTATCGACAACCTTCGTTTGATCGTCATGCTCGCAGAACTTACCGCGCCGGCGAACTGTGTGGCACAGCACTGATCCGTGGGATGCCACGCGCCCGAAACAAGGACTTACCACAATGTGGGACATGAAGTCTCCGCCGCAGCTCGCCGTGACCGTCGCCATCACCCGGCGGGCCGACCCGTCGCGGGCCGCGGAGATGGCCGCGTGGGTCCGGGCCGGTGCGTCGCTCGCCGAGGCCTTCCCCGGTTTCCTCGGCACCGGCTGGGTCCGCCCCGAGCTCGGTTCCACCGAGTGGCACATGCTGTACCGCTTCGCCGACGCCGGAGCTTTGCACGGCTGGGAGGAGTCGCCGGAACGGCAGTGGTGGCTCTCCTCGGCCGAGGGGTTCGTCGAGCACACCCGGGTGGAGAAGCGGACCGGCATCGAGGGCTGGTTCGACCCGCCCCGCGAGCTCCCGGCCGACGAGGGCCTCCCGGAGGCGCCGAAGCCGCCGGCCCGCTGGAAGCAGGCGGTCACCATTTGGCTCGGCTTCTTCCCGGTCAGCCTGCTCTCCGGCTGGCTGCTCGCCCCGCACCTGGTCGACCTGAACCTGGTGCTGCGCACGATGATCAGCACGCTGGTGCTGACCCCGATCATGACCTACCTGGTGCTGCCCAGGGTCACCCGAGCGCTGCAGCCCTGGCTGAAGCGGTAAGTCAGCTAACCGCCCAGCTGGGCACGCAGCCGGACCGTGTCGGCGGTGGTCCACCCCGGTGGCGGGGCGACCGCCGCCCACCCGTCCACCGTCGCCGACTTGTAGACGTGCCCGTGCCCGGTCGGCGCCTTGTTCGCGAAGAGCAGGTCACACGTGGTCTGCCAGAACGTCACCCCGGGGAACCAGTGCATGGCCGGTGTCACGTCCGGCCCACGCTCACCACGCAGCCAGGCCGGTCGTTTCCACAGCAGGTCCCAGCTCCACCAGACGATCGGGTCGGACGAGTTCTGCAGGTAGACCACCCGGGGCCGGACCCCGGGGCGGTCGCGCAGCTCACTCGCGGTGTCGGCGAAGTCCACCGGCAGGCCGGGGTAGACCGGGTCCCAGACCGGTGAGCCGGCCGCCCGCTCCAGGGTGAGCTGATGGTGGACCGGGTTGGCGAAGGTCGGCCCCTCCATCAGCACCCCGTCCGCGCCGGCGACCAGCGCGCCGGCGCTGCCGAAGGTGGCTTCCATGCCGTACGTCCCGAGGCTCTCGCCGAACAGCAACAGCTTGGGCCGATGGTCGGCGGGCAGCGCGGCCCAGCGCTCGCGCACCGCCGTGATCAGGGCTGATGCCGCGTCCACCACCTCGGACCGGTCACCCCAGAAGGCGATCCAGCTCGGCAGGTACGAATACTGCATGGAGACCAGCGCGGTGTCCCCGGCGTACATGTACTCCAGGGACTGGGTCACCCGGTTGTCCACCCAGCCGGTGCCGGTCGGGGTGAACACCGCGACCACGCTGCGCCGGAACGCGCCGGTCCGGTCCATCTCGCGGACCACCAGCTCGGCCCGTGCGGTCATGGTGTCCGCCGAGGCCAGCCCGGCGTAGATCCGGATCGGCTCGGTGGCCGGGTGCCCGGCGAACGCGGCGAGCTGCTCGGCGCTGGGGACGCTGGCCACGAACGCGCGGCCCTGCCGGCCCAGGGTGTCCCACGGCACCAGCGAGTGCGGACCGCCGGAGCGCAGCGACGAGACCGGGACCGTGATGCCGTTCCCAGTGCCGTTGTTGATCACGGCGGCGGACCGGTCGGCGACCGCGAACAGGTGCGCGACCAGCAGCCCGTCGAACGCCGTGTAGCTGAGCACGGCCACCACCACGGTGCCCGCGCAGTACGCCGCCCGGTCCGGGACGATCAGCCGGAACACCTGGGCACAGCCGTGCGTGGCGAGTCGCAGGGTGCGCGCGATCAGCAGGAGCACCCCGAAGGTGAGCAGGCTGGCCCCGACCGTGCGGACGATGTCGTACTCCTGTGCCGGTGGCATCCCGAGTCGCAGCCGTAACTCCCGTTGCCAGCGGACACCGAGCCAGAGGCAGGTGGCGATCATCGGGGTGAGCAGCAGGCCGAGGACCCGCCACCAGATCCGTACGGCCCGGGGCGAGAACCGGAACCGGAGGCGGATCAGCGCGCCGATCGCGGTGCCCAGGGCGTACCCCATGGCGGCCGTGATCCCGGCGACCAGGCCCTGGAGGTAACCGACCCGGGGGAGCAGCGACGGGGTGAACGCGAGGCAGTAGAAGAAGGCCGCGAGCCCGGCGCCGGTGAGGCTGAGCGCGGCCCGCATGATCCGGGGCCGGTGCCGCTCGTCCGGGGGCGGCAGACCGGAGGGGCGCCGGGGGCGGGGGATACGGGCACGCAGCGGCGCGAACCTGTCCGGCGGAGGTGCGACGACCTCTTTGCGCATGCGGTGCTCCGATCGTCGACGGGGGTCGTCGGGTCACATCGCTCGGCGTACGGGTGCGGCTACCCCTCCATCATCGGGGGTCGATGGGCCGGTGCGCCGCCCCGTTTTCGGGGGGTTTTATTCCGCGGGTTCATTCATCCGGGCTCCCGGCTGCCGATCACATCCGGTGAAGGCGGGCTGGCCCCTGCCCATGACGTCCGGTGAGGGAAGGAGGCTTGATGCGGGTCCGGAACTGGATCGCCGTGGTGATCAGCACGCTCCTGCTGCTGGCCGCCGGTGGCATCGCCATCGTGGTCAACCGCTCGGCGTTGAACGCGGCCGACGCCGTGCATCGTGCCGACAGCACCGAGCTGGGCACCAACAACGCCACCCTGACCGGGCAGTTGCAGCTGCTCTCGGCGCAGGAGCTGGTCGAGGTGCTGGCGGAACACCCGCTGACGCTGGCGGCCGGCGCCGAGGCGGACCGGACCCTGCTGATCACGGCCGCCGCCAAGAGCTCGACCTTCCAGTACGGCATGATGATGACCGACCTGGACGGCGGCGTGCTCAACAGCAGCCGGTCGACGGGTCTGCCGTCCGAGGACAACGCGGCCTGGATCCCGATGCGCAAGGAACTGGCCGCCGGCGCCCAGATCGGGTTCTCCGGCGTGATGGTGGTGGACAGCATCGCGCTCGCCGCGGTGGCCGTGCCGATCGTGGTCGGCGGCGCACCGGCCGGCTTCCTGATCGGCCTGAACCAGGTCGCCACCACCTCGCTGCAGAAGTACACCGTGCAGCTGTCCAGCGAGAACCACCGCACCGACGTGGTGGACAGCACCGGGATGGTGGCCGCGAGCAGCGTGCCCGACCTGGTCGGCGGCATGGTGGACGCGGCGATCGTGCCGCAGCTGGGTGGCACCGGGACCCGGTTCCTGCAGTACAAGGCGGGCACCACCGACATGATCGCGATCGTGGTGGCCGGGCTGCCGAGCGGGTACTCGTACGTGCGGAGCCAGACCAAGTCGTCGTTCGACGGCGCGGTGCACAGCCGCAGCCAGACGGTGAACATCACGCTGCTCGCCATGCTGCTGATCGGCGTGGTCGGCATCTCGGTGCTCGGCTACCGCACCCAGATCCAGCGGCGGCGCGCCGACGAGCGGTTCTCGGCGCTGTTCCAGCACGCGCCGGACATCGTCACGGTGATCGACCGGGACGGACGGATGATCTTCACGAGTCCGAGTTCGGCGGCGATCCTGGGCTTCGAGCCCGGCGAGCTCGCCGGGCACAGCGTCTTCGACCTGGTGCACCCGGACGACCAGCCGACCATGAAGGAACGCCTGGACGTCCTGGTCACCGACCCGACCGGGGTGCTGCGCCTGCAGTGCCGGGTGAAGGCGTCGACCGGGCACTACCGCTGGTTCGACTTCACCGCGTCCAACCAGATGACCAACCCGGCCCTGACCGGCGTGGTGATCAACGCCCGGGACATCTCGGAGAACCGGGCGTTCCAGGAGCGGCTGGCGCACGAGGCCCAGCACGACCCGCTGACCGGGCTGCCGAACCGGCGCCGGATGCAGGACGCGCTCAGCTCGTCGCTGCGCCGCGACCCGGTGGCCGTGCTCTTCGTCGACCTGGATGGGTTCAAGCCGGTGAACGACACGCACGGGCACGAGGCCGGCGACGAGTTGCTGCGGCAGGTGGCCGACCGGCTGAGCGGCTGCATCCGGGCCGGCGACGTGCTGGCCCGGGTCGGTGGCGACGAGTTCGTGGTGCTGATGCCGGGCGTGCTCGGCCCGGACGACGTGGCGGCGATGTCCAACCGGGTCCGGCACGTGGTGGAGATGCCGTTCCGGATCGCCGGGCAGCACATCGTCATCGGCGCCAGCGTCGGTGTGCACCTGGCCACGCCGGCCGAGGACCCGGATGCCGCGCTGCGCGCCGCGGACCACGCGATGTACGAGATCAAGCGGGCCGGCGGCAGCCGGGCGTTGCGGGCGCCGGCACAGCGGGTGGTGGAGACCACCGGCAGGCACCGCGCCCGGGACTGAAGTTAGTGCACACTGGGTGCATGAATTCCACCGTGCTGTCCCGGCGAGACCTCGACTTCCTGCTCTACGAGTGGCTCGACGTGGAGAAACTGACCGCCCGGGAGCGGTTCGCCGAGCATTCGCGGGAGACGTTCGACGCGTTCCTGGACGTGTCCCAGCAGATCGCCGAGCGCGATTTCGCCCCGCACAACCGCAAGAACGACCTGAACGAGCCGACCTTCGACGGCACCCGGGTGGAGATCATCCCGGAGGTGGCGCACGCGCTGCGGGTGTTCGCCGAGTCCGGCCTGCTCGGCGCGACGATGGACGCCGAGCACGGCGGGCTGCAGCTGCCGCACGCCGTGCAGCGGGCCTGTTTCCTCTGGTTCCAGGCGGCGAACACGGCCACCTCGGCGTACGCGATGCTGACCGGCGGGAACGCGCACCTACTGCTGGCGCACGGCACCGACGAGCAGATCCGCCGGTTCGTGCACCCGATGCTGGAGGGCCGGTTCACCGGCACGATGTGCCTCTCCGAGCCGCAGGCCGGGTCGTCGCTCAGCGACGTGACCACCCGGGCCACCCGGCAGGCGGACGGCTCGTACCGGGTCACCGGCGGCAAGATGTGGATCTCCGGCGGGGACCACGAGCTGAGCGAGAACATCATCCACCTGGTGCTGGCCCGGGTCGCCGGAGCGCCGGCCGGGGTGAAGGGCCTGTCGCTGTTCATCGTCCCGAAGCGGGACCTGGCGACCGGCGAGCGCAACGGCGTCACGCTGGCCGGGCTGAACCACAAGATGGGCTACCGGGGCACCACCAACGCGGTGCTGGCGTTCGAGGACGCCGCCGCCGAGCTGGTCGGCGAGGAGGGCCGCGGCCTGCAGTACATGTTCCACATGATGAACGAGGCGCGGATCGGGGTGGGGTCGGGCGCGGTCGCTCTCGGTTACACCGGCTATCTGCACGCCCTCGCTTACGCTCGGGAGCGGCAGCAGGGGCGCCCGGTGGCTGCGAAAGATCCGGCTGCGCCGCCGGTCCCGATCGTCGACCACCCTGACGTACGACGGATGCTGCTCGCCAGCAAGTCGTACGTCGAAGGCGGTCTTGCTCTTGTGCTTTATGCGGCGAACCTTCTGGACCAGCCGTCACCGGAGAACGACCTGCTGCTCGACACCCTGACGCCGATCGTGAAGGCCTGGCCCTCGCAGTGGTGCCGGCTCGCCGACGATCACGCGATCCAGATCCACGGCGGCTACGGCTACACCCGGGAGTACCCGGTCGAGCAGTTCTACCGGGACAACCGGCTCAACTCGATCCACGAGGGCACCGACGGCATCCAGGCCCTCGACCTGCTCGGCCGCAAGGTCACCCAGGGTGGTGGCGCGGGTCTCGCGCTGCTGCTGGACCGGATCCGGGCGACCGCGCAGAAGAGTGAGCTGGGCGCGCCGGTGCTGGCCGCCTGCGACCGGCTCGCGGCGACCACGGCGAAGCTCTGGGCGGCCGGCGACCCGGCGAAGGCGCTGGTCAACGCGACGGCCTACTTGGACGCCGCCGGTCACCTGGTGATCGCCTGGATGTGGCTGGAGCAGGCGGACGCGGCGGGGGACTCCGCGGGCGACTTCTACGCCGGCAAGCGCCTGGCGGCGACGTACTTCGTCACCCACGAGCTGCCCCGGATCGGCCCGCTGCTGGACCTGCTCGACTCGGGTGACACCCTGCTTCTCGACCTCGAGGACGCCTGGTTGGGCTAGATTTTCTTCCATGGCAGCGAAAGCCACCACCGTCCAGGCCGGCGACCACGAGGTCCGCGTCTCCAACCCGGACCGGATCTACTTCCCGGAGCTCGGGCTGACCAAGCTCGACCTCGCGGAGTACTACCTCGCGGTGAGTGACGGGATCGTCCGCGCGCTGCGTGAGCGCCCGTGCATGCTGCACCGCTTCCCGGACGGCCTGGCCGGGGACAAGGTGCACCAGAAGCGGGTGCCGAACGGCGCGCCACCGTGGCTGGAGACGGTCCGGGTGACGTTCCCGCGCTACCACCGGCACGCCGACGAACTCTGCGTGACGAAGCCGGCCGACGTGATCTGGGCGGTCCAGATGTCCACCGTGGAGTTCCACCCGTGGAACTCCCGGCGGGCGGACACCGAGCGCCCGGACGAGTGGCGGATCGACCTGGACCCGATGCCGGACTGCCCGTTCGACACCGTGCGCCGGGTCGCCCCGGTGGTCCGCGAGGTGCTCGACGAGCTGGGCATGACCGGTTTCCCGAAGACCTCCGGCGGCCGTGGCCTGCACGTCTACGTCCGGATCGAGCCGCGCTGGGAGTTCGCCGACGTGCGCCGGGCCGCGCTGGCCTTCGCCCGTGAGGTCGAGCGCCGGCTGCCGGACGACGTCACCACCACCTGGTGGCGCAAGGACCGGGACCCGAAGGCGCTGTTCATCGACTACAACCAGAACGCCCGCGACCACACGATCGCCAGCGCGTACTCGGTGCGCGGGGTGCCGGCCGCGACCGTCTCCACCCCGATCACCTGGGACGAGATCGCCGGGGTGCGGCCGCAGGAGTTCACCGTCCGGACCGTGCCGGCCCGGTTCGCCGAGCTCGGTGACCTGCACGCCACCATCGACGACGTGCACCACTCGCTGGACACGCTGCTGGACTGGGCCACCCGCGACGAGCAGGCCGGCCTCGAGACCCCCGCGGAGCCGAAGGCCTAAGCGCCCCCGGTGCTCTGCCGGATGATCAGCTGGTGCGGTGCGCGGATCTCGACGGCCGGCGGCGGGGTGGGGCTGGCGATCCGCAGCAGCAGGCGTTCGACAGCGCTGGTCGCGATCATCTCCTTGTCCGGTGACACGGTGCTCACCGACGGGTTCGAGTACGCGCCGTCCTCGATGTCGTCGTACCCGATCACGGCCACGTCCTCCGGCACCCGCAGACCCCGGCCGACCAGGGTGTGTATCGCGCCGAGGGCGACCAGGTCGGAGTAGCAGAAGACGGCGTCCGGAGGCTCGGCCCGGTCCAGCAGGGCGGCCATCGCCTGGGCGCCGTCCCGGCGGTTGAACCGGGGCGTACTGATGATCAGGTCTTCCCGGGCGGTCAGCCCGCGTGCCTCGTGGGCCTCGCGGAATCCTTGGGTGCGCAGCTGGGCCGCCTCGCCGGTGGCGTACGGCTGGTCGCCGATCGCCGCGAGCCGGCGCCGGCCGAGGCCGAGCAGGTGCTCGGTGGCCTCCCGGGACGCGGCTACGTCGTCGATGCCGACGTGGTCGAACGTGCCGTCGCTGCTGCGTTCGCCGAGGACCACCAGCGGCAGGTTCCGGTCGTGGTCGGCGAGCGCCTTCTGATCGAGGCCGAGCGGGCTGAAGATGATCCCGTCGAAGAGCAGCCGCTGGGAGCCGTGCGCGATGAACGCGCGCTCGTGCTCGGCGTCGCCGTCGGTCTGGTCGATCAAAACGTTATAGCCGCGCTGCCGGGCCGCGCGGATCACGCTCTGCAGCAACTCGGCGAAGTACGGCGTGTCCAGATACGGCACGACCAGTGCGATCTGTCCCGATCGTCCCTGTGCCAGGTTGCGCGCCAGCACGTTCGGCCGATAGCCGAGCTCATCCACCGCACGCTGCACCCGGGTACGGGTCCGCTCGGTGACGTTGGCATACCCGTTGACCACGTTGGAGACGGTGCGGCTGGAAACCCCAGCCAGCTCCGCCACGTCACGTAGCGTGACTTCTCGACGCAATGTGCCCCCTCCGACCGCGCCAAGTTTCCGGCAGGTTACCCCTTGCCGTCGATTGGACGTCCGTGCATGCTGTTTTGCAGCGCTGCAAAAGCGTAGCAACAGTGCCTGAGACGCAGTGAAGAGCTGGTTCGGCCGACCCCCGGTGTGCCAGCACCGGAGGCCGGCTCTTCTGACCTGATCAACTGAAAACCCTGTGAGGACCCAGTGAACGTCAGAAACTTTAGTGTACGACGCTCGGTGATAGCGGCCGTCGCGGCTGTGACCGCGCTGACCGTCGCCGCCTGCAGCGGTGGATCCGACGCCGGCACCGACAAGGCGTCCGGCCCGGTGACCGTGAAGGTCTGGGCGTGGTATCCGTCCTTCCAGCCGGTCGTCGACCTGTTCAACTCCACGCACACCGACATCAAGATCGAGTGGACGAACGCCGGCGCCGGCCAGGACGAGTACACCAAGCTGCAGACCGCGCTCAAGGCCGGCAAGGGCGCGCCCGACGTGGTCATGCTCGAGTTCCAGGAACTGCCCACCTACCAGCTCACCAAGCACCTGGTCGACATGGGCAAGTACGGCGCCAACGACCTCAAGGGCAGCTACGTCGACTGGGCCTGGAAGCAGGTCAGCAACGGCGACAAGGTCTACGCGATCCCGGTCGACTCCGGCCCGATGGCGATGCTCTACCGCGAGGACCTGTTCAAGAAATACGACCTGACCATCCCGAAGACCTGGGACGAGTACAAGGTCCAGGCCGAGAAGCTGAAGGCGGCCACCGCCGGCAAGTCGTTCATGACCGACTTCGGCGCGAACGACGGCGGCTTCCTGACCGGGCTGAGCTGGCAGGCCGGCGCCAAGCCGTACACCTATGACACGGCGAACCCGGCGGAGATCGGGGTGAGCGTCAACGACGCGCCGACCAAGCAGGTCATGTCGTACTGGGAGGGCATGGTCGGCTCCGGCCTGGCCGACACCAAGGCGTACGGCACCACCGACTTCTACAACGGGCTCGGCTCCGGCAAGTACGTGACCTACCTGGCCGCCGGCTGGGGCCCGGGGTACCTGCAGAGCGTGGCCAAGACGACGGCCGGCAAGTGGCGGGCCGCGCCGCTGCCGCAGTGGACCGCCGGCGCGAACGCGCAGGGTGACTGGGGCGGCTCGTCGTTCGCGGTGACCGACCAGTCGAAGAACCCGGAGGCCGCCACCACGGTCGCCAAGGAGATCTTCGGCGCGAACAACACCGAGGCCTGGAAGATCGGCATCGACCAGGCGTACCTGTTCCCGACCGCGACACCGGTGCTCGAGTCGGACGCGTTCCTCAAGAAGAAGTACGACTTCTTCGGCGGCCAGACCGTCAACGACGTGTTCGTGCCGGCCTACAAGGCGATCGCCCCGTTCTCCTGGAGCCCGTTCAACAGCTACAACTTCAACCAGATCACCACCGGGCTGAACCAGGCCATCGAGAAGAAGACCTCGTGGACCGCGGCGCTGGACACCGCGCAGGCCAACATCACCCAGTACGCCACCCAGCAGGGCTTCAAGGTCAAGTAATGACCGAGGTGCAGATCGATGCCGCGGCCGTCGCTCCGGCGGCCGCGGTGCCCTCCCCGCGACCGCCGCTGTTCGGCAGATCGCGGGAGGCCGTCACCGGCTGGCTCTTCGTGCTCCCGTTCGCGGTGCTGCTCGTCGCGTTCCTGCTGCTGCCGATGGCGTACGCGCTGAAGCTCAGCCTCTACCGCTCCACCCTGATCGAGGGTGAGCACTTCGCCTGGTTCGACAACTACAAGCAGGCGTTCCAGGACCCGCTGGTCCGCCAGGGTGTGGGCCGGGTGCTGGTGTTCGGGCTGGTGCAGACGCCCGTGATGATCGGGCTGGCGTTGCTCGCGGCGTTGCTGATCGACCACGCCACGTCGCGCTTCTCCCGGGTCTTCCGGCTCGCCGCGTTCGTGCCGTACGCCGTACCCGTGGTGATCGGCACCCTGATGTGGGGCTTCCTCTACGGCCAGGAGACCGGCCCGTTCAGCTCGCTGCACATCGACTTCCTGTCCAGCTCGTGGGTGCTGGCCTCGCTCGGCAACGTGGTGACCTGGCAGTGGGCCGGCTACAACATGATCGTGCTGTACGCGGCGCTGCAGGGCCTGCCCCGGGAGGTCTACGAGTCGGCCCGGATCGACGGCGCCGGCCCGGTGCAGCTCGCCCTGCGGATCAAGACGCCGATGATCGGATCGGCGCTCATCCTGGCGACCCTGTTCACCATCCTGGGGACGTTGCAGTTCTTCACCGAACCGCTGATCCTGCAGCCGCTCAACCCCGGCTCGATCACCCAGCACTACACGCCGAACGTCTACGCGTACCACCAGGCGTTCTCGTTCCAGCAGTACAACTACTCGGCCGCGATCTCCTTCCTGCTCGGCGCGGTGGTCTTCGTCGGGTCGTACCTCTTCCTCTTCGCGACCAGGAAACGGAGCGCGCTGTGACGAGCACCAAGGAGCGCGCCGGGATCTTCCCGAACGTCGTGATGGGCCTGATGGCGGTGTACTTCCTGCTGCCGTTCTGGTGGCTGCTGGTCGCCGCGACGAAGGACAACGACGGGCTGTTCCAGTCGGCGCCGCTCTGGTTCGCCGACTTCCACCTGGCCGGCAACCTGGAGACGGTGTTCACCCAGGAGAACGGGATCTACCTGATCTGGCTGCGCAACTCACTGCTCTACGCGGTGGTCAGCGGGGTCGGCGCCACGGTGGTCTCCGCGCTCGCCGGATACGCGTTCGCCAAACTGCGCTTTCCCGGTCGTACCACATTGTTTGCTCTGCTCTTGGGTTTGATCATGGTCCCGGCGACGGCGCTGGTGCTGCCCACCTACCTGTTGATGTCGCAGGCCGGCCTGGTCGACTCGATCTGGGCGGTGATCCTGCCGTCGCTGCTCAACCCGTTCGGCGTCTACCTGCTCCGGGTCTACACCCACGAGTCGGTGCCGGACGAGATGCTCGAGGCGGCCCGGATCGACGGCGCCGGTGAGTTCCGGGTGTTCCGCAGCGTCGCGCTGCCGGCCATGCGCCCGGCCCTGGTCACCGTGCTGCTGTTCTCGATGGTCGCGTCGTGGAACAACTTCTTCCTGCCGCTGGTGATGCTCAGCGACGACCATCTCTTCCCGCTCACGGTCGGCCTGCGGACCTGGTACATGTCGGCGATCCTCGGCAACGGCGGCTCCGCCCTGTTCAACGTGATCGTGACCGGCGCCCTGGTGGCCATCCTGCCGCTGATCGTGGCCTTCCTCCTTCTCCAGCGTTACTGGCGCGGTGGCCTGACCATCGGCGCCGTCAAGTGACCCCCCGGTCTTAAGGAACAGCACAATGCTCCGTGCGCGTGTCGCATTGAATCCGGCTGCCGTCGTGGCGCCGGTCAACCGCCGGACCTTCGGCTCGTTCGTCGAGCACATGGGCCGCTGCGTCTACACCGGCATCTACGAGCCGGGCCACCCGAGCGCCGACGAGGACGGCTTCCGCACCGACGTGCTGGCGCTGGCCCGCGAACTCGGGGTCAGCATGGTGCGCTACCCGGGCGGCAACTTCGTCTCCGGCTATCGCTGGGAGGACGGCGTCGGGCCGGCCGAGCAGCGCCCGCGGCGCCGTGACCTGGCCTGGCGCAGCATCGAGACGAACCAGGTCGGCATCGACGAGTTCGCCAAGTGGGCCGAGAAGGCCGACGTGGAGATCATGTACGCGGTCAACCTCGGCACCCGCGGTGTCCAGGAAGCGCTCGACGTTCATGAATACATCAACCACCCGGAAGGCACCGAGCTCTCCGAGCGGCGGCGCACCAACGGCGCGGAGAAGCCGTACGGGATCAAGCTCTGGTGCCTGGGCAACGAGCTGGACGGCCCCTGGCAGACCGGCCACAAGACCGCCGAGGAGTACGGCCTGCTCGCCGCGTCCACCGCGCGGGCGCTCAAGTCCGCCGAGCCGGATCTCGAGCTGGTCGCGTGCGGCAGCTCCAGCTCGACCATGCCGACGTTCGGCGCCTGGGAGTCGACGGTGCTCGAGCACGCGTACGACGTGGTGGAATACGTCTCCTGCCACGCGTACTACGAGGAGCACGACGGGGACCTCGGCTCGTTCCTGGCCAGCGCGGTCGACATGGACCACTTCGTGAACAGCATCGTGGCCACCGCGGACGCGGTCGGCGCCCGCCTGAAGAGCAAAAAGAAGATCAACCTGTCGTTCGACGAGTGGAACGTCTGGTACCTGTCCCGCTTCCAGAGCGCCCCGCTCCCGAAGGAGTGGGAGGTGGCCCCGCGGGTCATCGAGGACCAGTACAACGTGGCCGACGCGGTGGTGGTCGGCAACCTGCTGATCTCCCTGCTCCGGCACAGCGACCGGGTCACCGCCGCCTGCCAGGCCCAGCTGGTCAACGTGATCGCCCCGATCATGACCGAGCCCGGCGGCCCGGCCTGGCGGCAGACCATCTTCCACCCGTTCGCCCGCACCGCGGCCCTGGCCAAGGGTGACGTGCTGGAGACCCGGATCGACAGCCCGACCTACGAGACCGCCCGTTATGGATCGGCCCCGGTGATCGACGCGGTCGCCACGCACGACGCGGCCACCGGCGACGTCACGGTCTTCATCGTCAACCGCGACCAGCAGAACCCGGTCGAACTCACCATCGACCTCTCCGCGTTCGGCGCGGACCTGTCGGTGGCCGACTCCTGGACCCTGACCGACGACGACCTGCGCGCCGCCAACACGAGGGACGAGCCGGAGCGGGTGACTCTCCGCCCGACCACGGACATCCCGACCGGCGGGCTCACCGAGGCCGGCACGGAGGTCCGCCTGACCCTCCCCAGGGTCTCCTGGACCGCCCTCCGGTTGTCCCGCTAGTCCGATTTCGATAGGGGGCGCCGGTCGCTTTCCGGCGCGCCCTATCAAGATCAAATTCAAGAGCTTGATGTCGTGCGTCCGCCGGGGTTCAGATCGTCGCTCCCGCCGGGACCCCTGCGGGCTTCGCTGGCCGCTACGCGTCCAGACCGCGAAGCCCTCCGGGGCGACGCCCGCGGGTGGTAACGGTCACCCCGCGTGCGTGTGAAGTTGTGGTGCGCTCCGCACCGAAAGTCCCCACGCGTCGGCCTGTCCCACCTTGCGTGTGAAGTTGGGGCGCGCTCCGCACCGAAAGTCCCCACGCTCGCCCGGTCCCGCGCCTGTGTGTGAAGTTGTGGTGCGCTCCGCGCCGGAAGTCCCCACGCGTCGGCCGGTCGCGCCGCGGTCCGGTCTTAGGCGGAAAATTTGGGGGAAAGTGTTATCGGGTTCCGGGAAAGACGTCACGTTAAAGGAACCTTAAAGATGTGACCGGAAGCCCCGGGGATTTCCCATAATGGGGTCTTCCCCCGATCACATCTCCCCCGGAGGCGATTCCCGATGCGCCGGAAAAGAACGTTGTTGCTCGCTTCACTGGCGACCGTCGCCGCGGTCGGCACCGCCTGGGTAGCACCGCCCGCGTCCGCCGCTGCCGCCACCGCTACCCTGCGTACGGTGTCCGACTGGGGCTCCGGCTGGCAGGACGAGGTGGTCATCAGCAACGCCGGAACGTCCGCGATGACCTCCTGGAAAGTGGAATTCGACATGCCCGCCGGTGGCACTGTCGGCAGTTTCTGGGACACCCAGATGGCCGTCAGTGGCAGTCACCGGACATTCACGAACAGTAGTTGGAACGGCGCGATTCCGGTCGACGGAAAGGTGACGTTCGGATTCGTCGGCTCGGGTGGCCAGCCGGTCAACTGCAAGCTGAACGGCCAGCCCTGCGGCGGCGCGACCGACGGCGGCACCGTGACCACGGCGCCGACCGTGGTCCCCACGAAGACCGCGACCGTGGCGCCGACCACCGCGGCGCCGACCACCGCGCCGACCGTGGCCCCGACGACGACCACCGCGCCGACGGCCACCCCGACGAAGGCCGCGACCGTCCTGCCGCGCGAGGACCTGCTCCCGGTCACGGTGAGCAACAAGTCCGGCCGCAACGACGCCGTCCACCTCTACGTGCTGGGCGTCAACCTGGACACCGGCAAGCTCGGTTACGTGAACAAGGCCGGCGGCTTCACGCCGTGGACCGGCGGCGCGGCCACCCCGGTCCCGGCTCCGGACGTGTCGATCGACGGCCCGGCCGGCGGCGGCAGCACCACGATCAAGGTGCCGCGCAACCTCTCCGGCCGGTTGTACTTCTCGTTCGGTCAGAAGCTCGACTTCCGGCTGACCCCGGACGGCCTGGTGCAGCCCGCGCCGTGGGCCGGTGGCGACCCGAACCACGACATCCTGTTCGACTGGAGCGAGTTCACCGTCAACTCGTCCGGGCTGTGGCTGAACAGTTCGCAGGTGGACATGTTCGCGATCCCGCACATCGTCGGTGTGACCGGCGGCAGCGGCGTGACCAGCGTGACCGGCGAGGTGAAGACCGGCGGCCGGCAGAAGGTGATCGACGCGATCAAGGCGGACGGCGCGTTCGCGAAGAGCGTGGTGACCCGCGCCGACGGGACCGTGCTGCGGGTGCTGGCGCCGGGCAAGGCGGCCGACGCGGGCCTGATGAGCCCGACCTACCTGGACTCGTACATCACGAGCGCCTGGGGCGCGTACACCTCGAAGGCCCTGACCGTCACGCCGTTCACCGACCAGCCGAGCGTGAAGTACACCGGCCGCACCTCGGGTGACGTCATGAACTTCACCGACACCTCGGGCCGGACGGTGGCCTCGTTCACCAAGCCGAGCACCGCGAACGTCTGGGGCTGCGACGGCGCGCTCGGCGCTCCGAACGACCAGGTCGTCGGCCCGATCGCGCGGACCCTCTGCGCCGCGATGCAGCGCACCACGCTGGGCCGGCTGGACGTCCAGCCGAGTGGCGCGGCTGCCGACTTCTACCAGGGCAACCCGGCCAACCTGTACGCCAAGGTGATCCACGCCAACATGGTCGACGGCAAGGCGTACGCGTTCGCCTTCGACGACGTGCTCAACCAGGAGTCGCTGGTCCACGACGGTGACCCGCGAGCCGCACAGATCACGTTCACTGCCTTCTGAGGCTGAGAACCGGGGCCTGCCGCGCGTGCGGTAGGCCCCATTTGTGTTGTGTGACTAATCACTACTGCTCGATATGCACTCTCGGAAAGGCATGGGACCGCTGCTCATACCCCCTGTGGATCATGAGCGGCCGTTCAGGCTCCAGGTTTCATATTCGTGACCGGCCGGTTAGCCTCCCCTTCGAAGTTAGGTAAGGTTTACCTTAGGAGGCCGCGTTGGAGGAGTCCGTGTCCCCGCATCTGTTCTCCGGGTCCACGCTGGACGCGTACACGTCCGGCGTGTGGCACGCATCGGCGCTGCTCGCCGACCGGGTGAAGGCAGTGCGGCAGCCGTACTCCGGCGCCACCGTCGGTGACCTGCAGGGCCAGGTCGACGCCGTGGATCTGGACCGCCCGCTGGGCGACACCGGTGCCGCGCTGCACGAGGTCGCCCGGCTCTACGTGGACAACGCCGTCTGGTTCCACGAGCCGACCTACGTGGCGCACCTGAACTGCCCGGTCGCCATCCCGGCACTGAGCGCCGAGGTGCTGATCTCCGCGATCAACTCCTCGGTCGACACCTGGGACCAGAGCGCCACCGGCACCCTGATCGAGCGCCGCCTGATCGACTGGACGGCCGGCCGGATCGGCTTCGGCCCCGGCGCGGACGGTGTCTTCACCAGCGGCGGCACCCAGTCCAACCTGCAGGGTCTGCTGCTCGCCCGGGAGGAGGCCCTGGAGGGCCGGTCCCGCGAGGCGAACCTGGCCCGGCTGCGGATCTTCGCGACCACCGAGAGCCACTTCAGCGTCAGCAAGTCGGCCGGCATCCTCGGCCTGGCCGCGGACGCGGTGGTCGGCGTCGCCACCGACGGCACCGGCCGGATGGACCCGGACGCGCTGGTCGCGGCGATCGAAGGGGTACGCCGGGACGGCGGCCTGCCGATGGCCGTGGTCGCCACCACCGGCACCACCGACCTGGGCCGGATCGACCCGGTCGACGTGATCGGCCCGATCTGCGAGAGCCAGGGCATCTGGCTGCACGTGGACGCCGCGTACGGCTGTGGCCTGCTCGTCTCGCCCCGCCGCCGGCACCTGCTGGACGGCATCGAGCGGGCCGACTCGGTCACCGTCGACTTCCACAAGAGCTTCTACCAGCCGGTCAGCTGCAGCGCGATCGTGGTGCGCCGGGGCGAGACGATGCGCCGGATCGCGGTGCACGCCGACTACCTGAACCCGCGGACCGCGACCGTGCCCAACCAGGTGGACAAGAGCCTGCAGACCACCCGGCGGTTCGACGCGCTCAAGCTCTGGATGACGCTGCGCACGATGGGCTCCGAGGAGATCGGCACCATGTTCGACACCGTCGTGGACCGTGCCGCCGAGGTGCACGCCGAGATCGCCCGGGACCCCGACTTCGAGGCGCTCGCCGCGCCGACGCTGAGCACCGTGCTGTTCCGGTACCGGCCGGACGGGATGACCGTCGCCGAGTGCGACGAGCTGATGCCCCGGCTGCGCCAGCGACTGTTCTACGGCGGTGAGGCGATCGTGGCCGGCACCGTGATGGGCGGCCACTACTGGCTGAAGTTCACCCTGCTGAACCCGAACACCACGATGGAACACCTGGCCAACGTGCTGAATCTGCTCCGGCTGACCGGGCGGGACCTGCTCGGCGAGAAGAGCGGCGCGGCGGTGATGGTCTGATGCACACGTACGATTTCGTGGCGATCGGCGCCGGCCCGTTCAACCTCGGTCTGGCCGCGCTCACCGAGGACCTGCCGGACGTGGACGGGATCTTCCTGGAGCAGCGGGCCGGGTTCGACTGGCACCCCGGTCTGATGATCGAGGGCGTCACGATCCAGGTGCCGTTCCTCGCCGACCTGGTCACCATGGCCGACCCGACCTCGCGGTTCAGTTTCCTGAACTACCTCAAGCAGGTCGGCCGGCTGTACCCGTTCTACATCCGGGAGAGCTTCTTCCCGCTGCGCGCCGAGTACAACGAGTACTGCAAGTGGGTCGCCGGCCAGCTGAGCTCGATCCGCTGGAACACCCGCGTGGACAAGGTGACCCACGACGGCGAGGCATATCTCGTGCAGACGGCGGGGGAGACGTTCCGGGCCCGCAAGCTGGTCCTCGGCATCGGCACCGCGCCCCGCGTCCCGGCCGTCGTCGACCAGGGACCGTACGTGCACAGCGCCGACTACCTGGCCAACAAGGCGAAGCTGCAGTCCCTCGACTCGATCACGGTGGTCGGCAGTGGGCAGAGCGCGGCCGAGATCTACCACGACCTGCTCACCGAGATCGACACGTACGGCTACCACCTGAGCTGGATCACCCGGTCGCCGCGGTACTTCCCGATGGAGTACACCAAGCTGACCCTGGAGATGACCTCCCCGGAGTACATCCGGTACCACCACTCGTTGCCGATGGAGGTCCGCGACCGGCTCGGCCGCGAGCAGCGCAACCTCTACAAGGGCATCAGCGCCGACCTGGTCGACGCGATCTACGAGACGCTCTACGCGAAGAGCCTCACCGGCCCGGTGCCGACCACCATGCTCACCGGCGTCGAGCTGGAGGGCGTGATCTGGGACGAGGCCGCCGGCCGGTACACCCTGGCGCTGCAGCACCGGGAGCAGGGCCGCTCGTTCACGGCCGGCACACAGGGCCTGCTGCTGGCCACCGGGTACGCCGCGCGGGTCCCGTCCTTCCTGGACCCGGTCCGCGACCGGATCAACTGGGACGCCCGTGGCCGTTTCGACGTGGCCGTGGACTACTCGGTCGACGTGGCCGGTGACGAGATCTTCGTGCAGAACGCCGAGGAGCACACGCACAGCCTCACCGCCCCTGACCTGGGCATGGGGCCGTACCGGAACTCGGTGATCCTCAAGGGCCTGACCGGCCGGGCGATCTACCCGATCGAGGAGCGGATCGCCTTCCAGCAGTTCGGCGCGCCCACCGCCGACCTTCCCCGACAACTGGTGACGTCATGAACCTCGTACCGCTCGACCTCGACCGCGACCTGGAACTGCTGCACGGCTGGGTGACCCACCCCCGGTCGCACTACTGGGGGCTGCAGGGCGCCGGCCCGGAGCGGGTCCGCGACGAGTACCGGAAGATCGCCGAGAACCCGCACCACCACGCGTGGCTGGGCCTCGACGACGACGGCACCCCGCTGTTCCTGGCCGAGACGTACGACCCCGCGCACAGCGAGCTGGCACCGCACTACGCCGTACGCCCCGGTGACCTCGGCATGCACGTGCTGGTCGCGCCGCCGACCCGGCACCGCGCCGGTGTCACCTCGGCGGTGATGCGCGCGGTGCTGGACTTCTGTTTCGCCCAGCCCGGGATCGACCGTGTCGTGGTCGAGCCGGACGTCCGCAACGACGCGATCCAGCGGAAGAACGCCGAGGCCGGTTTCGTCGTGGAGAAGGACGTCCCACTGCACGACAAGACGGGGCGGCTGAGCTTCTGCACCCGCACCGCGTACGCGATGAGCGCCCCGCACCTGCAGCCCGCCGCGATGGAGTTCGCCAACCGCCGCCTGATCGCGAAGGCGATCGCCGAATTCAGTCACGAGCGCCTGATCACGCCCACCCACGAGGAAGGCGACAGCTACCGCTTCGGTGACCTGACCTTCACGGCCCAGCGGTTCGCCCTGGAGCACTGGGTCGTCGACGCGGACTCCCTGGAGGGCGGCCCGCTCGACGCGCTCGACTTCGTCACCGGGCTGCGCGAGACCCTCGGGATCCCGGAGAAGCTGCTCGGCACGTACCTCGAGGAGATCTCCGCGACGCTGGCCGGCAGCGCCTGGAAGTTCACCCACCGCCGGGAGACTGCGGACGACCTCGTGCACGCGGACTTCCAGACCATCGAGGCCGCGATGACCGAGGGGCACCCCGGTTTCGTGGCCAACAACGGGCGGATCGGTTTCGGACTCCAGGACCACGAGGCGTACGCGCCGGAGGCCGGGCAGCCGGTGCGGTTGCGCTGGGTGGCGGTCCGCAAGGACGCCAGCCTGTTCGTGACCACCGGTGACGAGCGCGAGCACTACCTGGCCGAGTTCGGTGCGGACACGTTGGACCGCTATGAACGTACCCTCAAAGCTCGCGGCCTGGACCCGGACGACTACCGCTACCTACCGGTGCACCCCTGGCAGTGGGAGCACAAGGTCACCGTGACGTTCGCCGCGGACGTGGCCCGCCGGGCGATCGTGCCGCTGGACGAGGGCGACGACCGATACCGTGCGCAGCAGTCGATCCGGACGTTCTTCAACACCGACCGCCCCGAGCGGCACTACGTGAAGACCGCGATCGCGGTGCAGAACATGGGCTTCCTGCGCGGGCTGTCGCCGAAGTACATGCGGGCCACGCCGCCGATCAACGAGTGGGTCAAGTCGCTCGTGGACAGTGACGAGGAGCTGCGGGACTGCGGCTTCTCCGTGCTGCGCGAGCTGGCCGCGATCGGCTACACCGGCGACGCCTACCACCGGACCGGCACGCCCAGCGTCTACACCAAGATGCTCGCGGCCCTCTGGCGGGAGAGCCCGGTGCCGCAGCTGGCCGACGGCGAGCGGCTGGCCACCATGGCCAGCCTGGTGCACCGCGACCGGGACGGCAACGCCCTGGTCACCGCGCTGATCCGGGCCTCCGGCGCCAGCCCGGCCGAGTGGGTCACGGCGTATTTCCGGGCCTACCTGCGGCCGATCGTGCACTGCCTGCTGAAGCACGACCTGGCCTTCATGCCGCACGGCGAGAACCTGATCCTGGTGTTCGAGAACCACGTGCCGCGCCGGGTGTTCATGAAGGACATCGGCGAGGAGGTGGCGGTGATGAACGACCAGCCGCTGCCCGCCGAGGTGGAGCGGATCCGGATCGACGTCTCCGACGAGATCAAGGAACTCGCGCTGTTCACCGACGTCTTCGACGGGTTCCTCCGGCACCTCGCCGGGATCCTGGCGGTCGACGGGGTGCTGTCCGAGAGCGAGTTCTGGGGCCTGGCCGGCGACTGCGTCCGCGGCCACGCCAAGGACCACCCGGATCTGGCCGGTCGCCTCGACCTGTTCCGCCCGGCCTTCGCGCACTCCTGCCTGAACCGGCTCCAGCTGCGCAACACCCTGCAGATGGTGGACCTGACCGACCAGGCCAGCTCACTGATCTTCGCGGGTGAGCTGGCGAACCCGATCGCGGTCTCCGGCTGAGGATGAGCGTCTACCGCGACGACTACGGCATCCCGCACCTGCGGGCCGGCTCGGTCGACGAGCTGGCGTTCCTGCAGGGGCGGGTGACCGCTTCCGATCGGGGTCGCCAGCTGCTCGTCGAGCGCCTGCGGTCGGAAGGCCGGCTGGCCTCGACCATGGGTGCCGCCGAGGTGGACTGGGACCGGTTCGCCCGGCGGGCCATGCTCGACGACACCGCCCAGCGGTGCTTCGTCCGGCTGGCCGACACCACGAAGAGCTGGCTGACCGCCTACGCCGACGGCGTCCGGGCCGGCGGCGTCGACTGGCATCCGTGGTCGTCGCTCGGTGTCTTCCAGGTGCAGCACATCCTGTTCGGCACGTTCCCGAACAAGATGTGGCGCGCCCACGTCGAACGCACGCTCGGCCCGGACGCCGCCGCGTGGTTCGCGGTCGAGGGGCCCGGCGGGTCCGGCAGCAACGCCTGGGCGGTGCCCGGTGAGATCGCCGGCGACCCGCACCGGCTGCTCGAACTGCCCGGCGTCTACCAGCAGATCCGGCTCGCCTGCCCGGAGTTCGACGTGGCCGGGCTGACCTTCCCGGGTGTGCCCGGCGTGCAGCACTTCGGGCACGCCGGCGACGTGGCCTGGGCGATCACCAACGCGATGGCCGACTACCAGGACCTCTACCAGGAACAATTCCGGGAGACGTCCGCCGGGCTCGAGGCCCGTGGCCCGGCCGGCTGGGAGCCGGTCCACAAACATCAAGAGACGATTTTTGTACGCGGTGCCGACCCGATCGTGGTCGACGTCGTGGAGACGTCCCGGGGCCCGGTGATCGACGGGAACCTGAGCCTGCGCACACCGGCCCGCGTCGCGGCCGACCTGGGCTTCGACGCGCTGCTCGGGTTGCTGCACGCGCGGACCGCCGACGACGTGGCCGACGCGTTCGCCGGCTGGGTCGAACCGGTCAACAGCGTCCTGGTCGCCGACGACAGCGGAACGGTGCTGCAGCTCACCGCGGGCCGGGTGCCGATCCGCGACGCCCGGAACCAGCAGGTCCCGGTCCCCGCCTGGGAGCCGCGGTACGCCTGGCAGCCGGGCTGGGTCCCGCCGTTCCGGGCCGCGGTGACCGACGCGGTGAACGCCAACGACCGGCGGCCGGACACCCTGGCCTACGGCGCGGACTTCTCCCCGCCCGGCCGGGCCCGCCGGATCCGCGAGCTGCTCTCGGCCGGCGCCGCACCCGAGCAGATCCACATGGACACCTCGATGCCGGCCGGTTCGGTCGAGGCCGGCCGGCGCGGAGCCGCGCGCTCCGCGGCCGCCCGGAAACTCCACGATCATCCGGCGTTGCGGCCGCTGTTCGCCGAGCACGGGTACGACCCGGTCTTCGCACCGTGGACCGAACCGCGCGGCCGGATCGGCCACTCCCTCGACGGGATCCTCGACGGGCTCGGCCTGTCCGTCTCCGATCTCGCCCCGACGCCGTCCTCGGGCACCTGGGGCTCGCGGCATCTGCTGCACCCGCTCGTCCTGCCCGGGCTGGACTGCGAACTGCCCCGGGTCGAGCTCAGCGGTTCGCCCGGCTGCGTGCTCAACACCACGAGCATCCCGGGCGTCAGCGACCTGTGCTGGCGCGGCCCGGTCGCCCGGTACGTGTGGGACCTCACCGACCGGCAGCGCAGCCGATGGGTCGTGCCGTTCGGCGCCGTCGACGCGCCGGACTCCCCGCACTTCCTCGACCAGCTGCCGCTGTGGGCGAACGGCGAGCTGGTCCCGCTGATCACCGACTGGGACCGTCTCCACCTCGAAGAGGAATCGTCATGACTGCCGTCTTTTCCCGCAAGCTCATCGGGCTGGGCGAGTTCAGCCTGATCCCGCTGGACCCGGCGGTGCACGCCGAGCTGGTGCACTCCTGGGTCACCCAGCCGCGCAACCGGTACTGGGGCATGCTCGACCACACCGTCGACCAGGTGCGCGAGATCTACGCGTTCGTGGCCGGTCTGGACAGCCACCACGCGTACCTGATGCTCATCGACGAGCAGCCGATCGGGGTCTTCCAGACCTACCAGCCGGAGCACGACCCGGTCAGCGAGTGCTACGACGTCCAGGGCGGCGACTTTGGCGTCCACCTGATGTTCTCGCCCGGCGACCGGGAACTGCCCCACCTGACCAGCGTCGCGATGCCCGCGCTGCACGAGTTCGCGTTCCTCGACCCGGCCGTGCGCCGCCTGATCGTCGAGCCGGACATCCGCAACGAGAAGGCCATCACCCGGATGGAACGGCAGGGCTTCGAGCTCGGCCCCACCATCGACCTCGGCCACAAACAGGCCCGCCTGGCCTTCCTCACCCGCACCCGCTGGGAGTCCCTCCACCACGCATGACCCACACCGCCTTGCGGGTGAGGTCGTGGCGCGCCACGCGCCGAAACTCCCCACGCTCCGGGGTCGCCCGCGCTGCGTGTGAAGTTGTGGTGCGCTACGAGCCGAAAGTCCCCACGCTCCGGGGTTTCCGGGCTTGCGTGTGAAGTTGTGGTGCGGTGCGCGCCGAAAGTCCCCACGCTCCGGGGTTTCCGGGCTTGCGTGGGGAGTTGTGGTGCGGTGCGCGCCGAAAGTCCCCACGCTCC
>NZ_LLZH01000021.1:0-3669 GCF_001509495.1 Actinoplanes awajinensis subsp. mycoplanecinus | reverse complement strand
GGCTTGCGTGGGGAGTTGTGGTGCGGTGCGCGCCGAAAGTCCCCACGCTCCGGGGTTTCCGGGCTTGCGTGGGGAGTTGTGGTGCGGTGCGCGCCGAAACTTCACACGCTTGGGGTTTGGTCTGACCGCAACCGCCCACGGACGTCGCCCCGGAGGGCTTCGCGTTCTGGACGCGTAGCGGCCAGCGGAGCCCGCAGGGGTCCCGGCGGGAGCGACGGTCCGCACCCCAGCGGACGCACGACATCTTGATCTTTCGGGGTCTCCTGAAGCGGTCTCCTGAAGCGGTCTCAGGAAGCGATCTCACGACGTCGGGCGGTAGGCGATCTCCGGGTCCAGCAGCGGTGTCCACGTCGGACGCCAGCGCGGGTTGCGGGCCTCGACCTCCTCCTGCAGATTCGTGCGCCAGGGGCCGGAGACGCCGTCGTCGGGCCACCAGGACGGCCAGGAGTCGTAGCAGCGTTCGATCCGGAACTTGTTGGCGCTGGTCTCCACCCGCAGGTAGAACCAGCGGCCGTAACGCGGATCGGATTCGGCCCGGCGCAGCGCGCGGACCAGCTCGGTGAGACGGCGGAACGCCGCGTAACGCTCCTCGCCCGGCCGGTCGGCCGGTGGGTGCTCGCCGGGCTGGGAGCTGAAGCTCGTCGCGTCCGCGTAGGCCAGCAGCGAACACCGCCCGTCACCGGCCGGCGCGCGCTCCTGCAGCCAGCTGACCAGCGCGCCGAGCTCGTCGGTGTCCGGTGGCGCGGGCCGGCGCAACTCGGTCGCCTCGCGCATGGCCGACCAGACCAGCCGGTCGTGCTCGCCCTGACTGAGCCGCCGGACCCGGCGCATCGGCGGGCGCTGCCCCGGCGCGATCCGCGGCGCCCGGGTGCCCGGCGTGATCCCGCCCCGGTTCGCGGCGGCGAGCGCGGCCCCGATGTCCGCGGTGTCACCGAGCAGCGCGTCGAGGTGCCCGGCGTCGACCTCACCGCGGATCGCGGCGTGCAGCAGGTCGGCGGCGATCTCGCGCAGCCCGGGCCGGGCGGCCAGACCGGTGACGGCGTGCAGCGCGGTGACCATGCGCTCCTCGCTGAGCAGCGGCGCGAGCAGTTCGACCATGCCGTCGTCGTACCGGGGCTGGTAGCGCACCCGGGACCAGCGGCCGTTCTCGTGCCAGATCACGAAACCCAGCTCGTCGTTCTCGGCCAGCGGCGCCAGCTCGGCCCAGGGCAGCCAGTCCGGCGCGCCGGTGAGCGGGTCGGCGGCCGGGTCGGTGGAGACCGCGGCGTGGTGGTCGTGGTGCGCGCCGTAGAGGACCGCGCGGCGGCCGTCGAGCAGCGCGAACCGGGCCCAGCCGGTGTCCGGGTCGTCCCGCCGGGCGCCGCGCTCGTCGATGGACCACCGCTCACCACGGCTGATGCCGGTCATCGCGGCGCTCAGCGCGGCCCAGCGGGTCCAGAGCAGTCCGGGCGCGGGCAGGTCCACGTCGGTCAGCATCTGTCCACTGTGCCAAATGCCGCCGGGCGACCGTCACCCACGGGGGGCGGAAATCGTCCGGCGGCTTCTCCCGGGGAGCGGTCACGAGTCGCGGCGGCCGTCGACGCCGGGCTTCCAATCGGCGCTGTCCCGGCTGTCCGCGGTGAGGCCGACCGCGGAAGCGATCAAAAGTAGGACGAAGAAGGCAAGAAGGATGATTTCCATGCCTCTAGCGTCGTCCCGAAACCGGTGTCGTACCAGTGGCAGTAATGCCATACATCTTCAAGAAACTGCCAACCTTCGGTACGGTGTCGGCATGTTGCGCAGCGTTGCCGTGATCGCCATGCAGGAGGTGGCGGTCTTCGAGCTGGGTGTCCTCTGTGAGCTGTTCGGCTACGACCGCACCCCGGAGGGCCTGCCCGGATACGAGTTCTCGGTCTGCAGCGTCGGCGGCGCCCCGGTGCCGACCCACTCCGGTTTCGCGATCACGCCCAGCCACGACCTCACCCCGGCCTGGACCGCCGACCTGGTCGCCGTCGTCCCCAACGACATCCAGGACGCGCCGCCCGAGATCCTCGAGGTGCTGCGCCACGCACACGACCGCGGCGCCTGGGTGATGAGCGTGTGCACCGGCGCGTTCGCCCTGGGCGAGGCCGGCCTGCTCGACGACCGCCGCTGCACCACACACTGGCGGCACACCGACCGGCTCGCCGACCGGTTCCCCGCGGCGAAGGTCGACCCGGGAGTCCTCTACGTCGCCGACGGCACCGTGCTGACCAGCGCCGGCACCGCCGCCGCGATCGACTGCGGCCTCCACCTGATCCGCGAGGAGCAGGGTTCCGCGGTGGCCGCGCAGATCGCCCGGCGGATGGTCGTCCCGCCGCACCGGGACGGCGGCCAGGCCCAGTTCATCGAGACGCCGATGCCGACGGTGTCCTGCGAGACCCTCCAGCCGCTGCTGACCCACCTGCTGGAGACCCTCGACCGGGAGCACACCGTGGAGACCATGGCCGCCCTGGTGCACCTGGCCCCGCGGACGTTCGCCCGCCGGTTCCGGGCCGAGACCGGCGCCACCCCGCACGACTGGCTGACCGGCCAGCGGGTGCTGCTCGCCCGGCGGCTGCTGGAGGACACCGAGCTGGGGGTGGACGTGATCGCGGGGAAAGCGGGGTTCGGCAGCGCACAGACCTTGCGGCATCACTTCGGTCAGCGGCTGAGCACGACCCCGCAGTCCTACCGGAGCACCTTCAAGACCAAAGCCTGAGCGCTCGGATCAGCCCGCGTCCGCCGCCTGCCACTCGGCGAGGGTGATCGTGCCGAGGCGCGCTCCCGGCCCGGCCACCAGCGCGTTCACCGGAACGTTCGCACCGAAGAACGGCCTGCCATCCGAGGTGATCTTCAGGTCGGGAGCCAGCCGCCGGCCGATCTCGTCCAGCGGCAGCACCTCCGGCCCGGCCACCTCGACGGTCCCGCCCGTGCTGGCCGTCCCGCCCGTGCTGGCCGTGCTGGCCGGTTCGGACTCGACCACGTCGGCCAGGATCGTGGTGAGGTCGGCGAGGTCGATCGGCTGCAGGTTCACCGGAGCCAGCCGGGCCTCGCCGTCCACCGCGTTGGCCCGGATCAGCGGCGCCAGGAACGTGTGGAACTGGGTGGCCCGGACGATCGTGTACGGAACCCCACCGGCCTTGACCGCCGCCTCCTGCGCCAGCTTCGCCCGGTAGTACGCCAAGTCGGAAGCCGCCTCCAACCCGACGATCGATAGCAGCACGTGATGCCGGACCCCGGCCGCCCGCGCCGCCGTCGCCACGTTCTCCGACGACGCCCGGAAGAACGCGGTCGCGGCCGCCTCCTCCTGCTCGGTCGTGTTGAGCACGTCCACCACCACGTCCGCCCCGGCGAGCGCCTGCTCCAAGCCACTCCCGGAGATCACGTCCACCCCGGTCGACCGGGCGGCCGCCACCGCCTCGTGCCCCCGCGCCCGCAACTCCTCGACCAGCAACGTGCCGGTCTGCCCGGTCCCGCCGACGACTACCACCTTCATGTCGCGCTCCTCCGTGTCGGTACCTACCGGAGAAGGACGACCCACCACCCCCAAATGTGACAGCACCGCCAGGCAGAAATCCGCCACTCCCGGCAGGCGATCCCCTCCCGGCCACCCCAAAATCAAAAACCCCACACGGTACGACGCGGAGCCCCCGACCTCCCCCCCCGCAC
>NZ_LLZH01000020.1:0-24842 GCF_001509495.1 Actinoplanes awajinensis subsp. mycoplanecinus | reverse complement strand
GCGAATGGCCTGCTCTGACTCCGGGTCCAGGAGGAGTTCGATGGTGTGCATGTCAGAACGCGTAGCGGACTCGGCAATAAGGGGTCCGGGCGGCGATCAGGTCCAGCAGGGATGACACGTACTGGCCTTTGGCGCCGGTGCGGTAGCGGACGTTCCAGGAACCGTTCTGGGAGAGTTTCGGCTGTTGCAGGTCGGGGCGCCAGATCAGGTCCTCGGCCTTCGGGTGCCAGCCCAGGTTGACCTCGTGCAGGTCCTTGTTGTGGGTCAGGAAGATGACCTCGGCGGCCAGCTGGGACTTCGCCGCCGGGCCGATGCCGGCGTCCAACTGGTCCAGCAGCTCGGCCCAGTCGGCGAGCCAGCCGGGGCGGACCACGACCGGGCTGAAGTTGACGTGGACCTCGTAGCCGGCCGCTACGAAGTCGTCGATGGCGGCGATCCGGTCGGCGATCGGGGACGTGCGGATGTCGAGGAGCTTCGCGTCGGGGTGCGGCATCAGGGAGAAGCGGATCCGGGTGCGGCCCAGGGGATCCCAGCCGAGCAGGTCGCGGTTGACGTGCTTGGTGGCGAACGAGGCCTTCGCGTGCGGCAGCCAGCGGAACACCTCGACCAGGTCACGGACGTTGTCGCTGATCCGCGCGTCGACGCTGCAGTCGGAGTTCTCGCCGATGTCGTAGACCCAGGCGGACGGGTCGCACTCGTTCGGCTGCGGCTTGACGCCCTGCCGCGCGGCGTGCCGGGTGACGTACCCGGAGATCTTGTCGATGTTGGCGAAGACCGTGATCGGGTTGCTGTATCCCTTGTGGCGCGGGACGTAGCAGTACGCGCAGGCCATCGCGCAGCCGTTCGCGGTGGACGGGGCGATGAAGTCGGCCGAGCGGCCGTTCGGGCGGGCGGTCAGGGTCTTCTTCACCCCGAGCACGAGCGCTTCCCGCTTGATCCGCACCCAGCGGTCGACATTGGTCTCGTCGCCGTACAGCTCCGGGATCCGCTGGTGGCTCTCCACCTCGACCAGGTGCGCGGCCGGGAAACGCGCCAGGATCTCCTTGCCGCGGGGCAGGGCGGCAGCGGCCGGTTCGTAGTAGATGCGGCGGACGTCCAACAGATCAGCGCTCATGACGGGGTCATGGTATCCGACATTTCGGTCGCCCAGCTGGCCAGGAAACGCAGCTGGTCCTCGGCCGCCGAACCCGGCTCGGCGGTGTACGTGGTCAGCAGGTGCGGCGCGTCCGCCGAGGTGGGCAGCTCCATCGAGTGGTAGGCCAGCTCGATCGGCCCGGCCACCGGGTGCCGGAACGTCTTGGTCCCGTGGTTGCGCAGCAGGATGTCGTGAGCGGCCCAACGGCTCCGGAACTCCGGGCTCGCCGCACCCATCTCGGCGACGAGCTCGCGGGTCCCCTCGTCACACGGATACCGGCTGGCCTCGGCGCGCAGCAACGCCACCACGGTGGTCGCGGCGGCCTCCCAGTCGGCGTAGAAGTGCCGCGCACCCGGGTCGAGGAAGTGATACCGGGCGACGTTGGTCCCGTTGGCCAGCATCGGCGCGTAGAGCGCCCGGGCCAGCGCGTTGTCGGCCAGCACGTCCCAGCGCCCGTTGGTGACGACGGCGGCGCTCATCGTCATCGCGTCGAGCATCCACTGCACCTGCGGCGGCACCGGCACCGGTCCGCGGCAGCCGCGCAGACGGCCGGACGGGCGTGCGGCCCGGGCCAGGTCGAACAGGTACGTCCGCTCCTCGTCGTCGAGCCGCAGCGCCCGGGCCACCGCGACCAGTACGTCCTCGGAGACGCCGGCGATGTGGCCCTTCTCGAGGCGGGTGTACCACTCGGTGCTCACCCCGGCCAGCACCGCGACCTCCTCCCGGCGCAGCCCCGGCACTCGTCGCCGGCCGCCGGGCGGGAGACCGGCCTGCTCAGGGCTGATCCTCCCCCGGCGGCTGGCCAGGAAGTCACGGACGTCGGCTCGGTTGTCCTTGCTGGTCACGCTCCTACGGTACGACTGCGTTCGTACGATAAAGGGGTTGAGATAATGACCGTCACGGCGTGATCAGGACCTTGAGGCTCTTGCGGGAGGCCATGTCCCGATAGCCGTCCGGGGTGCCGTCGAGGGTCGTGGTGACGTCGAAGACCTTGCCGGGGTTGATCGTGCCGTCGAGGATCGTGGGCATCAGCTGCTCGATGTAGCCGCGGGTGGGCGCGGCCCCGCCGGCCAGCCGGACGTTGCGCAGGAACAGGCTGCCGACACCGATCGGGGCTTCCTCGTACTGCGGGACGCCGACCCGGCTGATCGTGCCGCCCGGCCGGACCACGCCGACCGCCTGGTCGTAGGCGTCCCGGGTGCCGACCGCCTCGATCACGACCGGCGCGCCGTGCCCGCCGGTGAGCTCACGGACCGCCTCGATGCCCTCCGCGCCGCGGGTGGCCACGACGTGGGTCGCACCGAACTCCCGGCCCAGATCGGTGCGGACCCGATGGCGGCCCATCAGCACGATCCGCTCCGCGCCGAGCAGCTTCGCGGACAGCACCGCGAGCAGCCCCACCGCGCCGTCACCGATCACCGTGACCGTGCTGCCCGGGGTGACGCCGCCGGCGACCGCGGCGTGGTAGCCGGTGCCGAACACGTCGGAGAGGGTGAGCAGCGACGGCATCAGCGCGGCGTCGACGCCGGCCGGGACCTTGACCAGCGTCCCGTCGGCGGACGGGACCCGCACCGCCTCGGCCTGGCCGCCCTCGTCCGGCTCCATGTCCCACATGCTCAGGTGCACGCAGGCGTTCTGCTTGCCCTCGAGGCAGAACTCGCAGGTGCCGTCCGAGATGATCCACGGGGCGATGACCAGGTCACCGGGCCTGACCGAGGTGACCTCGGCGCCGACCGCCTCGACCACGCCGATGAACTCGTGGCCCATCCGGGCCGGGCCGCTGTCGTGCGCCTTGCCGGCGTAGGGCCACAGGTCGGAGCCGCAGATGCAGGCGGCGGTGACCCGGACCAGGGCGTCGGTGGGGAGCTTCAGGGTGGCGTCGGGGACGTTCTCGACGCGGACGTCGCCGGCGCCGTACAGAAGGGTTGCTCGCATGCCGACCAGACAACCTGCCGCGCGGGCCGCGAAACAGATCGAGCTTGTCGGGGGTAGCAGCACTACCCCCGACAAGCTCATGACCGGTCAGGAGCGGTAGACGCCGAACTCGTAGAGCGAATATCCGTACGCGGTGGCCCGCGCGGTGTTGTTGACCCGGACGTAGCGGCCGGAGCCGTTGATCGCCAGGTTGTCGAAGCCGCCGTCACCGGCCGCGGTCGAGTAGACCGTGGTCCAGGTGGTGCCGTCGGTCGAGGTCTGGATCTGGTACGCCGTGGCGTACGCCGCCTCCCACGCCAGGTTCACGTGGTCGAAGGACTGCACCGAGCCCAGGTCCACCTGCAGCCACGACGTGTCGACCCACTCGCTGGCCCAGCGGGTGCCATAGTCGCCGTCGACCGCGTACCCGGGCAGCTGCGGCCCGTTCGTGCCGGTCGGCTGGTACGTGGACGCGGTGGCCGTCTTGCCGCGGGCCAGGTTCGTCCCGGGCACGGTCGGCGGCACCACCTTGAACGAGCGCTGTTCGATGCCGACGTTGCCCTGCCCGTCGTAGGCGTACACGTAGACCTTCCACACCCCGAGCGTCTCCGGCGCCCGGACGCTGAACTGGCCGTTCCCGGTCTGGGTGAACGCCGGCTGGCGCAGGCCCTTGTTGCCGTTGATGTGCTTGTCACTGGTCATGATGTTGTAGCGGATCAGGTCGTTCTGCGGGTCCGTCGCGGTCACGTTGACCGTGAACGTCCCGCCGGCCGGCACCGCGGTCTGGCTGCCCACCGTCATCGCGGTGATCTCCGGCGGCGAGTTCGGCACCGGCTGGCCGGTGTACGCCTCGCGCAGCGCCTGGTACCCGAGCCGGCGCCACCCCCCGGTCGTGGTGTTCAGCCACACCCCGCCGAAGTCGTTCTCCAGGCCGTAGTGGAACTCGGTGGCGCCGAGCGCGACACCCGGGTGCCCCTTGATCGCGTTCCAGCTGTACGTGTACCCGGCCTTCTTCTGCAGGTCGGTCGGCTCGTTCGGCACCCCGTTCACGTCACCGGGCACCTCCCACTCGCCGGACGGCCCGCCCTCGGTCAGGATGTACGGCTTGGTGTACCCGCCGGAGATCCAGTCCCGCTTCACGGTGTCGATCGCCCCGTACGAGTTGACCGCCAGCAGGTCCAGCGACGGCGCGTACGGCTTGTAGTACGTCCACGCGTGGGTGTACGCGTCCGTCGAGGTCACCGGGTGGTTCGGGTCCACGCCGTGAATCGCGTCGGCCAGCTCACCGACGAACTTCGCGTACCCGATCCGCCGCGCCTCGACCTCGGCCGCCGTCAGCCCGTAGTTCTGCATCTCCAGGATGACCTCGTTGCCGACGTCCCAGAGCAGCACGCCCGGCCGGCCCTTGAGCTGGTTCACCCAGTTCAGCACGTCGGCCTTGGCCGCCGACTTGTACGCGGTGTCGTTCACGTAGTCCGCGCCGTGGTTGAGCCACAGCCCGACCACCACCTTGATCCCGAACCGGGCCGCCGTGTCGAGCAGCAGCGGGGTGTTCGCGTCCGGTCCCCAGATCCGGATGGTGTTGACGCCCATGTTCTTCAGGTCCCGCATGTACCCGTCCGCGGCACCCTGCGGCGGCCCGTACGTCATGCCCTTGACCTGCCACGGTGTGCCGTTCACGGTGAGCTGCCAGTTGCCCTGGCTGCCGGTGACCTTGACGACGCTGGGACCGGCCGGCACGGCCGGATCGGTCATCGCGGCCGCGGTCGTGCCGGTCGCCTTGGCCACGGTGACCGAGTCGACGCTGAGCACGCCGCCGGGCGTGGTCTCGGCGGTCGGCGTGGTGACCCCGGCGATCGCGTTCGGCAGCGAGCCGCCGATCGCCAGGTCGAGGCGCAGGTAGAAGCCGTGGTGCACGGCCGCCTGCCACGCCGTGACGCCGACCTGGGACTCGCGCACGATCCAGGTCTGCCGCCCGTCGAGGTAGAAGCGGATCTCCTCGTCGGTCTTGGTCCGGTCGATGACCTGCGAGTACTCGTGGTACCCGGCCTGGCAGCCGGTGCAGGACGCGAACCCGGAGGAGCGCCCGGTGTACTCGGCGCACGGCCCGTCCGGCGCGGTGCCGCAGTGCAGCGTCTGCGCCAGCTGGTCGCGGCCGTTGACGTCGGTCATGATGTCGGTCTCGCCGACCGACGGCCAGTTGGTGTAGTTGCCGCGGTAGGCCGCGCCGGTGGCCCGGAACCCGGGCCAGTAGCCGAGGCCGTTGGTGACGCCGGGCTGCTTGAGCACCGCGCTGAACTTGAGCATCTCGCCGGGCTGCGGCGCGAAGTCGGTGCGCTGCGTCTCGATCCGGCCCGAGGTCCACTTGCCGGCGCCGTCCCGGTTCGCCTTGATGGCGAGCTTGCCGGCGCCGTCGAGCGCGACGTTCGCGGTCGAGTCACTCGCGGTCTCGACCGAGCCGGTGCCCCAGTTCGCGGCGCCGCCCGGGTACTGCGTGCCGGTCCGCTTGAGCCAGTTCCCGGCCGACGGCGTGGTGCCGGCCGCGCCGTCGAAGGTGTCCTGCCAGACCGTGGTGAAGTTGCCCGGCTCCTGGGTCGGCGGGGTGGTCGTCGGCGAGGTGGTCGGCGTCGTGCCGCCGCCCCCGGTCAGGACCTTGAACTCCCAGAGCGAGTAGCCGTAGCCGCCGGGCCGCGCTGTGCCGTTCATCCGGACGTAGCGCCCGGAGCCGGTCACGGTCAGGCTCTCGGTGCCTCCGGCCCCGGTCGTCGTCGCATAGACGTCGGTCCAGGTGGTCCCGTCCGGCGAGGTCTGGATCTTGTACGCCTTGGCGTACGCGCCCTCCCACTGCAGCACGACGCCGCAGATCGTGGTCGCGGCGCCGAGGTCGACGCGCAGCCACTGCGGGTCGGCCCACTGGCTGGCCCAGCGCGTGGTGGCGTTGCCGTCGACGGCCATCGCCGCGGTCCAGGCGTCACCCTCGACGGAGGACGCGGTGGCCGGGCGGCCCAGTGCGGCGTTCTCGGTGCAGTCCGCGGGAACGGCGGCACTGGCGGTCGTGGCGCCGACGGCAGCCGCGCCGGCGATGGCGAGCAGCGCCGTGAGCGTCGCTGCAAGAACAGCCGGTCTGCGGCGAGGACGCCGATCCGGACCCGGTAGTTCACTCATGATCACACCCAAGGGGGGAGGGTAATCCGAATAGGGAAAGCGCTCTCCAAGCGATGGCGATTGTTTCGCTCATGTTGCCTGCGGTCAATACTCGGGATTGACATGACCGGTTCCGGAACTGGAAACTCCGCCCGTGAATGGAAATCACCGGCTCCTCGTCGCCGCCCTCGCGCTCGGCCTGACCGCGTGCGGCGCCCCGGCCGCGCCGAGCGTCCCGGCCACACCCTCCCCTGCGGTCGCGGCCTCCTTCGGCGGCACCGACCGCGCCTGGGTGGAGATCAACATCGCGATGGACGAGCAGCTGCTGCCGCTGCTCGACCTGGCCGCCACGAACACCGGCGAACCGGCCCTCAAGGACCTGTCCGCCCAGTTCAAGGCGGTGACCGAGGCCGAGCTGGGCACGCTGCGGCAGCTGGGCGGCGAGGCCGGGCTGCCCGCCGTGAACCAGCACGAGGGGATGCCGATGCCGGGCATGGTGACCCCGGAGCTGGTCACCTCGGCCACCGCACAGCGCGGCGCGGCGTTCGACACCCTGCTCGTCAAGGCGCTGCGCGAGCACCTGGAACAGGGCCGGAAGCTGGCCGGGAGCGAGCAGACCGCCGGGGCGGAAACGCGTACGAAGAAGCTCGCCGACGACATTGTGCAGAGCCGGGCCGCGACGTTGGAAAAGATTTCTCAAATCGTACGATGAAAAGGTGTTATCGAACGGCCCGGAAACCGTCGGTGAAGGCAGTTCCCGGGCCGCGCGGGTTTACGGGAGTTGGTAGTTCTCGTTGAGGGCGGCGCCGCGCTCCGGCTTGTACTGGTCGAAGCCGCGCGGGTTGCACTGCAGCCCGCCGTTGATGCAGTGGCGGGTCAGGGCGGCCAGCACGGCCGGGTCCCAGGCGTTGTAGACGTCGTAGTGGAACGAGTAACCACGCCCGCTGGCGAACTTCACCTGCGACAGGTTGCCGCTGACCGGCCAGGCCATCTTGAACTCGATCATCGGCACGGCGACCGGGTGATCGGCCGGGCAGACCCCGACGATCGGGTACGCCATGTGGCTCTTGTGGTCCGGGGTGTCCAGGTGGATCCCGTCCCAGCAGCTCGGCGCCTGGAAGCGGACGTTGAGCTGCGAGCCGGCCACACAGTTGGCCGGGATGTCCCAGTTGCGGGTGAGCTCGCCGCACTCGAAGCCCTCGACCGCGCCCGGGTGGTTGCGGAACTCGTCGAGGGTCGAGGTCGGGCTGCCGACCACGTAGCGCAGGCCCGGCGGGAACGGCCGGACGCTGGTGTAGTCGAGCACGCCGCTCTTGTAGTAGATGACCTGCGCGCCCTCCGGCTGCACGGCGGTGGTGCCGTTGAGCAGCGTCGGCATCCAGTACCCGGTCTTGTCACCGGGCGTGATGCAGGACGTGCCGCCACTCTGCAGGGAGGACAGGGTGGTGGCGGCGTTCGTGGTGCGGTTGCCCATGAACGTGTGCGAGTGCGAGGCGCCGGGCAGGTTCGGGAAGACGATCGGGTCGTCACCGAGGTTCGTCCGGCTGACCGAGCAGTTCGCCTGGAACTCGCGGTGGGTGACCGGCGGGTTCTGCGCCGGCGGGGTGGCGGTGGACGGGATCACGCCGGTGACCGGCGGGTTCGCGTACACGTAGCCGGGGCCGTCGGTGGGCGGCGGGGTGGACTGTGACGTGCCGTAGACCTGGAACTCGTAGAGCGAGTAGCCGTAGGTGGTGCCGCGCTGGGTGCCGTAGACGCGGACGTACCGCCCGGAGCCGTTGACGGCCAGGGTCTGGTAACCGCCGGTCGCGGTGGTGGTGCTGTAGATGCTGGTCCAGGTGTTGCCGTCGGGCGACGTCTGGATCTGGAAGGCCTTCGCGTACGCGGCCTCCCACTGCAGCTTGACCTGCGTGATCGTGGCGGTGGCGCCGAGGTCGACGCGCAGCCACTGCGGGTCGGTCCAGAGGCTGCCCCAGCGGGTGTCGGAGCGGCCGTCGACGGCGGCGATGGCCGGCGACTCACCGTTCTCGGTGGTGGAGGCGAGTGCCGGGCGGCCCTGCGAGAGCAGCGAGTCGGCGGCGTGGGCGGGCTGGTTGACGGCGACCAGCAGGGCACTGGTCAGGGCGATGGCGCTCAACGGCGCCAGCAGCCTTCGGAGCGTTCGTCGGTGCATGGGGGATCTCCCAAGGTTCATCAGGACGGTGCGTACGCTTGGAGAGCGCTTTCCAGATTGCGAGTTTGTTACGACGTACGTCAATGGTTTGGGGTTCCGGAACGTCACGAACCGCGCTCGCGCCGCGGTCCGGGCCACCCGGCGGCCTCGCGAACGGAAAGCGCTCTCCGCTCCGTGCTATAACTTCGGCATGCAGAGCCACCGGCTGCCCACACTCGAGGACGTGGCCCGCGTGGCGGGCGTCTCACGAGCCACCGTCTCGCGGGTCGTCAACGGCATCCGCAACGTCGACCCGCAGCTGCACGAGCTGGTCTGGACCGCTGTCGAGCAGACCGGGTACGTGCCGAACAAGATGGCCCGCTCGCTGGTCACCCGGCGCACCGGCACGGTGGCCCTCGTGGTCTCCGACTCCGAGACGCACGACGACGACCCGTTCATGAGCCGGTTCTTCGCCGACCCGTACTTCGGCCGCGTCGTCGGCGGGCTGATGAGCGTGCTGCGTCCCGCCTCGGTCCAGCTGGCCCTGCAGATGGTCGGCGCCGACGGGCACAAACGCCTGGTCGGTGACCTGCGCAACGGCCAGGCCGACGGCGCCGTGGTGCTCTCACTGCCGGCCCGTGACCCGCTGCCCGGGCTGCTCGCCGACGCCCGGATCCCGGCCGTGCTGATCGGCCGGCCCGCCGACCCGGTCCCGATCAGCTACGTCGACCTGGCCAACGAGACCGGCGCGGCGCTGGCCGCCGACCGGCTCGCGGCGCGCGGCTGCCGGCAGATCGGCATGATCTCCGGGCCCGCCGACGTGCCGGCCAGCCAGGACCGGATCACCGGCTTCCGGCGCGCGACCGCCCGGCACGGGCACGCCTGGGTGCCGACCGCGAGCGGCAACTTCACCCAGGAGAGCGGCGAGCGGGCGATGCGGTCGCTGCTGGCCGGGCATCCCCAGCTGGACGGCGTGTTCGTGGCGAACGACCTGATGGCGCTCGGCGCGCTGCTGGTGCTGCGGGACGCCGGGCGGCGGGTGCCCGAGGACGTCGCGGTGGTCGGGTTCGACGACAGCAGCGCGGCGCTCGCGGCCCGGCCGGCGCTGACCACGGTGCGGCACCCGCTCGAGGACATGGCGGCCGAGGCGGCGAAACTGCTGCTCGTCCGGGTCGAGGATCCGGACGCCCGGGTCAGCTCGGTGATCTACGAGCCGACGCTGGTGGTCCGGCAGTCCGCCTGATCCTCGCTGCGTAGTGTGACGTCCCCAATACTTCCTAAAACCTATAGGAGGGATATAGATTGGGGTCGGTCGCCGAAAAGGAAGCCAGCGATGCCACGCTACTCCTTGACGTCGCCACGACCCGGTCGCCCGACGGTAAGGACCCCGCGCATGACCATCTCGCAGACCCCGGCGGCCTTCATCACCAACCAGGATCTCGACCCGATCGCCCTGCGCCACGCGTTCGGCGTGTTCCCCAGCGGCGTGGTCGCCGTCGCGGCCTCCGTCGACGGGCAGCTCACCGGGCTCGCGGCCAGCTCGTTCACCTCGGTGAGCCTTGATCCGCCGCTGGTGTCGTTCTCGATAGCGAACACGTCGAAGACCTGGCCGGACCTGCGCCGGGCCGACCACCTCGGGGTGACCGTGCTGGCCGCGCACCACGGCGCGATCTGCCGCCAGCTGGCCGGGCGGGTGGAGCACCGCTTCGACGGGGTGCCGGTCTCGGTCAGTGCGAACGGCGCGGTGACCATCGACGACGGCCTGGCCCGCTTCGACTGCACGATCTACCGCGAGGTGGAGGCCGGCGACCACACGATCATCCTGCTCCAGCTGCACGCGGTGGACCACCCGGTGGAACAGGTGGGCGGCCTCGGCCCGCTGGTCTTCCACCGCTCGTCGTTCGGCCGCCTCTCCGCCGACTGACCCGCTCGGCGGCGCTGGTCACGCGAGGCGCGACGGCCGGGACGACCCCGGCCGGCGCGCTGCGGACCGCGGGTGGGCACGGCCTCGCGCAAGACCGGACACGGCCCGGACCGCGAAGCGCCACCCGAACTCGGCTGGTGCTCAGGGGTGCCTCACCGTGCCGGAGGCACCCCTGAGGACCAGCCGGCCACCGCGAGACGCGGGGTGACCGTGCGCGGAAACGGTCGTCAGCTGGACGGGCCTTCGGTGCCGGAGCGGCGGAAGGTTTGCGCCGACGGCGCGGGGAGTGCCTGCCAGGGCTGCTCCGGGCGGGAGCGGAACAGCGGGCGCAGGTCGCTCGGGACCAGGTGGGCCAGATCGGACGGGGTGGTGCCACGGGCGCCGGCGTTCAGCTCGGCCAGGACCACCCGGGTCAGGAAGGCCGCGTCGTCGGCGTAGAGGCGGTCCGCGACCCGGGTCAGGAAGCGCCGGCAATCGATGATCTCGACGATCCGGCCCGGTTCGGGCGGAGGTAGTCGCAGGTCAGCGGGCAGGGGTCCGGTCAGCCGGCGGTACGCCGACGCCGGGAGCAGGTCTCTCATCACGCCGAGCACCGTGGCGGTGACCCGGCGACTCTCGTTGCGCCCGTGCAGGCGGGCGGTGGTCTGAATGCGGCCCAGCAGGTCATCCTGGTCCATCGATACGCCTCCTTGCGGCCCCGGCGCGGAGTTGCCGCGCCCCCGGGGGCGACCGGATTACCCGGCCTTCCGCGCTCCAAACCGGAGTGTCAGGTACCTAACGGAAACCTCGATCGGGCTCCGGCCAGCTGCCATGGGTGCTGTCCGGCCACGCGCTCACCTTCGGCCTGCTGCTGGTCCCGGCCGGCCGGTACGGCGACGCCCGCGGCCGCCGCAACGTCGTCATCGCCGGGCTGCCCCGGGGTGCCTCGAAGGCCGGGGCGTGGACGCTCGCGTATGGAGTGGGGACTCCGGGCCATGGTTCGTCCACGGGTTGTCCGCTGGACTTGAGGCATGACAGAGACGATGACGACCCGGGGCCTGACCGCGGGCGCGCTCGGCGGCTCGCTGCTGTGCCTGGGGCTGATGGCCGGGCTGTTCTTCGCGTTCAGCGTCGCGGTCCTGCCGGGGCTGCACGCCGGTGACGACCGTACGTTCGTCGCGGCCATGCAGCAGGTCAACGTGGCCATCCAGAACGGCGTGTTCGGGCTGGTCTTCATCGGTGCCCTGGCCTTCCCGGCGCTCGCCGCGGTGCTGCTGGCCCGCGCCGGGCACCGGTCGGCCGCCGGGTGGACGGCCGCCGCGGCCGGGCTCTACCTGGTCGTGCTGCTCCTGACGGTCACCGTCTCGGTGCCGCTCAACAACCGGCTCGCCGCGGCCGGGCTGACCGATCCGGCCCAGGCGCGGCAGGCGTTCGCCGGGGTCTGGGTGCCGATCAACCAGCTGCGTACCGTGCTGACCACGCTCGCGCTGGGCTGTCTGGCGCCGGTACTGGTCCGCGGAGCCGCGTTGATGTCAGGGTAGGCGGGTGGACACGCTGACCGGGTTGCTCGACGGGCCGCGCGCCCGTGACGCGTTCCTGCTGCGGAGCGTGCTGGAGCCGCCGTTCGCGCTGCGCATCCAGGACGAGGCGCCGCTGACCCTGGTGACGCTGCTGCGGGGTGCCGCGCTGCTGCTGCGCGGCGAGCAGGTGATCACGCTGGAGGTCGGGGACGTGGCGGTGATCCGGGGGCCGGAGCCGTACACGATCGCCGACGACCCGGGGACGCCGTGGCAGACGATCATCGGGCCCGGCCAGGTGTGCACCACCGTGGACGGGGTGCCACGCGAGCAGCTCGGCGTGCGCAGCTGGGGTGACCGGGCGGACGGCGGGACGGTCCTGCTCACCGGCACGTACCAGCTGACCGGCGAGGTCAGCCGCCGGCTGCTCGGCGCGCTGCCGGCGCTGCTGGTGCAACCGGCCGCGGCCACCGACCGGACGCTGGTCGGGCTGCTCGCCGACGAGATGGCCCGTACCGACCCGGGTCAGGAACTGGTCCTGGACCGGCTGCTCGACCTGCTGCTGATCTCGGTGCTGCGGGCCTGGCTGGCCAGTCCGGCCGCGGGCGGCTGGCACCACGCGCACCGGGATCCGGTCGTCGGCCCGGCGCTGCGGCTGCTGCACGACGATCACCGCGCGCCGTGGACGGTCGCCGGGCTGGCCGCGCGGGCCGGGGTGTCCCGGTCGCTGCTGGCCCGGCGGTTCACCGCGCTGGTCGGTGAGCCGCCGATGGCGTACCTGACCGGCTGGCGCCTCACGCTCGCCGCCGACCTGCTGCGCGAGCCGTCGGCGACGATCGAGGCGGTGGCGCGGCAGGTGGGTTACGGCAGCGCTTTCGCGCTGAGCACGGCCTTCAAACGCGAGCGCGGGCTGAGCCCGCAGGATTTCCGCCGGCAGTCCCCCGAGAGGCACTTCACCGCGTACGACCCGGCGCTGCCCCCCGTCGTCGTCCTGAACCCGCTATCGTCACCCCGCTCAAGATCGACAGGGGACAGACACGATGAAGACCGTCCACGCCATGACCGTGCTGGCGGTGACCGCCGCACTGCTCAGCGGCTGTGACCCCGGCACCACCGGGCAGCCCGCGGCGAAGGCCTCGCTCGCACCGGCCACCAACGGTGTCGCGGCCATGCCGGCCGGGGTGATCCTGGCGGCGGCGCGGAGTGCGCTGACCAGCGCGGGGTCGTTCCGGATCCGCGGCGGGATCTGCGAGGGGACCGTCTACGACGAGGGCGGTGACCCGCAACTGTGGACCGTCGACGTCCGGGTGTCCGGCGCGGACGCCGCCGGGTGGACCGCGATCGGCGCCGCCAAGCAGGAGGCGATCAGGGTCGGCGGCAAGCGGTACACCCGGGCCAGTGAGTCGATCATGGCGCAGACGCTGGGTTCGCGGAAGGCGCGCGAGCTGAAGGCCGTCGTGGGCGACCACTGGGTCATGACGAGCCCCGACGCGAAGGTCTTCGGCGACTTCGTCACTGCGGCGTACGTCAAGGATCTGATCACCCCCGCGGGCGATCTCACCCGGGGCGAGCCCCGGCTCCTCGGCGGCATCCCGGTCGTCCCGGTGACCATCACCGGGAAGACCCCCACCACGGTCTACGTGGCCACCACCGGAGAGCCCTATCCGGTACGCCTGGACCGCGCCCGTCTCGAGGGCCTCTCCTTCACCGAGTTCGGCGCCACCTTCCCGGAGATCCAGGCCCCGGACGACGTCCTCGACCGCACCCCCTCGGTCCCGGTGTGATCAGCTCCGTTCCGGGGCGAACGGCACGCCCAGGGACCGGCCGCGCAGGGTGACGGCCAGGGACTCGCCGAGGAAGCTCAGCCCGATGCTCAACTGGATCGGGCGGGCTTCCGGGCGCATGCCGAGCCTCGTGGCGAGCAGGCCGAACGCGGCCATCAGCAGCAGCGTGCCGGCCACCACGGCGAAGGTCCGGCCGGTGTAGCGCTGCCACAGGAACCCGGCCCGCGCGAAGACGACCACGAAGCGGCCGCGCAGGTAGCCGAGGGTCACCCCGAGCAGCGCGCCGCCGAGCAGCCAGGTGTGGTCGGCGGGGCGCAGGCCGGAGGTGTGCGCCAGGATCCACAGACCGATTCCGGTCAGCACCACCGGCGGCACCCACAGGTCGCGGGCGTTGAGCGGCTCGCCCCGCACCCGCCGCACCACCACCACGACCAGCACTACGACCGCGATCGCAAGCAGCACCCATCCGTTCACCACGCCTCCCCCGTTTTTAGCATCACTCTGCTAAAACAATGTGGCACGGACGTGCTAAAAAGTCCACATGCCCAAGGTCGTGGATCCTCAACAGCGCCGGGCGGCGATCGCGGACGCCGTGCTGGCCGTGGTGGCCCGCGCCGGCCTGGAAGCCGCCACCCTGCGCGCCGTGGCCGACGAGGCCGGGCTGGCGATCGGGTCGGTGCGGCACTACTTCGACGGGCACTCCGAGCTGATCATCTTTGCGGCGCAGGAGCTCGACCGGCGGATCACGCTGCGGGTGTGGGCGCACGCCGAGCGGATCCTGGCGTCGCTGGCCACTGCCGGGGATCGGGCCGGACGACGCCGGCTCAGCGAGGAGCTGCTCGCCGAGTGGTTGCCGCTCGACGAGGCGCGCGAACGGGAGGCCGTGCTGCGGCACACGTTCACCGTCGCGGCGCGGACCCGGCCCGAGCTGTTGCCGCACGCTCTTCAGCTGCGCAGGTCGATGGCTACCGTCGTACACAAAGTGCTCGAAACGGCCCGGAGTGCCGGCGGTCTCGCCGCTGACCTGGACCTGGACCGGGAATCCGCCCGCCTCTGTGCCCTGCTCGACGGCCTGAGCCTGCGCGCGGTCACCGGGTCCCCGGGACCGATGCGGGATCTCCTGCGGGCACACCTGGATGCCCTGCCCTGAGCCTCAGCCGGGGCCGCGGGCCAGGTGGTCGCGGACGGCGGTGACGGCGGCGTCGAAGATGTCCGGTCGCAGGACCGGGCCGGCGCTCAGCGGAGCCAGGGACGGCGGCCGATCAGCGCGCGCAGGGCGCGTCGGTGATCGGCTGGTGCTCAGGGGTGCCTCAATGCCGCTGAGACACCCCTGCGGACCAGCCGGCCACCCGCAGGCGCGCGGCGGTCCGGGGTGGGGGCGGCGTCGCGCGAGACCACCGCGGGACTCGGCTCGTAGCCTGCGGACGGGCGCTCCGTGTTCGTACCGGAAAAGGGGTGACCGGAAGCGGTCAGCGGACCGTGAGGCCCAGAGTCTGCGCCAGGGACGGGGCGGCCTCGGCGAGCTGGTCGTGGTCGATGACCGCGCCGCGCAGCGAGTCCCAGCCGTCCGCGATGTCCAGGGCCTTGGTCCGGCGCAGGTCCAGCTTCTTCACGGTGACCTTGGTGAACCGGGCGCGGCGGAGCGTCGAGCCCGGGAACGTCACGCCGGTCAGGGTGGCCGAGCCGAAGTCGACCTCGGTCAGGTCGCAGTCGCGGAACTCGACGTCGTGCAGCCGGGTGGCGCGCAGGTTCAGGCTGTCGATCTTGCAGCCTTGCAGGACGACGCGGCGCCAGGTGCCGCCGTGTGCCTGGACGCCGGCCAGCACGCTGTCCAGGATCGTCACGTCGAGCAGGTCGGCCTCGGCCCAGCTGGCGCCGATCCAGCGGGTGCGGGCCATCCACACCTCGCTGAACCGGGCCCGGCCCAGGTCGCCGCCGGTGAACGAGGTGCCGGTGAAGGCGCTCTCGTCGAACCGGGCGCTGCCCGCCTGGATGCCCTCGAACTCACCGCCGTCCAGGTGGGCGCCGGTGTAGTCCTCGTCGCGGTCGAACTCGCCGGTGAACGGCTCCAGATGCTTCGCGTACGGGAGAGCGGCCAGTTCCTGGTGCACCTTCATGGGAGAAGAACCTACGCTGCCCGATAGCCGGCGGCCTGCAGGGTGAACAGCTGCGCATAGACGCCGTCCACCGCCATCAGCTCACGGTGCGTACCGGATTCGATCAGCGCGCCGTGGTCCATCACGAAGATCCGGTTGGCGTGGGTGATGTTGGCGAGCCGGTGCGTGATCAGGATCGTGGTGTGCCGGCCCTGGCGGTCGCGCAACGCCTGGAACAGGGCGTCCTCGGCGCGCGGGTCGAGGGCCGAGGACGGCTCATCCATGATCAGCAGGGGTGCGTCGCGGAGGAAGGCGCGGGCCGCGGTGATCCGTTGCCACTGTCCGCCGGAGAGGTCCTGACCTTCTTTGAACGTACGGTCGAGCAGCGTGTCGTACCCGTGCGGCAGCTCCTCGATCATCTCGTGGGCGGCGGCGCGGCGGGCGGCCGCCTCGATCCGCTCCGGGTCGGCGGTGGCGTCCACGTCGCCCATCGCGATGTTGGTCGCCGCGCTGAACGGCCACTTGTGGTGCTCCTGCAGCGCCACGCCGATGTGGGCGCGCAGCCCGGCGGTGTCCCATTCCGGGTACGGCCGGCCGTTCCACTCGATGGTGCCGCTGCCCGGCTCGCGCAGCCCGGAGATCATCGCGGCGAGCGTGGACTTGCCGGAGCCGTTCTCGCCGACCAGCGCGATCGTCTCGCCGGCCCGGACGGTCAGGGTGACCTGGTCGACGGCCGGGCGGTCCCGGTCCGGGTACTGCAGGGTGACCGCGTGCACGGCGAGTTCGCGCAGCGGCTCCGGCACCGGGCGCTCGTCGGCGGGCGGGGGCAGGTGCTCGGCGGCCGCGACGAGGAACCGGATGTACTCGTTGAAGAACTGCCCGCTGGCGTAGACCCGGTCGACCTGGAACGTCAGCAGGGCCAGGGCACGCTGGGCGGCCTGCACCGCGATCACGCAGGTCGCCGCGGCCGCGAGGGGGATCTGGCCATCCAGCAGCAGGAAGCCGAGCAGCGCGTAGACGCCGGTCAGCGCGATGCCGCCGATCGACGCGCCGACGCTGGTCGTGGTGGTGACCCGCTGGGCGACGGCCAGCTCGACCGCGATCTGGGCGCCCATCACCCGGTCGTAGAGGCCGAGCAGGAAGCGGCGCAGGCCGTACGATCGCAGCTCGGCCGCGGAGACCCGGTCGGCCATCAGGGTCTGCAGCACCCACTGCCGGCGGCGGCGGGTCGAGCTGGCCAGGTAGCTCTGGAACCGGACGTGGCCGGCCCGCAGCGCGGCGTACCCGGTGGGGACGGTCGCGACCAGCAGGGCGAGCAGCAGCAGCGGATGGATGGTGATCACCGCGATGATCACGGCGAGCAGGCTGACCACGCCGGCGAACAGGTTCATGGTGTTCTGCACCAGCTCGACGGCGGCCTCGGTGCCGCGGGTGGCCCGTTCCATCCCCTCGGCGAACCCGTCGTCGTCGAACGCTTTCAGGTCGACCGCGGTGGTGTGCTCGAACAGCTCCCGTTCGACCGCCACGTGCACCCGCGGGGTGAGGCCGTTGAGGGCGTAGCCGACCGCCATCCCGAGCGTGCCCCGGATCGCGGCGGCCGCGGCCAGCAGGATCAGGGCGGGCAGCGCCGCGCGGACCCGGTCCGGGGTCGGCCCGCCGGCGAACAGCTCGATCAGCACCCGCTGGGTGGCGAGCAGCCCGAACGCGGCGAGCACGCCGCTGCCCAGGGTGGCGACGGCGACCATGCTGGTGCGCACCCGGTCGGCGCGCCAGGCGACCCGGACGGCCTTGCGGATCAGCCCGGGAAGTTCGGTGAAGACGCCGAGCATGCCGGCGTCGGCCCGGGCCCGGACTCCGGTCTCCCACCAGCTGGGTCGCAGCTCGGGGAGGACCGCCGGGACGGTGGGCTGGCTGGGAAGCGGAGTGTCGTCGGAGCGGACGTTCTGGGTGGTCGCGCTCATACACCCCATTCTCCCCCGGCGCCGGAAGAAGGGTCGGACATCTTGTCGGTCACCCGCCGGCTGTGACGGACCTCGCGGAATAGCGCGCTCAAGGCGGGTAAGGGGTCAGGATGGCCAGGTCCGCCAAGATCGTGAGGATTCGACTTGAAGCTGTTCACGCCCGTCCAGTTCGGCTCGCTCGAGCTGAAGAACCGCCTGGTGATGGCCCCGCTGACCCGTATCCGCGCTGACGAGAACGGCGTGCCCGGCGACCTGCTCGTCGAGTACTACCGCCAGCGTGCGTCGATGGGCTTGATCGTCACCGAGGGCACCTGGCCGGTCCGTGAGGGCCGCACCTGGATCGGGCAGCCCGGCATCGAGACCGCCGAGCAGGTGGCCGGCTGGCGCCGGGTGGCCGACGCGGTGCACGCCGAGGGCGGCACGATCGTCATGCAGATCATGCACGGCGGCCGGATCTCGCACCCGGAGATCACCGGCTCCGGCCGTACGGTCGCCCCGAGCGCCCTGGCCGCCCCCGGCGAGATCCGGGTGATCGAGGGCAAGGCGCCGCTGCCGGTGCCGGACGCGCTGGACATCAACGAGATCCCGGTGGTCGTCGCGGGCTTCGTCGCCGCGGCCCGCAACGCGATCGCGGCCGGGCTGGACGGCGTGGAGGTGCACGGCGCGAACGGTTACCTGATCCACGAGTTCACCTCGCCGGCCTCGAACGTGCGCACCGACTCCTACGGCGGCTCGCCGGAGAACCGGGCCCGGCTGGCGATCGAGGTGGTCACCGCGGTGGCCGCGGCGATCGGCGCGGACCGCACCGGCATCCGGCTCTCCCCCGAGCACAACATCCAGGGCGCCCTGGAGACCGACCCGGACGACGCGCTCGCCACCTACGTGGCGCTGGCCGAGGGGCTCGCCCCGCTCGGCCTGGCCTTCGTCGACATCTTGCACGCCGACCCGGCCGGCAAGCTGGTCCAGAGCATCCGGGCGTCCGCCGGCGCTCCGGTCGTCGTGAACACCGGCTTCGGTGTGGTCACCACCCGGGACGAGGCGATCCGGCTGGTCGGCGAGGACCTCGGCGACGCCGTGGCCGTCGGCCGGGCCGCGATCGCGAACCCGGACCTGGCCGAGCGGTGGGCAGGCGAGCACCCGGAGAGCGCCCCGGACCCGAGCACGTTCTACTACGGCGGCGCCCGCGGTTACACCGACTACCCGACCCGATAAGTAGCCTGGTGTCGAGACGAATCTCAGGAGGATCCATGCAGACGCGCACCGACCTCATCGAGGACTTGATGAGCCGTTTCCCGCACGTTCCCCGGGAAGCGGTGATCAAGGAGGATCTGCTGCGCGGCGGCCTGGCGTTCGACGACGCGGCGCTGACCGACAACGAGAACGGTGACGTCAAGCCGAAGTCGTACTTCATCTTCTCCTTCGATCACCGGACCCTGCCGGAGCTCGGCGAGGCGGCCCTGCGCCGCCCGCCGGAGGAGATCGTGCTCACCGGCGGGCCGTACGACCTGCGCCGCACCGTGGTGTCGGTGCGGATCAACCCGTCCTCGCCGTACAAGGTCACCCCGGACGCCGACGGCCGGCTGGTGCTGACCCTGGACGGCCGGACGATCGCCGAGGTGGGCCTGCCGCCGATGCCGGACTACTACCGGCACGCCCTGAGCAACGGCAAGCAGGTGATGGAGGTCGCCCCGACCATCCAGTGGGGCTACCTCGTCTACCTGACGGTCTTCCGCGTGTGCCAGTACTTCGGCGCCAAGGAGGAGTGCGGGTACTGCGACATCAACCACAACTGGCGCCAGCACAAGGCGGCCGGCCGGCCGTACACCGGGGTGAAGCCGATCGACGAGGTCCTCGAGGCGCTCGAGATCATCGACAAGTACGACACCGCGAAGACGTCGACGGCGTACACCCTGACCGGCGGCAGCGTGACCTCGCAGGTCGGCGGCAAGACCGAGGCGGACTTCTACGGCCAGTACGCGCAGGCCATCGAGGAGCGCTTCCCCGGCCGGTGGATCGGCAAGGTGGTCGCCCAGGCGCTGCCCCGCGAGGACGTGCAGCGGTTCTACGACTACGGCATCCGGATCTACCACCCGAACTACGAGGTGTGGGACAAGCGGCTGTTCGAGTTCTACTGCCCCGGCAAGGAGCGCTACGTCGGCCGGGAGAACTGGCACCGCCGGATCCTGGAGTCCGCCGAGGTGTTCGGCCCGCGCAACGTGATCCCGAACTTCGTGGCCGGGATCGAGATGGCCGAGCCGTTCGGCTTCACGACCGTCAACGAGGCGATCGACTCGACGACCGAGGGCCTGGAGTACTTCATGTCCCGCGGCATCACGCCCCGGTTCACCACGTGGTGCCCGGAGCCGACCACGCCGCTGGGCAAGACCAACCCGGACGGCGCGCCGCTGGAATACCACATCCGCTTGCTCGAGGCGTACCGCGCGACCATGGAGTCCAACGGCCTGACCAGCCCTCCCGGGTACGGTCAGCCCGGCGCCGGCCGCGCGGTCTTCTCGGTGAGCTCGTTCATGGACAGCCTCCCCGCCGAGGACTGATCTGTCGTTTTTGCGGAAAGCCCGGCAGCACCCGCTGCCGGGCTTTCCGCGTTCATTGCTGAACGGTTTCCGTCGGGATACAGTCGCCTTAAGCGAACGGCAAACGTTCAGTAATAGGTGATGACCATGGACAGGGACGGACCGGGCGCGATCCTGGTGGGCATCGACGGGTCCACGCCGTCGATGCGCGCGGCGGCGTACGCCGTGGGCATGGCCCGGCGGCAGCACTGCCGGCTGATCGCGGTCTATGTGCGGAGCCTGCCCTCGTCGCTGCTCCCCCTGGCCGACACCGGCGGCACCGCCACGGTCACCACCATCGACGCGCAGGACGCCGTCGAGCGCGAGCTGCGCGAGGCGTTCCAGGAGTACCTTCCGGCCCTCGGCGTCGAGGCGGAGCTGGTGATCCGCACCGGGGACGCCTTCGCCGAGCTGATCGCGGCCGCCGGCGAGGCGCGCGCCGACGCGGTCATCGTCGGCCGGTCGGCCGGGCTGCTGCACCGGATCGCCGGGTCCCTGGCGGTCAAACTGGTCCGTTGCGGCCGCTGGCCCGTAACCGTAGTGCCCTGACCTGCAACTCGATTGCGCTCGTCCAACCTCTGCAACCCCGATCTAACCTGCCGATCCAAGGAGGCCCATCCCGAAAAGAACCTTGCAGAAGGACACTGATGACCACCTCCCGCTTCCGCACCCGCGCCACCGTACTGGCGTCCTCGCTCCTGCTGGGTATGGTCCTTCCGATGTCCCCAGCCCAGGCCGAGACGGCCCCGACGCCCACACTGGCCGGTCGGATGGCCGACGTGAAGGTCGCCAAGACGATGAACTACTACCCGTCGAACGCCGGCTGGTCGGCCATGTGGACCGGCTTCGACGTGACCGCGATCGACGCCGACCTGGCCAAGGCCGCCGCGCTCGGCGCCGACAACGTCCGCGTGATCGTCTTCCCGGACGCGTTCGGCTTCCCGACGCCGAAGGCCGACTACGTCGAGCGGCTGCGCAAGTTCATCAGCATCGCGGACTCCTACGGCATGACCGTCAAGCTCACCCTCTTCGACTGGTGGGCGGGCTACAGCGACGTGACCCGCAGCATCACCTGGGCAAAGACCATCCTGACGCCCTACAAGGACGACCCGCGGGTGGTCACCGTCGAGCTGAAGAACGAGTTCCAGCCGGACGACGCGGCCGCGATCACCTGGGCCCGCCAGGTCATCCCGGCGATCCGGGCCGCCGCGCCCACCATGCCGCTGACCCTCTCGGTCGACGGCGGCACCGGCGCGTCCGGCATGGCGAAGATCAAGTCGTCGCTGGCCGGCACCCCGCTGGACTACTACGACTTCCACTTCTACGGCAACTCGGAGCGCTCGCTCGCCGAGATCCGCAAGGCGCAGGCCGCTGTCGCGCCGGCCCCGATCGTGATCGGCGAGACCGGCCTGAGCAGCGGCACCACCAGCGAGGGCGAGCAGGCCGCGTACCTGTCCCGGGTGTTCCGCGCCGCCACCGAGGCCGGGGTCGGCTCGGTCGCGCCGTGGACCCTGAACGACTTCACCGCCGGCGCGATCCCGGCCAACTCCAACGTCTCGACGGTGCCCGCGCAGTACACGTTCGGCCTCTACCGCGCCGACGGCAGCGCCAAGCTCGCCGCGACCGTGGTCCGCACCGCGTGGACCACCGGCACCACCCCGAACAGCGTGCTGAACCTCGGCTTCGAGGCCCCCGCGAACGAGTCACCGTGGCGGCAGAACCTGCCCGAGGCCGGCGCCGGCACGGTCACCACCGACATGCCGCGCAACGGCAAGTATTCACTCCGGTTCGCCGGCACCACCCGGACCAGTGCCGGCCTGCCGTCGCTGCGCACCGCGCCGATCACCCCGGTGCAGGGCGGCTACAAGTGGCGGGCCGAGGCGTTCGCCCGCGGCTTCAGCGCGACCGGGATCACCGAGATCTCGCTGAGCTGGTTCGACGCCAACGGCAAGTGGATCAGCGAGAGCACGTCGAACCGCCTCCCGGCCGGCAACACCACCTGGACCAAGCTGGTGGTCGAGACCGCGGCACCGGCGGGCGCGGCCAGCGTCCAGCTCCACCTCAAGTCCGCCGACAACACCGGAGTCGTCTATTTCGACGACGTAGCTATCTCCTGACCGGTTTCGATCGCGTCTTGATCCACTTTCGGTCAGCGTCGTGATCGGCGTCGTGATCGGCGAAGATCAAGATCAAATTCAGGATGTCGTGCGTCCGCCGGGGTTCAGATCGTCGCTCCCGCCGGGACCCCTGCGGGCTTCGCAGGCCGCTGGCGCGTCCCGAACGCGAAACCCTCCGGGGCGACGTCCGCGGGTGGGCGCGGTCAGAGCAGAATCCACTATGGTCGCTGCCGTGGATGCCAAGACCGAGGAACTCCGCGACGCCCACGACGTGCTCGCCGACTTCTACGTGACCTACCTGGACGGGCAGTTGGAAGCCGACCCGATCGAGCGTTCGATGCTCGATCTGTTCGCCGAGCAGGTCCGCTCGTCGGGCCGGCTCGACGTCGCGGATGTCGGCTGCGGCACCGGTCGCCTGCTGCCCTACCTGGCCTCCAGGGGGCTCACCCCGCGCGGCATCGACCTCTCCCCCGGCATGGTCGAGGTGGCCCGCCGCGACCACCCCGGCTTCGACGTCCAGGTCGGCGACCTGTGGAACCTGCCGTTCACCGACGGCGAGCTGGCCGGGGTGGTCTGCTGGTACTCACTGATCTTCCTGGCACCGGACACCCGCGCGGCCGCGTTCACCGAGCTGGCCCGGGTCATCCGCCCCGGCGGTTTCCTGGTCACCGCGTTCAAGAACGGCGACGGCTCCCCCCGCCGCGGCGGCCGCAGCACCAACCTGGGCGTCGAGTTCGACACGTACTGGCTCTCGGCGGCCGAGATGCAGGCCCGCTTCACCACCGCCGGCCTCACCACGGTCTTCCTGGGCCACCGCCCCTTCAACCCCGTCCCCGCCGGCTACCTCCTGACCCAGAAAACCCCATAAGCCCCCTACCCACCAGCCCAGGCCCCGCACCACACCCCGCGCCACACCTCGGACCCGCAGCGCACACCGCGCGTGCCGCCCCTCGAACCCACACCTCGGACCCGCAGCGCACACCACGCGTGCCGCCCCTCGAGCCCACACCTCGGACCCGCAGCGCACCACGCGTGCCGCACCTCGAGCCCACACCTCGGGCTCGCAGCGCACCGGGCCACGCAGACAGGCCGTGCCCCGCAGCCTGGCAACCCGCCGTACCGAGCCGGACATATCCGATTTATCGGTCCTCGGCTATTTAGCGGGCCACGACACCCGGTAGATCGCGCCGGCCAGGTCATCGCTGACATAGATCGCCTGATCGGGGCCCTGCACAGCCATGACCGGCCGACCCCAGCGCTTCCCGTCGGAGTCCTGGAACCCGGCCAGCAACGTCTGCTGCGCCCCGAGCGCCCCGTCCTTCCATGGGAAGAACGACACCTCGGGCTCCCGCGGCGGATTCCGGTTCCACGACCCGTGGATCCCGACCAGCGCCCCGGCACCATAGGGCGCGGGCAGCCCGGGCTCGGTCGCGAAGCTCAACCCGAGCGGCGCCGAGTGCGCGCCCATCCCTTGCTCGATCGGCGTCAGCTTCGCGCAGTCCAGCTTCTTGCCGTCCCGGTTCAGCTGGTAGTCCCGGTCATAGGACCGGTCGCTGTCCGGGTTGCAGTAGGGCCACCCCAGATCCCGCCCCTGCGTCAGCTTGGCGAGCGGCTCCAGCGGGTGGTCGTTCACGTACTTCTGCATGACCTTGCCCCGGTCGGAGTCCCCGTCACCGTCGTAGTCCGCGTCGTCCGGGTAGGCGATGTTGTCCCGGTTGTTGACCGCGGTCCACACCGCACCGTCCGGCGCGACCGCCAGCCCGGTCCCGTTCCGCACCCCGCGAGCGAACGTCGTCGGCGCCCCACCCCCGGCCGGCGCCTTCAGAATGGTCGCCCGCTCCGGGCTTGCCTCCCGATCGTCAGCCGACACGTTCCCGGTCGATCCGACCGAAACATAAATCGTCCCGTCCTCACCGATCGCGACGCTCTTCAGCGCGTGCGCATAGGCCCCGCCCAGCTCCGGACTCTTGGCGTCGGGCAGCCCACCGACAACCACCCGCTTCCCGGAGACCGCACCGTCCTTGTAGGTGAACGCATCCACCTGATCGCTCTCCGCCACATAGAGCGTGTCCCCGTCAAACGCCAGCCCGTGCGGCTGATTGAGCCCACTGACCAGCGTCTTCCCCACAGCCACCCCACCGCCAACCCCCACCGCACCACCGTCACCGCCGCTGCCCGTGGAGCCGGCGCTGCCCGTGGTGCCCGTGGAGCTGATGGTGCCGGTGGTGCCGGCCGCGCCGAGCCCGCCGGAGTCGAGCACCAGCACGTCACCGACCTTGGGCCGCGACACCAGCAGCTTCCGATCAGGCGTCCAAGCCAGCAACCGAGCGCCGGGCACCTTCGCCCACACACTGACCTCCCACCCGACCGGCACCCGCATCCGCTGCCCGTCCCCCAGCCGCACGGTGGTGTCGACAAGCGCCGCCCTGTCCCCAGCAGCCGCCGCCCCCCTGGAACCCGTACCCCCCTCAACAGCCCCCCCCGGAGCCTCACCCCCCGAAGAGCACCCCGCCAGCACGAACGCCAGACTCCCCGCCACCACCACC
>NZ_LLZH01000019.1:0-26769 GCF_001509495.1 Actinoplanes awajinensis subsp. mycoplanecinus | reverse complement strand
GCTCCACATCGACCCCGGCCCGCCCCGCCGCCGCCCGGAACTCCCGATAGTCATCCGCACCCACCCGCACCTGAACCATCCGGCCATCCAAGCCCCGCCACCCCCCGACACGCGAGGCCCGAGCCGTGCCACCAGACCCAGGAGCGTCCCCCCACCAAACCCCCAAAACCCCATTTCGTACGCCGCGGGGGGGCGGCGCGTTCAGGGGCGGGCAGCGAGCACGTCCGGCACGCGGCACTGGCCCGCGATCCAGTCGCGAGTGGTGGGGCACATCCAGCCGGCCGCACGAAGCGCCGTTTCTCGCAGGTCTGCGGTCGGCCGGTTGAACATCGGCTCATGGTGGGCCATCCGGTTGCGCGCCTCGTGCAGCCGGTGCACAGCGTCGAACACGATGGCCCGCCGCTGCCGGCTGAACGCCCTGTGCAGGCACGGATGCCACAGCCCGCGGTCGTACCGGCGGGCGAGCAGGAACTTCCAGAAGCCGAGGTTGAGCTCGGCGATGACTCGACCGGCGGTCTCCGCTCGCCCATTGCGGGTCGCACGACGGCGTGCCGCGTCGATGTCGGCGAGCTCCTGCGGAAAGAAAACGGCGCCGGAGTCCAGATACCAGCGGGGTTCCCGGTGCCGGCGCGCCGACCACAAGCTGAGCTGATCGTGCATAGCGTTGCGGAGGAGCACCTCGACGTGGCCGATCGTGGTGCCCAGGGCTGCGGAGATTTCGGCGTTCCACTGGTACAACGCCACGGCGGCAGCCAGGTCGTCGTCACAGGTCCGCCGGTAGGGCCCCAGTCGTTCTGGTGACAGGGCGCGTTCCACGAGTTCCAGTTGAGCCGGCTGCACCGCACCTCACCTGCCATCTCTGGCGCTGCTGAACATGCTAAGGTCACCGTGAAGACCCCGGTCCGCCTCTGCCCCTTCTGCGGGTATGCCGCCGGGGTTTTGACTTTGGCGGCCTTTCCCGGCGGCAGACCCGAAGCGGTTTCGGCTGCTTCCGTCCGCAGTAACGATCGAGGTCGCCAACCGGTCACGGTCGCGCCTGACAAATCACGCCACCGAGTGACGGCGTGCTTCAGGTCGTCAGGCGTGCCAGGCGGTCCAGGCGGTGACGTGGATGCGGAGGAACGGGCCCGGTGGGGGCTCGGTCGTGTACTGCGGGTAGCGGGCGAGCAGGGCCGGCTCGGCGATGTCGGTGATCTCGGCGTGGCCGTCGGCGCGCACCCACCACAGCTGGGACCAGTCGTCGGCATAGCAGTCGGCGAGGACGCTCACCCGCGGCTCCCGGGCGATGTTGGCGAGGCGCTGCAGCCGCCGGTGCCGCTTCGGCTTCCCGTCCACCGCGGTGTGGATCACGTCGCCGACCAGGGCGAACACGATCGGCACCAGGTGCGGCGCGCCGTCCGTGCCGACCGTCGCGAGCCGCGCCACCCGAACCGTGCCGAACCGCTCAGCCGGCGTCATCCGCGCGCCATCCGGTGCGGCACGGGCTCAGCGGGTGGCCGGGCGGCGGGCGAGGGCATAGATCACCTCGGGGGCGAGGGTGGTGTCGGGATCGGAGCGGACCAGGGCGGCCAGGGCGGTGGTGTAGGTGGTGCGGAACTCGTCGACCTGGTCCGGGCTCAGCAGGGTCATGGCGGCGTGGTGCGGGCCGCGGGTGTGTGCCTCCCAGGCCTGGTCCAGGTCGGCCGGGGAGAAGCGGATTGTCTCGACCACCTCCTCGACCGGGGTGAAGCCGGCGGCGGTCAGCGCCGACCGGCACCGCGCGGGGCTGCCCAGCGGCAGGGCCGGATCGGTCAGGGTGAGGCCGTAGCCGGCGGCCAGGTCGCGGAAGAGCTGTGCCGCGACCGGGAACCCGGCGCGCATCGTGGAGAAGGCGACGAGGCCGTTCGGGACGAGCAGGCGCAGCCACTCCTCCAGCGCGGTGCGGACCGGCAGATAGAGCAGGCCGGCCGAGCAGAGCACCAGGTCGAACGAGCCGTCGCCGAACCGTGGCAGGGCGCTGGCGTCCGCCAGGAGCAGGTCGACATTCGGGGCCGCGATCGACTGCTGGGCCCGGGCGAGCATGCCGGACGAGATGTCGACGCCGGTCACGTGGCCGGACGGGCCGACCGCGCGGGCGGCGGCGATCGCGGCCAGCCCGGTGCCGGTCGCCGCGTCCAGGACCCGCATGCCGACCGCCGGTGCGGCCAGCTCGACGAGGCGCTCGGCATACCGCACGTGCCACGCCTGCTTGTCATAGCTGGCGGCACGCTGGTCGAAAACGGCCACGTGACTCCTCCCCCGACGGTCACGTCATTGTCAGCCCGGCTGTGTCGTACGAAAAAGTGGTTTTTGAAAGGGACGCCAGGAGCTGGAGTTTCTCGGCGGCGTCGGTGCCGGCGTCCGGGTGATAGATCACCAGGAGCTGACCCTGGGTGCCGCCGATCGCGAGTTTTTCCCGGTTCAGGGTGAGCGCGCCGACCTGCGGGTGCTGCAGAGTGACCGCGGCGCCTTCGCGGGTCTGCACGTCGTGACGGGCCCACAGCTGCCGGAACTGGTCACTGGCCAGGGAGAGCTCGCCGACCAGCTCGATCAGCCGGGGGTCGCCGGTGTCGGCGCCGACCGACTGCCGGAAGCCGGCGACCAGGCGGCGGCTGGCGGTCTCCCACCCCGGGTAGAGCGCCTGCTCGGCCGGGTCGAGGAACACGTCCCGCAGCCGGTTGCGCCCCGGCACCAGCAGCGGCGACAGTGCGGTGGCCAGCGGGTTCACCGCGAGCACGTCGAAGTAGCGGCCCTCGGCGAAGGCCGGCAGCGGCAGCGTGGCGAGCAGTTTGCGGATGCCCGCCGGGACGGTCTCGCGGCGCGGGCGGCGACGGGCCCGGCCGGGGCGTTCGGCGGCCAGGCTCAGCAGGTAGTCGGCGGCGGCCTCGTCGAGCCGCAGCACCCGGGCCAGCGACTCGAGGACCTGCACCGACGGGTGCCGGTCGCGGCCCTGCTCGAGGCGCAGGTAGTAGTCAGCGCTGATCCCGGCGAGCAGCGCGACCTCCTCGCGGCGCAGCCCGGCGACCCGCCGTTGCCCGGAAGCGGTCAGGCCGGCGGACTCCGGGGTGATCAGCTCGCGCCGGGCCCGCAGGTAGGCGCCCAGCGCGTTCGGCGCGTCGGTCATCCGTCGACGGTAATCCAGCGGGCGGCGGTGTGCGTGGCCCTGCCGCACCCAGGAAGCGCCGCCCGGAAGCAGGAGAAAGCCGGATGTGAGCTTCACCGCTGGTAACCGGGTCGTAGCTTGGTCGGCGTGGTGGGGTTGAGTGAGGAACAGCGTCGCGGTATCGGTGTGGCACTGAACGAGTCGGACTGGGTCGGGATAGCCGTCGAACCGGCGGCACGACGGGTCGAGGTCGCGTTCGAGGTGCTGTCGTTGCCGGCCGGGTGCACCCCGGTCGGGCTGGTGCTGGACGGGGTCAGCCGGGTGGTCGCGTCGCTGCGGCACGGCCGGTGGGGTGACGCGTCGGCGCCGGTGGAGACGTTCGCGCTGGACGATCTCGGCGGCGTGGTCCGCGGGTTCGGCGGCGGGCCGGTGCACGGCTGGGAGTTCATCGACCCGCCGGAGCGCGACTGGCTGACCTGGAAGGAGCGGCTCAGCCTGGACGTCTCGCTGCGCCGCGAGCCAGGCCGGCACGTGCTCGACCTGTTCCAGGAGGGCGACGACACTCTTCCGCCGCGGCACCTGGACCTGCGGGTGTGGTTCGACACCCTGCGGATCACCCGCGCCGGTGGCGCGGAGATCCCGCTACCGGATTTCATCGAGAGCGGACGTCGCCTGTGGTCCGGGTTCCAGGCCCGGCGTACGGCGTGACCGCCGGGCCCCGCCCCACCTAGACGAACGTCGAGAACACGTGCGTGGTCACCGACGTGTAGTTCTCGCCCGGCCGCAGCACGGTCGACGGGAACTCCGGCTGGTTGGGGCTGTCCGGGAAGTGCTGGGTCTCCAGCGCGAACGCGTCCCCCTGCCGGTACTGCCGGCCGGAGACCCCGCGCAGCTTCCCGTCGAGGAAGTTCCCGGAGTAGAACTGCAGCCCCGGCTCGGTGGTCTCGATGAGCAGCTGCCGCCCGCTGGCCGGGTCCCGCACCACGGCCGCCTCGGCGCCGGCCAGGACGTAGTTGTGGTCGTACCCGAGCCCGGCGGCCAGCTGGGGGTGATCGTCGCGCAGCCGGGCGCCGATCGCGTGGAACTCCTGGAAGTCGAACGGGGTGCCGGCCACCGGCGCCAGCTCCCCGGTCGGGATCAGCTGGTCGTCGACCGGGGTGTAGTGCGCCGCCCCGATCCGCAGCAGGTGCTCGTTGATCGTGCCGCTGCCCTCCCCCGCCAGGTTCCAGTACGCGTGGTTGGTCAGGCTCACCACGGTCGGCCGGTCCGTGGTCGCGTGGTAGGCGATCCGGAATTCGTCCCGATCGCCCGAGGAGGAGAAAGTGAACGTCACCGCGACCTCGACCGCGCCGGGGAATCCCTGCTCACCGTCCGGCGAGGAATAACTCATCCGTACGCCGTCCTCGACCCGCACGGCGGACCAGACCCGCTTGTCGAAGCCCTGCACCCCGCCGTGCAGGGTGTTGCGCCCCTCGTTCGGCGTCACCCTGAACGCCGTCCCGTCCAGCGTGAACGCGCCCCCGCCGATCCGGTTCGCGTAGCGCCCCACGGTCGAGCCGAAGTACGGGTTGGCCGGGTCGAGATAGCCGGCCAGGTCGGCGAAGCCGAGGGTCACCTCGCCGAGCCGGCCGTCCCGGTCCGGGACCCGCACGGACTGCAGGGTCGCGCCCCAGGTGAGGATCGACACCGACGCCCCGCCCGCGCCGGTCAGCGTCCACTTCTCGATCACGGTGCCGTCGGCCAGTGCGCCGAACGGAGTGCTGTCGATACTCGTCATGATCTCGTTCTACGCTGGCCGGGAAACGCTGACGACGGAGGCCCCTGCATGCGCGCGCTGGTGTTCACCGCTCCCGGCCGGGCCGAGGTGCAGGACGTGCCGGAGCCGCAGGCCGGTCCCGGGCACGTGATCGTCCAGGTGGAGCGGGTCGGGGTGTGCGGCACCGACGTGGAGCTGTTCACCGGGGCGATGAGCTATCTGCACACCGGCGCGGCGTCGTACCCGCTGCGGCCCGGGCACGAGTGGGCCGGCACGGTGGTGGCGGCCGGTGCCGGGGTCGACCACGACTGGGTGGGCCGCCGGGTCACCGGGGACACCATGATCGGCTGCGGCCACTGCGTGCGCTGCCGGTCCGGGCGGCACCACGTCTGCGCGCGGCGCCACGAGCTGGGCTGCCGGGACGGGCTGCCCGGCGCGCTGACCGAGCGGCTGGAGTTCCCGGCGGCGTACCTGCACGAGCTGCCGGACACCGTGGACGCCACGCTCGGCGCGCTGGTCGAGCCGGGCGGGAATGCGCTGCGGGCGGTCCGGGCCGCGGCGGTCGGGCCGGGCGAGCGGCTGCTGATCCTCGGCACCGGCACGATCGGGCTGCTGGCCGCGATGTTCGGGCGTGCGCAGGGTGCCGAGGTGCACCTGCTCGGTCTCCGTGCGGAACCGCTCGCGCAGGGCCAGGTCTGGACCCGGGAGACGCTGCCCGAGCTGGCCTGGGACGGTGTCATCGACGCGACCAACGCCGCGGTCATGCCGGGGCTGGCGGTGGAGCTGGTCGAGCCGGGGCGCACGGTGGTCTATATCGGACTGTCCGGGGCGCCCAGCGTGATCGACACCCGGGACGTGGTGTTCAAGGACGTCACCACGGTCGGGATTCTCGGTGCGTCGGCGGGGCTGGCCGGGGCGATCACGTCGTACGGGAAAGGCGAAGCGGACCCGCGCCCGCTGGTGGCCGCGACCGTTTCCCTCGAACAGATCGTCGGTGTGCTGGCCGGGAAGCGCCCGGACGGCGCCGGTCCCGGCCCGAAATTCCACGTCGACCCGCGCCTCTGATCAATGCTCGGCACCGCTGTGCAGCACGTCGAGGCGGGTGACCGCGCGGGTCAGCACGACGTAGAGGCGGTGCGCGCCGCGCGGCTCGGCGGCGACGATCTCGGCCGGTTCGACCACCACCACGTGATCGAACTCGAGACCCTTCGCCATCGTGGCCGGCAGCAGCGTCACCCGCTCGTCGAGCACCGCCGCGCCGAGTTCCGCGATCCGCGCGTCCGCCGCGATGACAGCGATCGATCCCTCCCGGGTTAGGGCGGCGCGCACCCGGTCGACCGCCGCGGCCACCGGATCCGCGACCCGGCGCACGTCGAGCTCGCCGTCGCCACGCACCGACCGCGCGATCGGCACCGTGGTCCGCATCAAGGGCAAGAGCCTGTTCGCGTACGACAGGACGACCGCCGGCACCCGGAACCCGAGCGTCAGCGCGGTGATCGGCGCGTCCGGCTTGCCCAGGTGCCCGAGCTGGGCGCGCCAGTCGGCGGCGGCCCATGGGCTGGTCCCCTGCGCCAGGTCACCGAGCACGGTCAGCGCACCGTGCCGGCTGCGCCGGGCGAGCGCCCGGCACTGCATCGGGGACAGGTCCTGTGCCTCGTCGACGACGATGTGCCCGAACCCGTCGGGGTGCTCGACGGCGCCGGCGATCTCGTCGAGCAGCACCAGGTCGGCGGCGGTCCACTTCGCGCTCTTGACGCTGCGCGGTGGCCGGGTCCAGAGCAGCGCGGCCTGTTCCTTCTCGGTCAGGATGCCGTCGGCGGCGCGGGCCAGGAACTTCTCGTCCGCGTACAGGTCGTGGAGCAGCTGCTCGGGGCGCACCTTCGGCCAGCAGGCGTCGAGCACGGCCACCACGGGGCGGGAGCGGCCGGTCTTGTCGAGCCACTTCCGGATCGGGGACTCGCCGTGGTACTCCAGCTCGCGCTGCAGGTGGGCGACGATGCGGGTGCGGAAGCGCTCGCGGCCCACCCCGTACGGGAGCTCCTCCCGCCGTACCATCGTGATCTCCCGGACCAAGGTGGCGGCCGTGACCCGCAGCCGGTAGGAGCCGTCCGGCAGGACGATCCCGTCAGTCGGCGCGCTGATCAGGCCGGCGAGCGCGCGGCGCACCACCTCGGCCATCCGGGCGTCGTGCTTGACCAGCGCCGCCGCGTCGTCGTCCACCCGGGCCGGCGCTTTCTCGGACAGCAACCCCTCGAGAGTGCGCTGCTGCACGTCCACCTCGCCGAGCGCCGGCAGCACCGCGGAGATGTAGGCGAGGAACGCCGGGTTCGGGCCGATCACCAGCACCCCGGTGCGCTTGAGCTGCCGCCGGTGGGCATAGAGCAGGTACGCCGCGCGGTGCAGCCCGACCGCGGTCTTCCCGGTCCCCGGCCCGCCCTGCACGCACAGTGACTGATCGAGATCGGCCCGGACCAGGTCGTCCTGCTCGGGCTGGATGGTCGCCACGATGTCCCGCATCGGGCCGACCCGGGGCCGCTCGATCTCCTCGGTCAGCAGCCGGCTGGCGGTGCCCAGCTCCTCGCCGCGGTCCAGCCGCTCGTCCTCGAAACCGGTCAGGTGCACCGGTGTCCGGTTGGTCCAGCCGTACCGCCGGCGCACCGCCACGCCCCGCCGGTCACTCGCGCTGGCCTGGTAGAACAGCGCCGACACCGGCGCCCGCCAGTCGATCACCAGGGGTGGTCCCTGCTCCTCGGTGATCCGCCGGCGGCCGATGTAGTACCGCTGACCGCGATGATCACCCGCGTCCTCGGTGTCGCCGAACCACAGCCGCCCGAAGAACACCGCGCCGTCCGGCTCGTCGGCCAGCTCCTTGACGTAGCTCTTCAACATCCGCCCGAGGGTCTCCGCGGTGTAGCGGTCCCCGGCGACCTGATCACCGGTCACCACCCGCATCCGCGCGTGATCGAGCATCCAGGCCCGCGCCCGCTTCACCCGGTCCAGAAACTCTCGCTCAGCCGCCAGATCCATCGCACTCCTTTTCGTTACCCGGTCAAAAACGTTACCAGGTAACTAATTTAACCGAGTGATACGGTCGCGGGGTGAGTGAGATGGGGCTCCGGGAGCTCAAGAAGCAGCGCACGTTCGACGCGGTGTCCTCGATCGCGATCGCGATGTTCCTGGACCGCGGCTTCGACCAGGTGTCGGTCAGCGACATCGCGGCCGCCGCGGAGATCTCCAAGCCGACCCTGTTCCGTTACTTCGCCGCCAAGGAAGACCTGGTCCTGCACCGCTTCGCCGACCACGCCGGCGAGCCCGCCAGGGTGGTCGCCGCACGGGCCGCCGGCCAATCACCACTCGACGCGCTGCAGCAGCACTTCATCGCGGGCCTGCTCCGTCGCGACCCGGTGACCGGCTTGAACGACACCCCAGAGGTCCTCGCCTTCCACGACCTGGTCTTCTCCACCCCCGCACTGGCCACCCGAGTCCACGAATACCAGTCCCGCGACGAGCAATCCCTGGCCACCGCCCTGCTCCCCACCACCCCCACGCCAGCGGTCGCGCCGGTGCCGGATCCGCTTGGCGCCCGGCTGGCCGCTGCTCAGATCCTGGCCGTGCAGCGGGTGCTGGCCCGGGAGAACTGGCGCCGCCTCGCCGCCGGGGAGTCCGCGGAGACGCTCGCCCCGGCCGCGATCGAGGCCGCCAACCGCGCCTTCACCCAGCTCCGCACCGGCCTGCCCTGACCGCTTCCATCCCGGCGGTATTCCGGCTGCGGGTAGCCGGTGGTCAAGGTCGCTCGCCAGGCGGCGCAGGCGGCGGTCCGGGCCGGCCCCGCCACTCACCCCTCAGCGTCCCAAGATGCGGTCGGCCGGTCCCGGCAGGCGATCCGATCCAGGCCGCCCACCAGCCACACACCCCCACGGTACGAAAAGAGCACGCGACACCCGCGCTCCGGAGCGGATCGCAGCGCGCGTCCCACCCCCGGCTGGCGCTCAGGGGTGCCTCGGAGGGTGGGAGGCACCCCTGTGCGACAGCCGGCAGACCGGCCGGCCGTTTCCCGTCGCACCGGGACCGACTCATCCAGGCGGACGAACATCAGCAGCCCCTCGGCCATCCCGAAGTTCTCCTGCACGGTGCAGCCTGGTGGCAGCCGCTCGGCGAACAACCGGGTCTCCGGTTGCAGCCGCTGCCGCCGCTCTGGATCACCCGCACGTGGTGAAGACGTAGTCGTTGTGCAGGCCGGGGATCAATTTCGGTACGCCGGAGAGCAAGAAGAGTGCCGGGTCCATCGGGTCCGGCTTCTTTTCGTCGATTTTCCGAGGCCGGTTCGCGCTCCAGCAGCTCGCTCAGGCTGACGTTGCCCCGGCCCGGGATCCCCGTGCACGACCGTCCATCGCAACCCCGGAATCCGGGCGGCCATCTCGCGGAAGTCGACGTCGCGGTACCGGTCCGGGATGAAGCAGCCGACCGCACCGGAGAGCGCGACTAACTGGGAGATCTCCCGGAACCGGTGCACCGGCGGGGCCATCACCGGGATCACCGTGATCTTCTGCAGGGCCAGGTGCAGGCCTCGTCGAGCGCCTCGCCCAGTGTCCGATCCTGCCAGTAGCCGGCCGCGCGGTAGCGTCGCGCGAACTCCTCAGGGAACGGCACGACACCGGCCAGCGGCATCGTTCGACGATAGCCGCTCATCGACTGATCAGGCGCCGGAGGTCCTGGAGCTGGGCGGCGGTGGGCTCGGTGACGTCGATCGGACCGGTGCCGCCGAGATCGACGATCGGGGCGGAGGTGGGCACGGCGCGCAGCGGGTGCAGGTCGGGTTTCACGGCCGCTCGCTCCAGGCGCAGGACGTGGTGCGGGGCGGCGGTGCTGATGTAGACGGTTCCGGCCGCGAGCCCGATCGGCCAGGCGTCGACGCCGCCGACCCGGGCGATCGGGTCGCCCGCGGTCGTGCCGCGGGCGGCGACCCGGAGGCGGTCGGCGAGGGTTCGCGGGGTGACCAGGTCCACCGGGATCCGGGGGTTCATCTTTCCGCGCAGCTTCACTCGTTTGCCGCCGACCGTGAGCACACCGTAGGCGTTGCCCTGGGCGTCGACGGTGAGGTCGGCCGACGCGCTCCGGTAGTGGATCGCCTCGGCGCCGCTCAGCGCGGCGATCGCGGCGAGCAGTCCGGCCCGGGCGGCTGCCGGGCGGCCGGCGTCCGCGCGACTCGTCCACCAGACGGTGATCGTGGAGCTCAGAACCAGCAGAAATGCCCCGGCCAGCAGGGCGGGCCGGGGCGGAGTGCGATGTCCGGGTTGTGTCACGACGACCTCCGGGGCGGGAAGCACGGGCATTCCGGCCTACCCCCGAGCGGCGCCAACGGTTCACATCGATCACCGCGCGCGGCCCGGACTGCACGCTCTGTCACCGCAGGTCTTGCGGCGCCGGCCGCAAACCGCCGGCCGCGCACCGTTGGTCGTGCGGCTGGCTTCGTTCGGAGCTCCGGCACCCGACGTCGCTGAGTTTCGACAACACCGAGATCTCATCTCTCCCGATGTCGCAGCTTTGGGCGCCAGCCTTCATCGAAGACCGGCTCACGTGCCGGCTGCGCGCACGTTCACGCACGGCGACGGATGCAGGAGACAGGGCATGCCTTGCATGCGGCTATATGAGAGCAAGTGCTGTGGGCCCACCCCTCGGTCCGGTCGCTGACTGGCGGTCCGCCCCGGCGGTCCACTCGACGGGGAGCGCGTGGCGCCGGACGCCCGTGTCATCAGATGGCCGCTGCCCGCACGCGTGCCGACCGGTCCGAGGATCGACCCGGACGGGCTCCGGAAGGGGATGCGGAGAGGGTGCGGGCTCCCTATGCTACGGCGGTGCTTGATGCCCTGGCCGCGCAACGGCTGACGAAGAGAACGCTGGTGACCGTCTCGCATGCCGTGGAGCAGTCAGCTCTCGCCGCCGCCGAGGACGGGCCGATGGTCGTCTTCGCGCTCTTCCAGCGACTGCCGTATTTCGAGCGGGAACGCCGGGTCTACGAACGCATCGCGAGGTCGGCGGCGGTGACGGTGGTGGGGATGGCCGCCGCGCAGGCGCCCGAGATGCCGGCCGGTGTCCACGTGGTCCTGCTGGACGAGAAGGAGGAACTGGCCCGGGAGTGGACGGTCGTGGTGTTGACGCCACGATTCGGGGCGGTGCTGGTGGCGCACGACCTCGAGGAATTCGAGGCCGGCGCCGCGACGCTGGAGAGTGGGCGGGTGTTCGAGGGCCGGTCCTGCTTTCGCCGCGACGAGGCACTGCACGAGGTGCTGCGGCTGCGCCGGCAGTTGGGCGACCGCCTGTCGCCGGCGGCGCGGTCCGCCGTGGACATGGTCGTCGACCGGGTGCGTGAGCTGCCGGCGACTCCGGGCGAGAGCCGGGCCGATGCGGCGCTGCGCGTGCTCGGGGACCGGGTCGAGCGGGATCACCGGCGACTGCGCACCACCGGGATCCGCGCGGGCGCGGTCACCTCACCGGCCGGTGACACCGACATCGCCGGTGAGCCGGGGGTGCGCAGGTGGGTCGGGGCCACCGGGGTGACCGCGTCCGGCGTGCTTCCGGTGGCGGTGCTCGCCGTGCGGCTCACCTCTCCGTCCGGCGGGCCGGACGCTCAGATCGGACGGACGGCCCTTCGCCAGCAGCAGGCGGCGATCGATCTGCTGCTGGCCCGGCTGCGGCCGGGTGACCGGGCCAGCAAGGTCGGCCCGGCGGACTTCATGGTGTTTCTCCCGGCGCTGGGGCACGAGGAGGCGGTGGCGTTCGCGTACGGTCTCGTCACGGACTTCGCCGACGCCGAGACGCGCAGCGGTTTCCTGTCGGCGAGGGTGACGGTGGCCGTGACCGTGACCCGCCGCCGGCCGCTGCCCGAGGAGCAGTTGCGGCAGGCGCTGGAGTGGGCGGTCGCGCAGAACACCTCGGTGGTCACCATCGACGGCTGACTCGACCACGAGCGCAACGGGCGCGGCGGCTGATCGCCGGCGACCCCGCCCAAGCGCAGTCTGACCAGCCCGGCGCAAGTGGAATACCTGCGCCACCTGTTCCAGAACTTCCTGGCACGCAACTGACCAGCAGGAAATCGCAGAGCGATCCCGCCGTGTGCGGTGCCTCGTATCGGACGTCGTGGTCCTCGTGCGGCCCGTCGTAGCGTGCGTAGCGGAGCGCGGCTGGTCCGGAGGGAATCGGCGTCGGCGGGCCGGGTTTCGGGACGGCGCGCCAATACTGGGCGAGCTCAGCGAACGCGTGTTCGCGTGCGGGTCCACGCTTGGCGCTCGCCGCGAGGATGGTGTTGCCGGCATCCGCCGCGACGCGGCAGATCTGCTGCACCGGGATGGTCGCGGTCAACTCGGGGTAGTAGCTGACCAGCCGGATGCGGAGCATCAATTCCGTCAGTGCCCGGGCAGCGGCCTGCTGCTGCGAGGTCAGCGACGAGGTGACCACCGCCGGTCGTCGGTCCGGTCGTCCATGGGGCGTTTCAATGTCGGCGGTGCGACCGGCTGCGGATTCGTACCACCGCGGGTCGTCGGGCCAGACCGATGCCTCCTCGACGCGGGACAACAACTCGTCAGCGGCGCGCGCACCGCGACAGATCCGCACATTCGGGTCCCGGCTGGATTCGTGATCGCTTGCATGCGGCGTTAACGGGCTCGGGTGCGGCCGCCGGCGTCACTGCGCGGGCAATATCCGCGAGTGGGGACAGTTCTCACGGACATTGCGGCGCGCGGTGCCTGCAGGGTGGTGCCGGAAGTCGCGAGCATCGGGCGCCCACATCGCGAACGATGCCAGGCGCCGGTCCTTCCGGCGGCGCTGTCCTCCGGCCCGCATGGTGTTGCCCGGTTCACCGTCCGACGATGGATCCCCGCAGCCGGTCGAGGGCGGCGGCTCGCACGCCGGCCAGCACCGGCGTGCCGGTCAGGCCGGCGGCCCGGACCGTGACGTCGCGCGGCGCCCACGTCGCGGCGTCCCGGATGTCGCCGAGCAGAGCCGGCCCCCAAGACCCGCCGATCACCACCTCCTGGGGATCGGCCAGGGCGATCAGCGCGGCGATCACCCCGCCCACGGCCGCGCCGAGCGCCGCCCGGTCCGCAGTGGTCAGCAGCCGCTCGACGTCGATCGCCGTGGTGCCCGCGTGCCGCAGGCCCAGCTCGCCGAACAGCTCGATGAACCGGGTCGCCCGGCCGCCGGGACCGATCGTGATCAGATGGGCGATCTCTCCGGTCAGCCCGGTCCGGCCGCGCCGGATCTCGCCGTCGTTGACGATCGCGCAGCCCAGCCCCTCCCCCAGGTACAGGTAGGCGAAGTCACGCAGACCGGCCGCGCCGGCGCTGTCCCGCTCGGCCAGGGCCGCCCAGTTGACGTCGTTGTCCACCACGACCGCGCCGTCGACGAACGGCGCCAGGACCGCGACCGGATCGAGGTCACCGACCAGGAACGGCGAGTCCGGCAGATGCACCAGCCGGCCACTGGCCCGGTCGACCGGGTCCGCGGCGCTCACCACCGCCACCCGCACCAGCTGCCCGGCGGAATCGCGCAGCTCGGTGGCGACCGCTAGTAGCGCGGCGGCGATCTGGTCCGGGCGGGCCGGGCGGTCGATCTGCCGGCTGGCGCGCGCCACCGTGTCCCCATAGACGTTCAGCCGCTCTGCCACCACGCCCTCGGCGGCGATGGTCACCGCGAGCGCCGCACCGACCGCCGGCGCCAGCGCGTAATAGGAGCCCACCCGCCCGCGGCCGCGCCCACCAGGAGTGCGCTCCCCGGTGTCGGCGAGCAGTCCCCGCTCGGTGAGCCGCCGCACGCTCTCCCCCGCGGTCGGCTTGGAGATGCCGATCTCGGTGGCCAGCTCGGCGCGGGTCAGCCGGCGATGGCGCATCAGGGTGCGCAGCACGTGCTCGTCGGTCACCGAGCGCACCAGGTCCAGCGACGGCTTGGCGGAATCCACGTGCCGATTCTAGTCAGGAGCCTTGCCTGGAACGGGAACGGCGCCCTACAGTCATTCAAGTAAGGAGACCTCACTGGAAAGGAACGGCCGATGACCACCGTCCTGCCGCACTGGGAACAGACCCCCGACGACCTCGGGGCCGCCACCCGCGAGATCAAGGCCGCGCTGCGGGAGCGGATCGGCGCTTCCGGTCGTACCGTCGAAGAGGTTTTCTCGGTTGTTGAGAAACGCGTTCAGGAGGCGGTCGACGACATCGCCGCGGCACGCCGGCGGGGCGAGTCGGTCTGGCCGGTCATCGAATACTCCGACATCGCCGCCGGCACGGTCACCGCCGAGCAGCTCGCCCTGCTGCGGCGGCGCGGCTGCCTGGTGGTCCGCGGCCACTTCGAGCGTGACCAGGCGCTGGGCTGGGATCGGGACATCGTCGAGTACGTCGAGGGCAACCACTTCTTCGAGAACTACCGCGGACCCGGCGACGACTTCTTCGGCAGCGTCGGCTCGAAACCGGAGATCTACCCGATCTACTGGTCACCCGCGCAGATGCAGGCCCGGCAGAGCGAGCGGATGGCCGCGGTCCAGGCGTTCCTCAACGCTCAGTGGAAGCACGAGTCGGACGGCGTGCAGTGGTTCGACCCGGCCCGCGACTCGCTCTACCCCGACCGGATCCGCCGCCGCCCCGAGGGCGCCGACTCGGCCGGCCTCGGCACCCACCTCGACCCGGGCACCCTCGACCTGTGGATGACCAGCGCCTACCAGCAGGCGTTCCGGCACCTGTTCGACGGCAGCGTCGAAGAGTACGACCCGTGGGACGCCGCGCACCGCACCGCCGGCCCGCAGTACCCGGGCACCACCATGTGCTCGGCGTTCCGCACGTTCCAGGGCTGGACGGCGCTGTCCGACATGGACCACGACCAGGGTGTGCTGCACACCGTGCCGATCCCGGAGGCGATGGCGTACCTGATGGTGCGCCCGCTGCTGCCCGACGTGCCGGACGACGACATGTGCGGCGTCACCGTCAACCAGGTCTTCCCGGCCGGGCACAAGTGGCACGCCCCGCTGATGGAGGCGCTCACCGGCATCCCGGACGTGCGCGCCGGCGACTCGGTCTGGTGGCACTGCGACATGATCCACAGCGTCGCACCGGTCGAGGCGCAACAGGGCTGGGGCAACGTCATGTACATCCCGGCCGCGCCGTGGTGCCCGCGCAACGAGGACTACGCGGCATCCGTACGAAAGGCGTTCCTCACCGGCGAGAGCCCGAGCGACTTCCCGGCCGAGCACTACGAGCGGGAGTGGCCGGACCGTTTCCCGGCGTCCGCGCTCAACGAGATCGGCCGCCGGGGGCTCGGCCTCGACTAGATCGCGGTTCGGAACCCGGCCGAGCGAGGCGACCTGACCCGGTGTGCCACCGTGGCATGGTGATCGATCGATGAGCCCGTATCGGCGCACGCTCGCCGTGGTGATGTTCTCGCAGGTGTTCAGCGGTGCCGGGCTGGCCGCCGGTGTCACCGTCGGGTCGCTGCTGGCCGCCGAGATGCTCGGCACCACCAGCCTCTCCGGGTTGCCGTCGGTGCTGTTCACGTTCGGGTCGGCCGGTGCCGCGCTCGGCGTCGGCCGGCTCTCCCAGCGGCTCGGCCGGCGCGCCGGGCTGACCGCGGGGTACGTCGCGGGTGCGCTCGGCAGCGCCGGCGTAGTGCTCGCGGCGGTGCTCGGCAGCGTGTCGCTGCTGCTGCCGGCCCTGCTGATCTACGGCGCGGGGAGCGCCACCAACCTGCAGGCCCGCTACGCCGGCGCCGACCTGGCCGAGCCCCGGCGGCGCGGGTCGGCGGTGAGTTCGGTGCTGGTCGCGACGACGTTCGGCGCGGTCGCCGGGCCGAACCTGGTCGCGGTCACCGGCCGGATCGCCAGCGGCTGGGGCATTCCGGCGTTGGCCGGCCCGTTCGCCCTGGCCGCGGTCGCGTACGCGCTGGCCGCCGTGGTCATCTTCGCGCTGCTGCGGCCCGATCCGCTCACGTCCGCCCTGGCAGCCGCGTCGGCACCCGCCGACGAGCCGCCGACCGGCGGGCCCGGGGTGGTCGCGGGCGTGGCGACCATGGTGCTCACCCAGATCGTGATGGTCGCCGTGATGACCATGACGCCGGTGCACATGCAGGCCCACGGGCACGGGCTGAGCGCCACCGGGCTGGTGATCGCGGTGCACATCGCCGCGATGTTCCTGCCGTCGCCGCTCACCGGCTATCTGGTCGACCGGGTCGGGCGCACGCCGGTCGCGACCGCGGCCGGGGTCACCCTGCTCGCCGCCGGGCTGGTCTCGGCGACCGCGCCGGAGGGCTCGGTCGCCCTGCTCACCGTCGCCCTGGCGCTGCTCGGCCTGGGCTGGAACCTCGGCCTGGTATCCGGCACCGCCATGATCACCGACGCGGTGCCGCAGCGATCCCGGGCGAAGACCCAGGGCGCGGCCGACCTGGGCATCGCCCTGTCCGGCGCGGCGGCCGGCCTGGGCAGCGGGGTGCTGATGGCCGCGACCAGCTATGCCGCCCTGTCCATCGTCGGCGGTCTGCTGGCCCTCGCGGTGATCCCGTTCGTCGCGGCGGCCGGCCGCCGCCAGCCGGACCCGGCCGCGACGACCGGCGGCCGCTGGTCGTCCAGACCGTGACCGAATCCGACCACGGCCCCGCGCTGGTCGATCAAGTCGTGACCGGATCTGACCACGGCCCCGCGCTGGTCGATCAGGCCGTGACCGGATCTGAGCACGGCCGGCCTGCGGCGATCAGGCCGTGACCGGGTCGAGTCTCGGCAGGTCGAAGTGGGTGATCACCGTGTCGGCCACCTCGGCCGCCGTCGAACCGGTGGTGTCCAGGAGCAGGTAGTCGTCGCGGCCGTCGAAGCGGCCCTGCGAGGCGAGCTGGTAGTTCGCGTCCATCTCGAGCAGGTTGTTCCGCGACCATTCCACATCCCGTTTGGACGGCTTGGCGGCCAGCCGGGACTCCCCGACGTTGCGCCGCAGCCGCTCCTCCTGGTCGGCCTGCAACTCCACGAAGACGACCCGGCCACCCCGGCTGCGGAACGGCTCGATGTACTCCTGAACCGTCGTGTGGTCCTCCTCGTGGTCGAACGCCCACACGAACGTGAAGATCAACCCGGGCAGGTCGCTGGCGGCCACCTCTTCGATGATGTTGCGCCGGAACCCGTCCACCAGCCGCCCGAACGCCGGCGTGCCGAACGGGAAGAACGTCATCACCGGCTCGATCGCCATGTGGTTGTGGAACAGCCGCAACCCGGTCCGGGCCGCGACCTCCTGGCCCACGGTCATCTTCCCCACGGCGGGCGGCCCGACGATCAGCAACAGTGTCCCGGTCACGCCGCGACCCTAGCCAGCCGCCCGGCCACCGCGCGACCAGATTTCGGCCCATACTGACTCCCGATGAACAGTCGCCTCGCCGAGATCTACCGGGTCCACGCGTCCGCCCAATACCCCCGCGGCCGGGAGGACCTGGCGCTTGTCGACTCGCTCGCGGCCGACTCCGTGCACATCTGGCTGACCAACGACGGCGCCCTCGACGACGCCCGCCGGACCAGCCTCGCGGAGCAGGAGCAGCAGCTCATCCACGCGATCCCGCAGCTCACCGGCCCGTCCCGGTTCTACTTCCAACGCCTGCTGGACATGGTCGTCCTGGTCCTCGAATCCACCGACTGACCACCCGGGCCGCGGTGACGCAACGCGACGCGGATCCGGGGTCGAGGTCGGCGGCCGCGACGCCGCAGCCTGCTCAGTTCCGGTCAGACCAACAGACTTTTCTCGTACGACGGTGAGCCCGCCCGGCGCCACCGCCTCGACGCGCAGCTCCTCCGGCGGCAGGGTCAGGTGGTTGCGGCGCGGATGACGGCGGTGGCTCGGGCGGCGATGTCGGGGTCCGGGCCGGTCCAGAGGGTGTCCAGCCACGGGCCGGCGAACAGGCCGACCAGGGTGGGCAGGCCGTCGGCGGCGGTGGCGTCGAGCCATTCGCTGATGCAGGTGTCGGACGGGCCGTGGACGCGGTAGTAGCCGTGTTCCGGCCAGAAGCGCTCGTCGAAGCGCAGGATCACCTTCTCCACCCGGCCCGCGCCGAGGTGGGACAGGGCGAGACGGTGGGATTCCGGCAGCGGCGGGTCGAACGTGATCGTGTCCGCGGCCAGGACCGGCACCGGGGCGGTGACGATCACGGCGTCGGCGTGCTCGGTGAGGTCGCCGCTGGTCAGCACGACGCCGTCGGGGTTGATGCGGACGTGCTGGACCGGGCTTTGCAGGCGGATGTCGAGGCCGGCGGCCAGGTGGGTGGTGAGCAGGCGGTAGCCGCCGACGATCCAGCGGTCGCCCTCGCCGACGCCGGGTTCGAAGCCGTGCCGGGCGCTGAGCCAGGACAGCGGCACACCGGTGTCCATGACGATCTCGGCGTCGACGAACCGGCGGATCTCAGCCGCGGTCCACGGCCCCGGATCCCGCAGCCACGCGTCGAGCACGTCGCCGACACTCGCACCCTCAGCCGCCCCGGCAAGCCGTTTCCGCAGCTCCCCATCAAGATCACCGCTAGCCGAGAGATCACCGCCGGATGCGGGACCGCCGCCCGGCGAGGGGTCGTCGCCCAGCGAGAGGCCGGGGTGGGACGGGAGGGTGAGCGGGTTGGTGAAGTCGGTGGGGATCGTGGTCAGGCCGAGGTGTTCGGCGAGGCGGGCCAGGAGGTTGGCGTCGTACTGCTGGAGCCAGTTGGCGCCCAGGTCGAAGGCGCCGCCGGCCACGTCGGCGCCGGCGGTGCGGCCGCCGATCCGGTCGCGGGCCTCCCAGATCGGGGCCGCGAGACCGCTGTCGGTCAGGGCGCGTGACGCGGCGAGGCCGGCCATCCCGGCGCCGATCACGGCGACCCGGCGGTGACCGAGGTTGATCGCCCAGGTCGCGGCCGCCAGACCTTGTTCGTACGCACCGTGAGTCATCCCGGCGCGCGTCGGATGGGTGGCCTCCCCGGCGATGCGCAGGCGGTCGCCGACCGGGGTGCCCAGGGTGATCCGGTCCTGCGGGGAGCCGTGCCGGCCGATCAGGCTCCACGAGCCACCCGCCCACGGGTCGTCGCCCCAGTGGGAGACAGCTGAGCCGAGGAGACGAGCCGTGATCGACATGGCCGGGAGGCTATCTCACCTGCCGGTTCTCAGCCTGCGGGTTTCGGGGCCGGCCATTGGTGCTGCAGGTGCCACGGGGCCGCGCCGGCTTTGCTCAGTTCGTACACTGTCGAGGTTTTTCGTCCGATGGCGAAAAGCCGGAGTCGCCGATCGGTGGTGAGCCCGGCGTGCAGCGCGTGGATCGGCTCGCCGGCCGGGTTCGGGTACCGCGCCCAGTGCTGCCAGCCCGAGCCCAGCGGCGTCTCCTGCTTCTGCCAGAGCGGTTCGCCGTCGACGGTGGTGGCCACCACGACGGTGTCGCCGATCTCGTCGAACGCCGCGACCAGCTCGCGCAGTTCGTCCGACGGGATCGGCCAGAACTGCCACGGCAGCCAGGACCGCAGGTCGTCGCGGTCGGCCTGGGCCCGGTAGCGCACCTCGCGGCCGGCCGTGACCAGCACCTGGAGCCGGCCGCTCACGTGGTGGTGCACGACGATGGTCGACGGTGTGAGATCGCTCGGGTAGCGGCCGAGCGACAGCCACTCGGACCACGTCCCGCCCGGTCCGTCCTGCCCGGTGGACCACAGCTCGCGGCCGGTGCCCGACGCGGTCGCCACGAACACCGCGAAGCCGCCGGCCGCGGTCCGGGCGACGGTCAGCCCCTCGATCGCCAGGTCGGCCCCGCCGGGCGGCCGGCGCAACGGCGTCCAGGCGCCCCACCGGCCGGCCGGGTCCTGCCGGCAGTGCCAGGGGCCGTCGTCGTAGGTGCCGAGGAACGCCTCGGCCCGGCCCCCGGGGCTGTGCACGAGGACCAGGGAGTGGCCGTGGCTGGTCGAGGGCGGCGCGTCGAGGCGTTCCCAGCCTCCGAAGGATCCGTCGGGCCGCTGGCTGAGGTAGCCGAACTTCTCGCCGGGACTCGCCGGGAGGGCCAGCACGGCGATCCGGCCGTCCCCGGCCTGGTCGGCGCAAACCTGCAGGTAGTTGCCTCGGAGCCGGCCCAGCGGCGCCAAGCCGGACCACTCGCCGGGCCGGGTCTCCGCGGAGTGCCACACGGCCGGGAGGGGTTCGCCGGCGTCGGCGGTCGCGAACAGGTGGCGGCGGCTGTCGCGGTCCAGGCAGGTGGCGGTACTGGTGATGCCGATCATCGGGATGCCTCCTCTGCACCCGAACGCTCCTCCAGCACGCGGCGCGGGCAAGGTTGCCGTCGGCGATCTGACCCGGGCGCGATGCGATGGCACGCCCCGGCACTGGGAAAACGGCTAACGAAGAACAAGTGACCACCGTTACCAAATGCCCTCCGGGCGGAAGAACCCGGGCACGGAACACCTTGTCGAGAGTCGTGGCCCAACCTCGTACCCTGACCCCGCCCGACGACGACCTGTCCCCTGGCGAACGGCTCCCGCTCGGGCGCCGCTTCCGGATCGTTCTCGTGCTCGGCCTGCTCACCGCGCTCGGGCCGCTCACCATCGACATGTACCTGCCGTCGCTGCCGACGATCACCGACGACATGCACAGTACCGCGGCGGCCGTGCAGCTCACGCTGACCGGCACGCTCGTCGGCCTGGCGTTCGGCCAGCTGCTCGTCGGCCCGCTCTCCGACGCGATCGGGCGGCGGGTGCCGCTGCTCACCGGCATCGCGGTGCACGTGCTCGCCTCGATCCTCTGCGTCTTCGCTCCGAACCTGGCGCTGCTCGGCACGCTGCGGGTGCTGCAGGGACTGGGCGCCGCCGCGGCGGCCGTGGTGGCGATGGCGATCGTGCGGGATCTCTTCGACGGGAACTCCGCGGCCCGGCTCTTCTCCCGGCTGATGCTCGTGGTCGGGGTGGCGCCGATCCTCGCGCCGACCATCGGCGGGCTCGTGCTGACCTGGACGTCCTGGCGCGGCGTGTTCGTGGTGCTGACCGTCGCCGGCGCCGGGATCATGACGGCGGCCGCAGTGGTGCTGCCGGAGACGCTGCCGGTCAGCCGGCGCCGCAACGGCGGGGTGCTCGGCACCGTCCGCGACTACGGCCGGCTGTTCACCGACCGGGTCTACGTGGGGCTGATCCTGGTGGCGGGACTCGCGATGGCGGCGCTCTTCGCCTACGTCAGTGGTTCTTCCTACGTTTTTCAGGATGAGTACGGCATGAGCGAGCAGCAGTTCGCGCTGATCTTCGCGGGTGGGGCGGTCGGCCTGATCGGTGCCACCCAGGCCAACGTGCGGCTGCTGCGCCGGTGGACACCGCAGCAGATCATGGCGGGCTCGCTGGTGGCCGGGCTCGGCTTCGGCCTGGCGATGCTGGTGCTGGCCGCGACCGGGATCGGTGGCCTGGTCGGCATCCTGATCCCGCTCTGGCTGGTGCTGACCATGGTCGGGCTGGCCATGCCGAACGCGCCCGCCCTGGCGCTCTCCCGGCACGGCGAGGCGGCCGGCACCGCGGCGGCCCTGCTCGGCGCGGTGCAGTTCGGTGTGGGCGCGCTGGCCGCACCGCTGGTCGGGGTGCTCGGGGTCGGTGCGGTCGCGATGGCCGTGGTCGTCTTCGGCGGCATGCTGGCCGCGACGCTCGTCTGCTTCCTCGTGGTCCAGCCGCACCGCCTGCCGGTCGAGCGGCTTGATCACGTGGTGGTCGTCGCTCACTGATTTATCGAAAATCGTCGGCATGCCGACCGGCCCATTCCTGGAACGTGATGGCCGGGCGCCCCAGCAGCTCAGCGACCGTGGGAACGGCCGCCTGCGGGTGCTCGGCCAGGGCCGCCAACCCGTCGACGTACCACTCCGCATACTCCCCCATGGCCTGCTCGAGCTGGGCGATGGCCTCGGCGCGGGGCAGGTCGACGTAGGTCAGCCGGCGGCCCAGCGCCCGGCCGATCCGCTCGACCTTCTCCCGGCGGGTGAGCGACTCCGGGCCGGTCATCTCATACGACCGGCCGGCGTGCCCGGCCTCGACGATCACCCGGGCGGCGACCGCGGCGATGTCCTCCTGCGCGATCGGCGCGTTGGCCGCGTCGCCGCAGGTGTCCCGGACCACGTCGCCGGCCCGGATCTGCCCGGCCCAGAGCGTCGCGTTGGCCATGAACTCGCCCGGCTCGAGATGGGTGAACGGAACGCCGGACGCCTCGACACCGTCCTCGATCACCTGCCAGTGATCGCCCTTGGCGCCCGCGAGGTCGACGATCCGGCCGACGCCGGCGTCCGCGGCCAGCCGGCACACCTCGGACACGGTCGGCGGGTACGGGGCCAGAAACATCACGTCGGCGCCCGCCAGCGCGGCCGGCATGGTCTCGACCTTGCCCAGGAATCCACGGACCACCTCCACCCCGGGTGGCAGGCCGGCCCGCGCCGGGTCGACGGTGAGCGCGCGGATGTCCTCCGCGCCGAGGGCGAGCAGCTCGTCGACCACCATCCGGCCCACGTTGCCGGTGGCGCCGGTGACCAGGATCTTCATTCTCGTACCCCCTACGGTAAAGCCTTCCCGTAGCATATACGGAATCATGGCGGACTTCACCGGGCGGATTTTGCCGCTGCTCTGGCGACGCTCGATCCCGGCGCGCAAGGCGGCCGGGCGGCCGCCGCGGCTCAGCGTCGACCTGGTGGTGGCGACCGGCATCCGCCTCGCCGACGCGGCCGGCCTGGACGCCGCGTCGATGGCCGGCATCGCCGCCGAGCTGTCGGTGGCCACGATGACGCTGTACACGTACGTGCCGTCCCGGGACGACCTGGTCGACCTGATGGTGGACGAGGTGTTCGGCGACCGGGAGCTGGCCGGCGCGGCGCCGGTGGAGTTCCGCGAGCGGGTGCGGTTCTACGCCGACCGGACGTTCGCGATGTACCGGGCACATCCCTGGCTCGCCCGGGTGTCACCGGTCCGGCCACCGATCGGGCCCGGCATGCTCGCCGAACGCGAGTACATGCTGGCCACGGTCGCCGCCCTGGGCCTGCCGATCGGCCGGCTCGACGCGGCCGCGCTCACCCTCTCCGGCCACATCACCGCCGCCGCCCGCCTCGAGGCCGAGAACACGCTGATCAGCCGGGCCACCGGGCTCACCACCGCCACGTGGTGGCATCAGCGCGGCGAGCTGTGGGAGACCTGGTTCGACGCCGCGGCCCACCCGACGATGACCACGGTGTGGAACGGCGGCGGTTTCGAGGCGCAGGAACAAGACCCTTATGAGTACGGGTTGTGCCTGCTGCTCGACGGCATCGAAACGGAGGCGGGGCATGCGGTGTCACGTGACTCGTGGCCCAGAACGGCCGGAGATGCATAATTGGCGGCATGACCAGCAGGGACGGTTGATGGCTCCCGCGAGGGTGCTTCCGGCGTCCGGCGCTTTTCTGCTGCCCTGGGCCGAGAGTGTGCTGGACGGGGCGCTGCGGCGGTCGGGGCTGATCGACCCGCGGACGTACGAGATCTTCGGCCAGGGGTCACGGGTCAACAACACGTTCATCGACGAGGCCAGCGACATCGACCTGGTGCTGATGCTGCGCTCCCCGGTCGCCTCACCCGGCGGCTGGACCGGGTTCCGCGACGAGGTAATGGCGGCGCTGGGCGAGTCTTTTGTCGTACGCATGGGTCGTCGTTGTTTGAATGTCGACAACCCGGACTCGCTCTTCGGCGAGATGGTCGACATCCTCGTCGCGACGGAATTCCGGCGGTACACCGGCGACCGTTACGAGCAGGGGGTCTACTTCCTCGACCGGGAAGGCCGGCCGATCGTCAACTTCCCCAAGCAGCATCGGCGTTACGGTGACGCCAAGGACCTGCGGACCGGCGGGCGGTTCAAGGAGGCCATCCGGACGGCCAAGCGGGCCCGGCGGGGGGCCGACTTCTTCGCCGAGGGGATCGCGCCGTCCTATCTGATCGAGTGCCTGCTGTACAACGTGCCCGACGAGGTCTATCTCCGCGGCTCCTATCAGGACGCGTGGGAGTGGCTGGGGCGGTGCTGGCGGGAGGATCCGGTGGGGTTCGGGGCGCTGCCGTGCCAGAACGGCATCAACCGGCTGTTCGGGCCGGGGCCGGATCAATGGGATGCCGGTGCGGCTGGCAGGATCATCGACGTCCTTCACCAGATCTGAACCTCGGGCGGTAGCCGCGGCATGACGTTTGCAGCTGACGTGAGCGGCGTGACGTGGACGGCCGCGCAGACGGCGGTGGTGCTCTCGCCGGTCATCGCGATCTTCGGGGCGGCGCTGGTGGCGCTGCTGACCTACGCCCTGAACCGGCGGGTGGCGCGGCGGGACCGGCGGGCGCTGGCGTTCGGCGAGGCGCTCAGCGTGATCGAGGACTACGCGGAGATGCCTTATCGGATCCGGCGGCGGTCGGGGACGTTGGACGGGCGGCAGCAGCTCACCGAGGAGGTGAGCCGGATCTATTCGCGGCTCGCCTTCCATCAGGCGCTGCTCGACATCGAGGCGCCGGCGGTGGCGGCGGCCTATCGGCTGCTGGCCAACGAGGCCAAGGCCGAAGTGGGCGAGCAGATGAAGGTGGCCTGGCAGAAGCCGGTGCGGACGACAGATCCGGAGATGAACCTGGAGGAGCACTACACGCGGGTGCGGGTGGATGTGGCCAGGGATCATTGCGTGGCGGTGATGCGGGCGGCGCTGGGGCAGGGACGGTTTCCGGTGCGGCCACCTGCGGTCAAGTCGTCCACGGGGTCTACCGGCAAGCGTTCCGCGCGGCCTGCCGCCTCGCCGCCGGCACAGCCTCCTGTTGTTCCCATCGCGCGGCCCGCCGCCGACCCCTCGAAGCGGTCTCCCCTCAAACCGTCCGCGCAACCTCCTGCGCAAGGAGGACCGAGGGATCCTGGGGCCGGTAGCGATGGGGCGGGTCCGGCGAAATAGGGCCGCCCTGCGGCCCTGCGGCCCTGCGGCCCTGCGGCCCTGCGGCCCTGCGGCCCTGCGGCCCTGCGGCCCTGCGGCCCTGCGGCCCTGCGGCCCTGATTATGTTAATTGCCGCGCGGGGTGCGGGCCGTCTGGATCGCATTGTTTCTGAGGTCGGGGTGCGATTCAAGGGTCGGTTATTGCGGAAATTTGCGTTTGGCATGATCGAATACTGACATGACGGCGCGCGGGTCGGGAACAATGGACTCATGCGGCAGTTATCATTGTTCGGCAGGGCCGAGATAGCGGGAATGCGGGACCGGACCGCGGCTCGCCATTATTCCCCTGACCGCGACGCATTCCGCCGCGAGCATGAACGTCGCCGCGCTTTCGGACTACGCCGACGTCACGCCGAGAAGTTGCAGCGCATCGAGCGGGCCCGCGCGGAGCCGCACCTCGCATCCGTCGCCAGCAACAGCCGGCCGCAGGCCGCCCCCCCGCCTGCCCATGCCGGACCTGAGCGGCCGGCCACCCAGGCCGCACCGGCACGACCGGCCGCCCAAGCCCAACAGGCACGATCGGCTGCACAGGTCGGACCGGATACTCAGGTCGGGCCGATGCGGCAAGTTGCGCAGGATCGACTGGCCTGCCTGGCCGCACGAGCTGAGTCCACCCGGGCCGCCCGGCAAGGGCGACCGGCGGGCCCAGGGCTGCTTTCGGCTCCCCGGAGCTGCCAGGTTCGCATCGTTGGTGCGGTGCCGGTCGGCCGGAACGCGATCCGGGTGGCCCCAACCGGGCTACGGCCGCCGAGGCTGGTTGCACGCCCGTCGCACTCCGAAGGCGGGAAAGCCGCGGGCGGCGGTGCGGCGAGGGCACATCGACTTTCCCGAATTGATGTGCGCGACATTCTGATGACGTTGAGCGAGAGCCGAACATTGTTATACCAGCCGTCAAAACCTGACCGGATTACTGCCGTCAGAGACAAGACAGGTCCAACGCGAGGGCCACCATGCCTTTTCTGCCCTTGAATACGCCATCAATCCGGATTCGCATTTCTTGGCGGCAGAATGATGTGAGGGTTCACGCCGGCTGAAGCCGCATTCGCACGGGTGCTGGTGTGCGGTCACCGGGAGGCGCGAGGTCGTTTATGGTCGCTGCCGATTCGCGTGGTGCCTGCTGGCTCGCAGGGCACCTGCTGGCTCGCGCGGTGCCTGCTGGCTCGCGCGGTGCCTGCTGGTTTCGGGGGTGCCCGGTGGGGCGCGGGCTTGGGCTTCAGGCCGGAGGGAGGTTGGGGAGGTTGGTCAGGGTGCGGGTTTCGGTGTTGTAGCTGCGGGCTGACACGAAGTGGCCGTGGATCGGGGCGTCGGTGGTGAAGAGCGCTACCGCGGCGGCGCGGGCCGGGGTGGGGACGTTCAGGGCGAGGCTGATGTGTGGGATCCAGTCCTCCGGTGGTGGCCACGGGTCCGGGAGGGCCGACCATGCCTGGCGATGGAGGTCCCGCAGTTCGGCGGTTGGCTCCAGGGGAAGGACCAGGGCCCGGCCGAGCATCCGCGCTGCCCCGAGGGTCGCCGTCAACGGCAGCGACGACACGAGCGAGGCCGAAAGCGGTCTCGATGCCGGAGACGATGGTGGAGACGCGGGCGAGGTCGCTGACGAAGGCGCGGGCGCCAGCGAAGGCACGGTCTCAGCTGCGGGCGGAGAGGAGAGGGCGGGCGCAGAGGAGAGGGCGGGCGCAGAGGAAAGAGCGGGCGGAGAGGAAAGAGCGGGCGGAGAAGAAAGAGCGGGCGGAGAAGAAAGAGAGGGGGCGGGGGCGGGGGCGGAGCGGGAGAAAGCCGGGGGCTCGGGCACGGACTGGAGGAGGAGAGCCAGGGACGAGGTTTTCAGGAGGGTCAGGTGGGGGCGGTTGGTGGGGTGGGGATGGGTGGCCAGACTTGGCAGGCCCGCGCTGTGCAGGCGGGACCAGCAGCGGCGAATGGCCTGGTTTTGCTCCCGGGCCAGGAGGGGTTTGGTGG
>NZ_LLZH01000018.1:0-25829 GCF_001509495.1 Actinoplanes awajinensis subsp. mycoplanecinus | reverse complement strand
GGCTCGACCCTTGCGGCGCACCGGCTGGACGCCCTGATAGCCACCCTCCCCTGACCCCCCGCTGCTGCCGCCGCCGGTGGCGGTGCCGGTGGCGGTGGCGGTGCACGCTCGCAGGGGCCGTACCCGTCCGCGTTACGAGACCGCGGCCTTCTACCGCCCCCATGCGGGCGGCAAGCGCACGCACAACCGGATTGCGGCCCGCTGCCGCCCCCAACCCGGCCGCACGCGTGCTCCTACCGCCCCAACAGCCAGCCGGAGCCCGGCGGGCTGGCGCTGACGGCGACCTCAGCCCCTCCAACACGACCACCACCGCCAGCCGCCGGGCTCCGGCTGGCGCTGGCGGCTGCCTCAACCGCCCGGACACGACCACCACCGCCAGCCACCAGGCTCCGGCTGGCGCTGGCGGCTGCCTCAACCGCCCGGACACAGCCACCAGCACCAGCCGCGCGGAACTCGAAGCGGTGAGACCCCCCCCGAGAACCAGTCAGCACCGAGAACTGCGGCATCCCCACAAAAAGCCGCGCCCACCCCAAACCCGCAGCGCACCTCCCGGCCCCGGCTGGTCCCCAGAGGTGCCTCACCGCCCCGAGACACCCCTGCAAACCAGCCGAGACCGGAACAAACGGGCGACACGGCACCCCCGCGGCGCCGTGGCCCGCATCGATGGAACGCCGTCAGCCTGCCGGTGCGTGGTAGCGGTCGCGGATGAAGGCGCCGAGGCGGGCCGCGAAAGACTCCAGGGTGCGGGCGGCCGCGTGCCGCGAGTCCCAGACCGCGGTGAGGCGGATGCTCAGGTGGCGTCCGCCGATGTCGACCGGCAGCGGTACCAGCCCGAATCGGGGGTCGTCGGAGGCGACCGCGACGCCCCGGCCGGCCGCGGCGAGGGCCTGCGCGACAGTGCCGTTCGCGGTTTCGATCGAGGACGAGCAGGTGGCACCGGCCGCCGTGATCGCGGCGTCGAGCGACTGCCGCGCGGTGAACGCCGCCGGCTGCACGATCAGCGTCTCGGTGAGCAACTCGGCGAGCGGCACCGACACCCGCGACGCCCACGGATGCTCCGCGTTGACATAGGCCCAGACCGGCAGGACCGCCAGTGCCAGTGACCGGTACGGATCAGGAGCCCGCACCGTCCCGATGGCCAGATCGGCACCGAGTCGCAGGGTCTCCACCGGTGACCGTCCGTCCGCACCGAGCACGTCCGTGGTCGGGTCGTCCGGCGCCAGCGTCGCGATGAACGGTGACACCACGTCGGTGAGCGTGACCGTCGGCGCCCCGATCGTGAGCCGGTCGAGACGGCCCTGCGCGGCGACCCCGGCCGCGACCCGCAGCGCATCGACCCGGCCGAGCACGTCGCGGGCCAGCGGGAGCAGGACCCGGCCGGTGGTGGAGAGCTCCAGCCGCCGTCCGGTCCGGTCAAAAAGTGACACGCCGAGGTCACGCTCCAGGACCCGCAACTGACGGGACAGGCCCGGCTGGGTGACGTGCAGGCGAGTCGCGGCGGCACTGACCGTGCCCGCTTCGGCGGTCGCGACGAAGTACCGCAGCAGGCGCAGCTCCATTTATGCCTCCGAGGCATGGTTTCCAGGCCCAACAGGAACTGGACGAGCATACGTAAGGGTCCGAGACTGACCGGCGTGAGCCTCGAACAGAAGCGCCGGCTGGTCACCGACCTGCCCGGCCCGCGATCCCAGGAACTGATGGCCCGCAAGCTGACCGCGGTGGCCGGTGGCGTCGGCACCACCGTGCCGGTGTTCGCGGCCCGGGCCGGCGGCGGCATCGTCGTCGACGTGGACGGCAACCAGCTGATCGATCTCGGCTCCGGTATCGCGGTCACCACGGTCGGCGCGAGCGCGCCGCGGGTGGTCGCGGCGGTCACCGAGCAGGTCGAGGCGTTCACCCACACCTGCTTCATGGTCACGCCGTACGAGAGTTACGTGGCGGTGGCCGAAGCGCTGAACCGGGTCACACCGGGTGACCACGAGAAGCGCAGCGTGCTGTTCAACTCCGGTGCCGAGGCGGTGGAGAACGCCGTGAAGATTGCCCGCGCGCACACCGGGCGGGACGCGGTGGTCGTTTTTGATCACGCGTATCACGGGCGTACGAACCTGACCATGGCGATGACCGCGAAGAACATGCCGTACAAGCACGGGTTCGGGCCGTTCGCGCCGGAGGTGTACCGGGCGCCGGGGTCGTACCCGTACCGGGACGGAGGCGTGGACGGCCGGGCGGCGGCCGCGCGGGCGATCGACCAGATCGAGAAGCAGATCGGCGCGGACAATCTCGCGGCCCTGGTGATCGAGCCGATCCAGGGCGAGGGCGGGTTCATCGCGCCGGCCACCGGGTTCCTGCCGGCCCTGGCCTCGTGGTGCCGGGCGAACGGCGTGGTGTTCGTGGCCGACGAGGTGCAGACCGGTTTTGCCCGGACCGGCGACATGTTCGCCTGCGACCGCGAGGGGGTCGTCCCGGACCTGATCGTGACGGCCAAGGGGATCGCCGGCGGCCTGCCGCTCTCCGCGGTGACCGGCCGTGCCGAGATCATGGACGCGCCGCACGTCGGTGGCCTGGGCGGCACCTACGGCGGCAACCCGATCGCCTGCGCCGCGGCGCTGGCCGCGCTCGAGACGATCGAGGCCGACGGCCTGGTCGCCCGGGCCCGCGCGATCGAGGACCGGGTGCGCACCCGATTGCTGCGCCTGTCCGGAACCGATAGCCGCCTGGGCGACGTCCGCGGGCGCGGCGCGATGCTCGCCGTCGAGCTGGTCCGGGCCGGTTCGCAGGAGCCGGATCCGCGCCTGGCCAGGGACGTCTCCCGGTACGCCCATCAGCGCGGCGTGATCGTCCTGACCTGCGGGACGTACGGGAACGTGCTCCGCTTCCTGCCCCCGCTGTCGATCTCGGACGAGCTCCTGGACGACGCGTTCGACGTCCTGACCGCCGCCTTCGAGGAGATCCGATGAGCACCATCGTGGTTGTCGACCCGGCCACCCTGTCCCCGGTGGCCGACGTGCCCGACCAGGGCGTTCCCGACGCGCGGGCGGCCGTCGACGCGGCGTTCGCGGCGTTCCCGGCGTGGGCGCGCACCGCACCGCGGCGCCGGTCGGAGATCCTGCACCGGGCGTTCGAGCTGATGCTGCGCGACCGGGCCGCACTGGCCGAGCTGATCTCCCGGGAGAACGGCAAGTCGCTGACCGACGCGGCCGGCGAGGTGACCTACGCGGCGGAGTTCTTCCGCTGGTTCGCCGAGGAGGCGGTCCGCCCCGGCGGCGAGTACGGCGAGGCCCCCGCGGGTGGGGCGCGCACCCTGGTCACGCACCGGCCGGTCGGGGTCGCCGCGCTGGTCACGCCGTGGAACTTCCCGGCCGCCATGATCACCCGAAAGGTCGCGCCGGCGCTCGCCGCGGGCTGCACCGCGGTGCTCAAACCGGCCGCCGAGACGCCGCTGACCGCGCTGCACATCGTCCGGCTGCTGGCCGAGGCCGGGCTGCCCGACGGCGTGGTCTCGGTGGTGACCACCACGGACGCGTCCGCGGTCGTCGGCGCGTGGCTGGCCGACCAGCGGGTCCGCAAGATCTCGTTCACCGGGTCGACGGCGGTCGGCCGGGTGCTGCTGCGGCACGCCGCCGACCGGGTGCTCAACTCGTCGATGGAGCTGGGCGGGAACGCGCCGTTCATCGTCGCCGACGACGCGGATCTGGACGCCGCGGTGGCCGGAGCGATGATCGCCAAGTTCCGCAACAGCGGGCAGGCGTGCACGGCGGCGAACCGCTTCTACGTGCACGCCGCGGTGGCCGACGAGTTCGTGGCCCGGTTCGGCGCGGCGGTGGAGAAGCTGACCGTGGGGGCGGCCGCGGACGGAGCCGACATCGGGCCGCTGATCAGCGCGCAGGCGTTGCGGCGGGTGACCCGTACCGTAGATCTTGCCGTTGAGGCCGGGGCCCGGATCGCTCATCAGGCCGGGACGCCGACCCTGCCCGGACATTTCTACCCGCCGACCGTGCTGGTGGACGTGGCGCCCGGCGCGGCCATCCTGCAGGACGAGATCTTCGGGCCGGTGGCGCCGATCGTCACGTGGACCGACGAGCAGGAGATGCTGGCCCAGGTCAACGCCACCGAGTACGGGCTGGCCGGCTACGTGTTCTCCGGCGACCTGGCCCGGGCGATCCGGCTCGGCGAGTCGGTGGAGGCCGGGATGGTCGGGGTCAACCGCGGTCTGGTGTCGGACCCGTCGGCGCCGTTCGGCGGGGTGAAGCAGAGCGGGCTGGGACGCGAGGGCGCCCGGAACGGCCTGCGCGAGTTCCAGGAGACGCACTACCTGAGCGTGGCCTGGCCGGCCTGACCGGTTCCGTTCGCCAGCGGGCCGCGCCGGCGAGCGCAGACCGCACGCGGTCATGTCGTGCTCGCGGTCACTCCTCGATCGCGAGCACGATGCGGCCGCCGGCCACCCCGCTGTACCACTTCGGGTCCCTGGTCATCACGTCCACGCCCAGGTCGAGCGCGAGCATCGCCGCCGACGCGCAGTCGGCCCGGCCGACCAGTGCCCGCAGCGCCACCAGCGACTCCCAGTCCTCCGCGTCATCGCTGATCAGGAACGTCGCCGGGTGCGCGAGCAGCAGCTCCAGCCGATCCCGGTCGATCATCGCGGTGTGGTGCCCCGCCTCGATCAGGCACCACAGCGGGATGATCACCGCCCCGCCCTCGTCGTTGATCTCTGCGAGGGTCTCGCCGACGGCCACCGACCCGCGTGCCCACGCGGTGATCGCCGAGGTGTCGAGAACCAGCTTCGCGTCGCGCCCCTCGGTCACGCCGGCCGGGACCGCAGCCCGGCCAGGAACTCCGCCCGGCCCTCGGTGTCCCGCGCCCGCTCCGCCTTGCGCCGCCGCTGCCGCGCCCGCGCCTTGCCCTCGTCGGTGACGGCCAGCCCCATCCGGGTGTGAATGTCCTCGACGCTCAGCTTCGGCCTGGTGTCCTGCTCCATAGCGCCAGCGTAACCGCGCCCGCCCGCCCGACCTATCCCCCGGCGTGGCCGGTCTTGCCCACACCCGCGGCGGTGCGGGGCCGCCGGCTGGTGCTCACGGTCGCCTCCGCGCCCCCGAAAGGACCGTGAGCACCAGCCGGGACCACACGGCCCGGCACCCGCCGCGGGGCGGGGACGCCGGCTGGTGCTCAGGGTTGCCTCGCGGCCGTTGAGGGACCCCTGAGCACCAGCCGGGGGCCGGGATGCGCGGCAGCGCCGGGACCGCACGCGGATCTCGCGCGCTGCACCCCGTACCGAAAAAAGCGCCTGCCCCGAAGCGGACCGTGTGTGAGGGTGGCGGCATGAGTCAACCGACGTTGCGGACGGAGCGGCTGTTGCTCGTGCCGCTCGCCGACCGGCACTTCGAGCTGGAGGTCGACCTCGACGCGGACCCCGAGGTGCTGAAATACATCTGGGGACGGGCCCGGGACCGCGACGAGGTGGTGTCCTCGCACGCGGAACGGCTCGCGCTCGGCGCCAAGGTCGACGGGCTCGGGTACTGGATGGCGTTCGGCTCGGAGGGTGGGCGCCGGGACTCCACGGGGCCGGAGAGCGAGGCCGAGGGTGAGTTCGTCGGCCTGATGATGTTGCCGCCGGCGCACGGCGACGACCAGCCGGACGATCCGACGGTGGCCGAGCTCGGCTACCGGCTGGCGCGGAAGTACTGGCGGCTCGGACTCGCCAGCGAGGCGGCCCGGATGTTGCTGCGGCACGCGTTCGACACGGTCGGGCAGAGCCGGGTGCTGGCGCAGACCATGGCGGTGAACCACGGATCGCGCGGCGTGATGGAGACCGTCGGGATGCAGTACGTGCGGACCTTCCACCCACTCTGGGACGACCCGTTGCCGGGCAGCGAGGCGGGCGAGGTCGAGTACGAGATGACCCGCGCGATGTGGGAGGCCCGGCGCGGCACCTTGTGAGGGTTGTGTGGAGGTTCGGTGATGATCGGCGATAACCGGCACCGGCGGTGATGGGATCGCGGCCATGCTGCAATCCGTCAAGGCCGCCGCCTACGCGCTCTACGCCCGCCGCCTCCGGGCCCGGCTCGCCGGCGCCACCCTGCCCCGGCACGTCGCGATGGTGATGGACGGCAACCGCCGCTGGGCACGGCAGATGGGCTTCGACGATCCGAGGATCGGCCATCGGTACGGCGCGGAGCACCTGGACGAGGTGCTCGGCTGGTGCCGGGAAGCCGGGATCCGGCACGTGACCGTGTTCGTCGCCTCGGTGGACAACGTGGTCAAGCGGGACGCCGGCGAGGTCGGCAACCTGATGCGGATGATCGAGCAGGTGGTCGCCGTGCGGCTGACCAGCCCGCCGGCCCGCTGGCAGGTTCACCTGGCCGGACGCCTCGACGTGCTCCCGGACTCCACCCGGCACGCGCTGAAGCTGGCCGAGGAGGCCACCCACGACAACGGCGCGGAGTTCCACGTCACCATCGCGATCGGCTACGACGGGCGCGACGAGATCGTCGACGCGATCCGCTCCCTGCTCGAGGCGGAGGCCCGGGCCGGGCACGGCGTCGACGACATCGCCCAGCGGCTGACCGCCGACCGGATCGCGGAACACCTCTACACCCGCGGCCAGCCCGACCCGGACCTGGTGATCCGGACCAGCGGCGAGCATCGGATGTCCGGTTTCCTGCTGTGGCAGGCCGCGTACTCGGAGCTGCACTTCTGCGACGTGTACTGGCCGGGCTTCCGCAAGATCGACTTCCTGCGGGCGCTGCGCTCCTACGCGGCCCGCCACCGCAGGTTCGGCGCCTAACCGGGCAGGACCGCGGTGTTCTGTCCGGCAACGATCTTCCAGGTGTCCCCGGTGCGCGACCACAGATAGCTGGGCGCTCCCCGGCCATCGGTGGCGAGCGGGCGGCCGTCGCGGTCCAGATATTGCTGGCGGACGCCGGTGAGCGCGATGTCCGGCGTGATGAACGCGATGTGCTCGACGACGTAGTCGACCGAGCCGTCGCTCATCGCACCGGGCAGGACCTGCCGGGTGAACTCGCTGATCTGACCGAGACCGATCAGCCGACGCCCGGCGCCGGTCACCCACACGGCGTCCGGACCGAAGAGCGCCAGAAAACCATCCGCGTCCTCGGTCCGCTGCGCCTGCTCCAGGTCCGCAACAAGACCAACCAGATTTCGTACGTCCGCAGCATCGGCCGGCGCCGGTGCCACGGTGACCGTCGTGCCCTCGAATCCCGTCATGGCGCCGAGGCTAAGACGTGAACCGAAGTTGAAGTAAAGCCCCGCTTACGCCAGCCCGCCGAAGGCAGCGACCGCCTCTCGCCCCGCGGCCTGGTTCGCGGTGACATAGGGACGCAACTCCTTCTCAAAGCGCTCGAAAGCGGCCCGGTGGTCGCCGCTCGCCTCGGCCAGGCAGCGGGCCAGTGTGGATGCGGCGATCAGGGCCTGGGACGTGCCCATCCCGCTGGTCGGGGCGGCACAGAAGCCCGCGTCGCCGAGCAGCGCGACCCGGCAGGTCGACCAGGAGTCGAGGTGGACCTGGCAGGTGGAGGCGAAGTAGAAGTCGTCGGCTTCGGACATCGCGGCGAGCAGGTGTGACGTCTCGGACCAGGGGTGGCCGGCGAACGCCGCGCGCACGGCGGCGTCCTGGACGGTTCGCGGCTGCCGATCCAGCTCGGACGACGACGTGCCGAAGGACAGACTCACCGTCATCCGCTCGGAAGAACCGCTCGCGAAGGCGTAGATCGCTCGGCCCGCATCGGGCTGCAGCAGGCCCTGACGGTCCAGGCCGAGGCGGTTGCCGGTGGTGAAGCCGGCCCCGGACATCCCGAGGTGCTGCACCGGGTCGAGGCCCGGGAAGGCCAGCCGGCGGACCGCCGAATGGACCCCGTCCGCCCCGAAGACCAGGTCGAAGTCGCGGGTCGGGGCGCGTTCGAAGGACACTGTCACCCGGTCGTCGTGCTGAACGAGCTCGGTGACCGTGTCGTCGAACAGGTAGTCGGCGTCGGTGACCCGGTGCAGCACCCGGGTCAGGGCCGGTTTGGGGACCTCCAGGTCACCGCCGAACGCGGCGGCGGGCAGCTCACCGATCACCGAGCCGTCGGGCGCCAGCAGGGTGGTGCCGCGCATCCCGGTCTCGTGGGTGCGGATCTCGTCGAGGATGCCGAGCTCGGCGAGCACCTCCAGCGCGGGACCGCGGAAGTCGACGGCATAACCGCCCGCGCGCAGGTCAGGAGCGCGCTCCACGATGGTGACCGCCCAGCCCTGCCGGCGCAGGAACCAGGCCAGGGCGGGGCCGGCGACGCTCGCCCCGGAAATCAGAACGCTTGTCATGCCTCGTACCGTAGCCAGCTTTTATCCATATGGTCAATCCATTTGGATAAACCATCTGGCTAAGACCGCGGGTACGATCGCCGGGTGGGAAACCGGGACGCCCTGCTGGCCGGGGCCAAACAATGCCTGACCGAGCGCGGCTGGGCGCGCACCACCGTGCGGGACATCGCCGCCGCCGCGGGCGTCAACCACGCCGCGATCGGCTACCACTTCGGCTCACGGGAGTCGCTGCTGGTCCAGGCGCTGATCGAGGCGGTCGGTGAGCTCACCGACACGGTCGCGGCGCGGGCCGGCGACGGCACGCCGGAGCAGCGCTGGCAGGCGCTGATCGAGACGTTCCGCACGCACCGGCCGCTGTGGATCGCGCAGCTGGAGGCGGCCGTGCAGGCCGAACACTCCCCCGAGCTGCGCGAACGGCTCGCCGACGCCCAGCGCCAGGGCCGCGAGGGGATGGGCGGCTCGGTGCCGCTTGCGTTGCTGACCGGCCTGATGATGCAGTGGCTCGTCGACCCGGATCAGGCCCCGTCCGGCGCGCAGGTCACGAGCGAGCTGCGCGCCTACGCGGACGAGGCCTGACCCGGGGTCAGCCGAGCAGGCGTTTCCAGCCGGAGGAGTCCGTGCAGCTGCCGAACGTCGCCCCGGCGAGCATCCGGTCCAGGTCCGCCTCGGTGATCTGCGCCCGGTCCCGCACGTGCACCAGCATCATGCACTCCCCCGCGCGCACCACCATGTCCGCGCCCGCCGGCTGCGACGCCGCGGAGCCGAAGAGCGAGTTCGGCCGCGGCAGATACCAGCTGTCCGCCCCGTTGATCTTCTTCGGCGCGCGGCCTTCGAGCTCGTGCTGATAGTTCGACCACTCCTTCGGGGCCGACCGGGTGATCTGCAGCTCGAGCGGCAACGCGTCCCGGGTGGACTCGAAGTAGACCAGATCCGGCTTGCGGTCCGCGGCGTGTCCCAGCCCGAACGACGCACTCGACCCCGCCGGCCGGGAGGTGTCCACGTCAGCGCGGTAGATCCGCAGGCCCGGGGGCACCCAGCCGAGCGTCACCGGCGACACCGCGTCCATGCCGTCGACGATGCGGAGGTCCTTGGCCACCTCGATGAGGTCGTCGGGGGTGTCCGCGTGCCGGTCCATCAGCAGCACCCAGGCGCCGCCGCTGTCCTGCCACCCGACGAACGCGCCGTCGAAACCGGAGTTCGGCACGCCGGCGTGCATGTCCTCGACGAACCAGCCCCGGCGCTCCCCGATCGCGATCGGCGTGCCCTGCTGGAGCCGGGCCGGGTCGAACGCGCCGGGGTCGAAGACCAGCACGTCGGCGCCCTCGTTACGGCCCTCCACCCCAGGCCGGGACGACTGCACGTCCAGGATGTTGCGCACCGTGGCGTACTGGCCGGTCGGCGTGCTCTTGCGGCCCATCAGCAGGAACGGCGAGCCCGCGCGCAGGGTGACACTGGTCTGCTCGGGTGTCCGGGACCAGGCTCGCGCCGTCGCCGTGACCGGCGCGTCCGTCCGTACCATCAAGGGGGCGACCCCGGCGGTCACCGCGATCGCGGCCACCAGAGCCGCGCCGCCGAGCACGGTGCGACGGCGCTTCAGCTGTGCTGCCCGGCCACGGACGGCCGGGAGCAGGGTGATGCCGGCGGGCGGGGTCTGACCGGCGTGCCGGTCCAGGGTGTTCCTCAGGTCGTCAAGAGTCCTCGTCACAGCATGCCTCCCAGGATGGCCGGCGCGACACCGGTGGGCGAGTCGGTGAGTTCGATGCGCAGGGCCGCGAGCGCCCGGCTGGCGTATCCGCGCACGGTGCCCGGCCGGCAGCGCAGCACCTCGGCGATCTCGAGATCGGAGAGCCCCTCGTAGTAGCGCAGCACGATCACCGCGCGCTGCTGTTTCGGCAGGGCCCGGATCACCTGCCACAACTCGTCGTCCGCGCGGTGCTCCACCGGCGCGGCCAGTTCCCGCTCCTCCAGCGGGACGAGAGCGACCCGGCGCCGCCGCCGGAGCAGCGACAGGAACTCGTTCGTCACCATCCGCCGGACGTAGGCGTAGGGATCACCGCCCTTGACGATCCGCCGCCACTTCAACAGCGCCCGGGCCAGCACCTCCTGGACGATGTCGCGGGCCTCCTCGCGGTCCCCGCTGAGCAACGTCGCGTACCGCAGCAACGCGGACGATCGCGACGCCGCGAACTCCTCGAACTCCATGCACCTCTCCCCCGTCGGGCGATTGTCACGAGGAACACGCCCGGCCGCCAGGATCTGCTGTGCGCCGCCACAGCCGTTAAGCATCCGTTCATTTTTTAGGAGGTCGTTAACCGGGCCTTAGGGTGCAAAAAGAAAGAGTCCTCCGCATGCACTCACTGCGCTCGAAGAGCCTCACCACCCTGGCCGTGATCGCCGCTGCCGTGCCGCTGGCCGCGGTCGTCGGGCCGGTCGCCGCTCAGGCGGCCAGCTCCAAGTTCTGTGACGGCGGCAGCTACACCGCCCTGGGCAAGACCGGGGTCAAGGACCGGTTCCGGGGCACCGTCGCGGCGCCCGCCGGGCGCTTCACGGTTCAGGGCAGGTTCACCCGGTTCAGCGTCGACCCGAGCACGTTCGCCATCTACGACTACGCGTTCACCGGCGCCGCCAACGTCGGCGACATGACCGGTGGCAAGGCCACCCCGGTCTACGCCAGCAAGGTCCCGGACCATCGCGGGCTCGCGTTGACCAGCGCGATCAGCCTGGAACTGCGCGACGGCGACATGACGATCTCGCGCACCGGGCCGGGCGGGCTGAGCATGAAGATCCAGGCCAAGGACTGCGCGCAGGGCGGCATCTTCCAGATGGAACCGGCTCGCGGCGACGGGACCCGCACCCGGATCGTGCACACCGTCGCGGACTCCGCGTTCTACTACGACAACCCGAACTTCCGCGCCAGGGTGGGCGCGTGGCTGGGGTCCGCCTGCGCCGACGAGGCCAGCGGTCCGGCAGGGCAATTCTGTGTACGGGTGAGCCCGCGCGTGAACATCGGCAGTGACGCCGCCCCGAAGCTGGTCCTGCGGGACAGCGCGCAGGTCGCCACCCGGGTCCCGCAGGCGTCGTGCGGTCCCGACTTCACCAACCCGCTGGGCCTGTCCGAGACCGGGGACCACTGTGCCGCGACGAGCATCTGGGACGTCGCCAGTGGTGGCCGGATGGGCATGGTGACCGGCGAGGACGCCACCGAGGTGGCCAACCCGCCGACCACCTGCACCGAGGACTGCCAGGCCGGCAACGGTGTCAACGGGCGGCTCGCGGTGCTCGGCTTCCCGGCGGTGGTTCCGGCCGGCAGCTGGCTGTCCCCGCGTACCTCAGCTGACGGCCTGGACGCCCCGCTCACCGCGCCCTGACCGGTCTGCTCGCTCGACGGCTCGTCGTCGCTGGTCCGCAGCGACGGCGAGCCGTCGGCGTGTCCGGCCGGCAGCGGCGACTACGCTGAGGATTGTTTCCCAGGAGACCGAAACGCGGAGGCGGCGGGCGATGAAGCGGGCGGCCCCGCAGATCCGGGATGTGGCGGCGGCGGCCGGTGTCTCGCACCAGACGGTCTCGCGGGTCCTGAACGACTCGCCGAACGTCCGGCCGGACACCCGTCAGCAGGTGCTCGACGCGATGGAGCGCCTGCAGTACCGGCCGAACCGGGCGGCGCGCGCGCTCGGGCTCGGCCGGGCAAAAGCGGTCACGGTGGTCACCGCGAACACCACCCTTTACGGGTACGCCGGTGTGCTGCAGGGTGTCGAGGAGGCGGGCCGGCTGCTCGGCCTGACCGTCGGGATCCGGGTGGTGGCCTCCGACGCGGCCGCCGACGTCCGGAACGCGGTCGAGTACGTCGGCGACCCGAGCTGCGGAAACGTGGTCGTGGTGGCGTTCGACCCGGCCGGTTCCGGCGTGCTGCGGGCGATGCCCGACGGGCTGCCGATGGTGGCCGCCACCGAGGCCGGCGGGCTGCCCGGCGTGGACCGTCGGATGATCTTCCTGGACGAGCGGCAGGCCGCCGCGGACGCCACCCGGCACCTGCTCGGTCTCGGACATCGCACTGTCCACCATGTGGCCATCCCGTCCGAGGTGCGGGACAGCGCCCGGCAGGGCGGCTGGCGGGCGGCCCTGGAGTCGGCGGGCGCCGCGGTGCCCGAGGTGGTCCCGGCCGGCTGGGATCTGCGCAGCGCGCACCGGGCCGGGCAGGCGCTCGCCGCCGATCGGGCGGTGACCGCGATCCTGTGCGGCAACGACGACACCGCCCTCGCGGTGCGCCGGGCGCTGCACGAGGCGGGCCGTGACGTGCCCGGCGACGTGAGCATCGTCGGTTTCGACGACGTGCCGGGCGCGGCCTTCTGGACGCCCGCGCTGACCACGGTCCGGATGGACTTCGCCGGTCTGGGCCGGGCGTGCGTCGCCGCGCTGGCCGACGACGGCGATCCGGTCCGTCTGGACCCGCCGAGCCTGGTGATCAGGGAATCCACGGCTCCGCCGCGGTCCCGGTGACGGCAGCGCGCCATCAATCGGTAACAAAACCGTAACGCACTCTTCCGTCCGGAGCGTGTGACCGGTCACACTCATGCCATCCACCGACCATGTGACCGGTCACATCTCCACGAAGGAGACCCCGTGCGATCGAGACACATCACTGCCACGGCCCTCGCCGCCACCGTCCTGGCCGCGAGCCTCCCCGCCACCCCGGCCTCCGCCGCCGCCTCCACGTTCACCGTCGACCTGGCCACCGGCACCGGCGCGCTCCGCTACGGCGCCACCGGCTTCCTCTACGGCCTCGGCGACGAGGGCATCCCCAACGAGACCATGCTGGCCGCCCTCAAACCGCAGGTCACCGCGCAGAAGGCGCCGGACGGCCTGCAGCACCCGAACGGCGACGCCCTGAAGATCGCCCCGATGTTCAAACGCGCCGGCGGCCGCGAGATCCAGATCTACCTGCAGGACGTCTACCAGCAGTGGCCCTACGAGAACCTCGGCCTCACCGACTACCTCGCCAAGGTCGACACCATCACTCGCAAGGTGGTCGCCGACCCGTACCGCTCGTCCTACGTGTACGTCCCGTTCAACGAACCGGACCAGATCTGGTACTCCGGCAACCTGGCCGGGCTGCTCAGCGCATGGAAGACGATCTACCAGAAGATCCGGTCGATCGACCCGGGCGCCCGGATCGCCGGGCCGAACTTCGCGGCGTACCGCTCGGCGGACCTGCGCGCGTTCCTCACCTACGCCCGGGACAACGGCGTGCTGCCGGACGTGATGACCTGGCACGAGCTGGGCGACGACTTCTACACCAGCTGGCAGCAGCACTACGACGACTACCGCGCGATCGAGGTCGCCCTCGGCGTGACCAAGCGGCCGATCAGCATCAACGAGTACGCCCGCGCCTCCGGGGACCTCGGTGTGCCCGGCAACCTGGTCCAGTACGTGGCGAAGTTCGAGAACAGCAAGGTGGACGGCTGCCTGGCCTACTGGACCACGGCCGGCGGGCTGAACGACCTGGTCACCCGGAACAACCAGGCGACCGGCGCGTGGTGGCTCTACAAGTGGTACGGCGACCTGTCCGGTGGCACCGTCGCGGTGACCCCGCCGGCGGCGGGCGGCTCGCTGCAGGGTCTGGCGGCGCTGGACCCGGCGAAGAAGCAGGCCCGGGTGATCCTCGGCGGCAACAACCCGGGCACCGGCACGTACGACACGAACGTGCTGGTCAAGGGCCTGCCGTCGTACCTCGGAACGACCGTGCACGCGACCGTGTGGGGCATCGACACGTCCGGGACCAACCCGTCTGCCGGGCCGTACGTGGTCAAGGAGGGTGACTTCACCGCGAGCGGCGGGCAGGTGACCGTGCCGCTGACCGGGCTGAAGGGGCAATCGGCGTACCAGGTCATCGTGACACCGGACAAGGACCTGACCGCGGCCTCGACCGGTCGCTACGAGGCGGAGTACGCCGCGCTCGCCGGCACCGCCAAGGTCACCTACGGGAGCAACAGCGGCTACTCCGGGACCTCGTTCACCGAGGGGTACGGGGCGAGCAGCACCGCGAGCACGAACTTCGTGGTGACCGCGCCCGCCGACGGCTACTACACCCTGGCGTTGCGCTACGCGGCCGGGCCCTACACCGGGGCGCCGGTGAACCGGTCGGTGCGGCTGCGGGTCAACGGCACCGACCTGACCGACGTGGCGTTGCCCGGCACCACCGACTGGAACACCTGGAAGACCGTCACCACCAAGGTGTACCTGCCGGCCGGGATCAACCGGATCGACTACCACGCGTACGCGAGTGACGACCGGGACGCCGCCAACCTGGACTATCTCGACGTGGCGGCGGCCACCGGCGCGGTCACCGCGTACGAGAGCGAAACCGCGGCCAACACGTTCTCCGGCACCGCGGCCGTGGTCAGTGACGCCGCCGCCTCGGGCGGCAAGTACGTCGGGTGGCTGGGCGCCGGCAGCGCCAACACGCTGCGCTTCAACGGGGTGACCGCAGCGGCGGCCGGGCGCTACCGGCTGGTCGTCGGCTACGCGAACGCCGAGGTGGTCGGCGACCACGAGTACAACACCAACATCGTCGACCGGTACGCCGAGATCAGCGTCAACGGCGCCGCCGCGAAGAAGGTCTTCTTCCGCAACACCCTCGGCTGGTCCAGCTACTGGACCACGGTCGTCGGCGTCGACCTGGCTGCCGGGGCCAACACCATCACGTTCGGCAACGCCTCGGCCGGTTACGCACCGAACATCGACCGCATCCAGATCGCCGCAGTACTCGGCTGAGCAGCACAGGGAGCACCACAGGTGGATGGGATCATCGACACCCCCGCGGACGGACCGGCCCGGCTGGGCGACACCGGACAGCCACTCGTGGAGATCCTGATCGCCGGGGAGGGCCGGGACCACGTGTCCCGGCGCTTCTCGGAAACCTCGATCGGCCGCCGGCTCCGGGTCACCGGCACCGCCGACGACCGCGACGAGCAGCGGATCGACCAGCACGACGACCGGACCGGCCTGTCCGTGCGCACCACCCTGCGGCGTACCGCGGCCGGTGCCGTGCAGGCACGCACCACGGTGACCAACAACGGACCCGAGCCGGTCCTGCTGCTCGGCGTCACGTCCCTGGTCCTGGGTCTCGCCGCGGATCCCGGCGACCTCGATCTGCTCACCGGCGACAGCGAGTGGCTGGGCGAGGGCCGCTGGACCCGGCGGCCGCTGCGCGACGTGCTCCCGGACCTGCGGCTGCGCGAGCACGGCCAGGACGGCCGCGGGTGCCACACCGTGACCAGTTCCGGCACCTGGTCGACCGGGACCCGGCTGCCCACCGGCGCCCTGATCGACCGGGTCACCGGCCGGTCCCGGTGGTGGCAGGTCGAGCACAACGGCCCGTGGCGCTACGAGGTCGGCGAACGGCGCGACGGCGTCTACCTGGCGCTGCTCGGCCCGACCGACATCGATCACCAGTGGCGGCAGTGGCTCGGCCCGGGCGAGTCGTTCACCACGGTCCCGGTCGCGCTCGCCGACTCGTTCGAGGACCTGACCGCGCATCGGCGCAGTGTGAAGAGACGAGCATCCCTTCCGGTGATCTTCAACGACTACATGAACACGCTGATGGGCGACCCGACCACGGCGAAGCTGCTGCCCCTCGTCGACGCGGCCGCCGCGGCCGGCGCCGGGATCTTCTGCATCGACGCCGGCTGGTACGACAACGACACCACCTGGTGGGACAGCGTCGGCGAGTGGCAGCCGTCGCAGACCCGGTTCCCGGGCGGCCTGGCCGAGGTGATCAGCCGGATCCGCGGCCACGGCATGACCGCCGGGCTGTGGCTGGAACCCGAGGTGATCGGGGTGCGCAGCCCGGTCGCCGACAAGCTGCCCGCCGAGGCGTTCCTGCAGCGCGGCGGGCTCCGGGTGGTCGAGCACGGCCGCTACCACCTGGACCTGCGGCACCCGGCCGCGATCGCGCACCTGGACGAGGTCATCGACCGGCTCGTCGAGGAGTTCGGGGCCGGCTACTTCAAACTGGACTACAACATCGACCCCGGCGCCGGCACCGACCTCGGCGCGGACAGCGCCGGCGCCGGCCTGCTCGGCCACAACCGGGCACACCTGGACTGGCTGGACGGTGTGCTCGACCGGCATCCCGGCCTGCTGCTGGAGAACTGCGCGTCCGGGGCGATGCGCGCCGACTACGCCCTGCTCAGCCGGATGCACCTGCAGTCGACGAGCGACCAGCAGGACTTCACGGCGTATCCGCCGATCGCGGTCGCCGCGCCGCTGTCGGTGCTGCCGGAGCAGGCGGCGAGCTGGGCGTACCCGCAGCCGGAGATGACCGACGAGGAGATCGTGTTCACCATGTGCACCGGTCTGCTCGGCCGGCTGTACCTCTCCGGGCGGCTCGACGCGATGAGCGCGGAGCAGCTCGGGCTGGTCCGGGACGGGGTGCTCGCCCACCGGGAGATCGACCTGCGGCGCGCGGTCCCGGTCTGGCCGCTCGGCCTGCCCGGCTGGGACGACCGGTGGCTGAGCCTCGGACTGCGCGTCGGGGACACCACGTACCTGGGCGTCTGGCGGCGGGCCGGCGCCACCGCCGAGATCACCCTGCCGCTGACCGGGCGGGATGTCGAGGTGCTCTACCCGCGCCGGTTGGACGGCTGGACACATGCCTGGACTTCCGGGGGGCTCACGGTGCGTTCCGAGCTCGCCGACCCGTACACCGCTCGGATCTTGAAAATCTCCTCCTGCTGACGAAGGAACATGATGAGACGTCTTTTCGGTGCCACCGGCGCCCTGCTGCTCGCCATCGGACTCACCGCCTGCACCGACCCCGGCGCCGAGACCACCACCGGTGACACCGGAACGGTCACCTGGAACGACCCCGCGGCCACGCTCGACGGGGTGAAGCTGACCGTCTGGGCCGCGCAGAACAGCAACACCGTCCCGCAGCAGGTGATCGAGGGATTCCAGCGGGCCACCGGCGCGACCGTCCAGGTGGTCACCATCCCCGACCCTTACGAGCAGGGCGTACAGACCAAGGTTGCCACCGGCGACAAGCCGGACCTGGCGTTCTGGCAGCCGACCGCGTCGATGCTGACCGCGATCAACGCGAAGACCAACCTGCAGCCGCTGACCGGCGCACCGTGGCTCGGCGCGCTCGACCCGGCGCTCAAGGACATCACCGGGCTGCTGGACGGCACCCGGTACGCGGCGCTGGTCACCAGCCCCGCGGTCGAGGGCGTCTACTACAACAAGCAGGTGCTGGCCGCGAACGGGGTCACCACGCCGCCGAAGACCTTCGACGCTCTCGTGGACCTGGCCCGCACGCTCAAGGGCAAGGGGGTCACGCCGTTCTACGAGATGGGCGCGGACCGGTGGGCGACCCAGTGGTGGGTGCAGGTGCAGCTCGCCGACGCGGCCAAAGCCGGGCTCTGGGACCGGATCAACACCGGTCAGGAGAAGTTCACCGACACCACCGTGCTGAACGCGGTGACCCGCTACGACTCCCTGATCAAGGAGGGGTTGTTCAACAAGGACATCAAGACCGCCACCTTCGAGGACCAGGGCACCGCGCTGCTGGCCGGCAAGGCCGCCATGGTCGTGCAGGTCAACTCGTTCTTCGGGCAGCTGCAGGCCAAGGCGGACACCGCGGCACTCAACGAGAAGATCGGCTTCTTCCCGATCGCGCCGTCCGGCAACGTCGGCACGGTCATCCCGGACCAGTCGAACGCGCTGGTCGCGTTCCGCACCGGTGACGACAAGCGGGAAGCCGCGGCCCGGCAGCTGCTGGCGTACTGGATGGGTCCGGGCTATCCGGAGTTCGTCGCCGGCCGCAACACCGTCTCGCTGGAGACCGCGGTGGCGAACCCGCCCGGGGTGCCGCAGGCGCTGCTCGACGTGCACGCCGCGGTCGCCGGGTCGGCCGGTTCGATGCAGGCTCTCGCGGTCGCCAACCCCGACCTGTACCTCAACCTGGCCGACATGATCGCCGGGACGATGACCCCGGCGCAGGTCACCGAGGCCACCCAGAAGCAGTTCGAGCAGCTCGCCAAGGCCGCCGGTCACCTCAAGTGACGACCGCCATCGGCCGGCGCACGCATCCGCTGTGGTTCCTGCTTCCGGCGTACGCCCTGCTCCTGGTGTTCTTCGTGCTGCCCACCGCGTACCAGTTCGTCTACGCGTTCACCGACTGGTCCGGCTTCAAGGCGTCGATCAACCCGGTCGGCGTGGACAACCTGACCCAGCTCGCCTCGGACGGCACCCTGTTCCGGGCGCTGCGGATCACCGTCGTCTACGCCGTCCTGGTGGCGATCTTCCAGAACGTGTTCGGGTTCGGGCTGGCCGTGCTGCTCGAACGGGACACCGCGCTGAACCGGATCGCCCGGACGTTCTTCCTGATCCCGGTGCTGATGTCCGCGCTCGCCGTGGGCTACGTCTTCCAGGCGCTGCTCAAGGGCACCGGCGCGCTGGCCGACACCACCTGGACGCTGCCGGTGGTCGCGCTGATCCACGCCTGGAAGTGGATGGGCCTGGCCATGCTGATCTACCTGGCCGGGCTGAAGACCATCCCGCTGGACCTGCTCGAGGCGGCCCGGCTCGACGGCGCGTCCCGGTGGCACAGCTTCTGGCGGGTGCGGGCGCCGCTGCTCGCCCCGGCGGTCACCTTCAACGTGGCGACCGCGCTGCTCGGCTCGATGAACGGTTTCGACATCGTGCAGGCCACCACCGGCGGCGGCCCGGCCCGGACCACCGAGCTGCTGAACATCTTCATCTACCGGACCTTCGGCCAGGGGTTGTTCGCCCAGGCCACCACGATGAGCCTGGTGCTGTTCCTGCTGGTGGCGCTGATGGCGTTCCCGGTGATCGTTCTGCTCCGCCGTCGCGAGGAGGTGCTGTGAGCCGCCGTCTGCAGCCGGTCGCCGTGATCGTCCTGGTGGCGGTCGTAATCGGGATCCCGCTCTGGCTGGTGATCGCCACCGCGGGCAAGTCCCAGGGCGAGGCGATCGACCCGAACCTGCGCCCGCCCACCCACTGGCACCTGCTGGACAACGTCCGGCAGGTGTGGGTGGACGCGGACGTGCCGGCGGCGTTCGTCGGCAGCCTGCTGATCGTGGTGCCGACCGTGGCCGCGGTGCTGGTGCTCGGCTCGATGGCGGCCTGGGTGCTGGCCCGGCGCGCCTCCCGGCTGACCGCGGTGCTCTACGCCGCCGGGATCAGCGGGATCATCCTGCCGCCGGCCGTGGTCACCGTGGTCCTGCTGCTGCGCCAGCTCGGCCTGGCCGGCACCGCGCCCGGGATGATCGGGGTCTACCTGGGCATCTACCTGTCCACGGTGATCTTCTTCGTGACCGGGTTCGTCCGGACCATCCCGGAGGCCCTCGAGGAGGCGGCCCGGATCGACGGCGCCGGGCCGTTCGCGGTGTTCCGGAAGGTGGTGCTGCCGCTGCTGCGCCCGGTGCTGGCCACCGCGACCATCCTGATCTGCCTGTACGTCTGGAACGACGTCTTCTACGCGTTCTTCGTGATCGGCGGCCGGCTGGACACGCTGCCGCTGAACCTGTTCCGGGTGGCCAGCGCCGGCCTCTATCTGAACAACTGGCACCTGATCTTCACGTACGTGATCCTGATGAGCCTGCCGCTGGTGGTGGTCTTCGCGGTCGCCCAGCGCCGGATCATCTCCGGGATCACCGGAGGTGCCGTGAAATGAGCCCCTGATACATCGGCCGCTGTCATTGATCCGCCAGTGCGCCGGGCCATCCGCGGCGCTAGCCTCATCAACGCTCAGTCGACGTGGAGGTGGACATGGACGCTCTTGCCGGCCGTCTGGCGGCCGAAACCGATACCCGCACCCTGCAACTGGCTCAATATCTGGCCTATCTCGACGATGACTCCCCGGCGACCCGGTACGGCCTGCAACCCGACGGCAAGTTCCACCTCGGCGACGTCAAGATCGACATGCCGGCCGGCGAGGCGATCGGCGACGTCGGATACCAGAACTGCGTGCCGGCCGCGATGGCCCTGCTCGCCCAGGGCTGGTACGCGACCGCCAAGGAGCAGTTCGTCCCGACCCTCGACGACACCCTGAAGATCTACGAGAAGGTGTCGCCGTTCCACCGCGACGCCGAGCCCGGCCTGGCCGCCCTGGTGGAGAAGCAGCCGAACTCGGGGCATCGGGAGGCGCACAACGACTTCGGCACCAGCCTGCTGCTGGCGCTGAAGACCTGGGTGCACCCGGAGCAGCCGCTGACCGGGCTGCTGCCGGAGGCCCGCTCGTTCCTGGAGATCGAGCCGCGCAACCTGGACCAGCTGCGCGAGGGGGTGCTGCGGTTCGGCGGCGTCCTGGTCGGCCTGGCCCTGCCACAGTCGATCAAGGACGGCGCCGGTGCGCTGCGCGACTCCTGGTTCGTGCCGGGGTACGGCTCGATCTACGACGCCACCGCGGGCAGCCTGTCCAGCCACTGCGTGGCGATCACCGGGTTCAACCGGCGGGAGTTCTTCTGCCTCAGCGCCGGGCAGGTCCGCCGGTTGTCGCCGGAGTTCCTGCTCACCTACGTCGAGGAGGCGTACACCGTGCTGTCCGGCGCAGTGCTGGACGCCAACCCGGCGCTGCGCGACCGGATCACCGCGGACGTCGCGGAGATCCGCAAGGCCGACCGGCCGGGCGGGATGCCGGCCTTCAACCACCGCTGGCGCGGCGGCAACATCATGTAGTCAGCGCGCCTCACCGCGCCGGATCAGCGCCGCCTCCCAGCGGTTCGCCGCGCCCAGCTTGGCCAGGATGTTGGAGACGTGCACGCTGACGGTCTTCTCCGCGATGTCCAGGCTGCGGGCGATCCGGGCGTTGGTGTAGCCGAGCGCGATCAGGTCGAGGACCTGGACCTCACGCCGGGTCAGCCCGAGGTCCGGCTCCTTGACCGGCGCCGGAGCGGGCGGTAGCTCCTCGGTCAGCGCCACCCCGCCGAGCGCGGCCAGCGCGGTCAGGTCACGGGTCAGCCGCCGGGCGCCGAGCCCGGCGGCCAGCCGCGCCGCGACCGCGACCTCCCGGTGCAGCGCGGCGGTGGCGCCCCGGCGCAGCAGGCAGGTGGCCAGCCGCAGCCGCGCCTGCGCCTCCGGGTACGGATGGCCCAGCTCGGCCCAGGTCGACACGACCGCACCCCAGGCCGCCTCCTGCGGCTCGTCCCGGACCCGCAGCAGTTCGGCGGCCGCGACCTGGTCGAGCGCCTCGGCGACCGGCAGCGCCCGCCCGCCACCGGGCCGGCGCAGCTCCGCCATCGCCGTCGCGACCCGCCCGGCCAGCGCTTCTGCCCAGCTCAGCCAGCGGTCGGCGGTCGGCGGGGTGGTCCGGCGGGCGTGCTCGGCGGCCTCACCGGCGGCCTGCAGCCCGCACACCGCGAGCCGCAGCGCCGGGAACACGCCCTCGCCGTCGCCCAGCTTGGCCAGCCCCTCGTCGACCGCCCGGCGGGCCGCCCGCCAGTTCCCGTCGGCGATCTCCAGCGAGGCCAGCGCGGCGTACGTGTGCCCGACGAAGTCCTGATCGGTTTTGCCCGCCGACCGGCTCATCACCATCTCCAGCATGGCCCGGGCGTCCTCACGCTCGTCGCGGGCCACGCACACCTCGGCCCGCACGTACTGGATGTAGAGCGGCAGGTCCTCGGTGGCCCCGTCCGGCAGCATGTCGCCGATCAGCTTCTCGATCTCGTCCCAGCGGCCCAGGTCGAGCAGGATGTCGGCGGCGTTGCCGACCAGCACCATCCCGGTCGTCATCCGCAGGCCGAACCCGGCGGCCAGGTCGCAGCCGCGCCGGGCCAGGTCCAGTCCCTCCTCGAGCCGGTTGAGCATCTGCAGGCAGTAGGTCAGGTTCGTGTACGCCCGCAGGATGTTCTCCTTGCTGTCGGTGCTCTCGGCCAGCGCCAGCCCCTCCCGCAACTGGTCCACCCCGGCCTCCCGCTCACCCAGCAGGAACCGCACGGTGCCGAGCGTGACCAGCAGATAGCCCCGGTCCACCGCGCTCGCGGCCCGGGCCAGCGCGGCCTCGGCCTCCTCCCGCGCCTGCCGGTAGTGACCGCTGAGCATCAGCACCCGCGCGTACGTCGCCCCGGCCTGACCCGGGCGGTCACCGGCCAGGGCCACCGCCTGCCGCGCGGACGCCATCGCACCGGGGGTGTCGTTGGCCCGCCAGCGCAGCCGGGCCAGGTGCTCGTGCAGCCCGGCCAGCACCTGCGCTTCGCCGTCGCCGCCGACCACCTGCAGCGCCTCGCCGGTCAGCTCGACCGCGCGCTGCGGGTCACCGGCGTAGTCGAACACCTCGGCGGCCTCGTCGAGCAGCCGCGGATACGTCGTCTCGCACAGCGACGCGGCGTCCGGGACCCGGCGCCACAGGTCGAGGACCCGGCCGTACTGCCGGCGGGCCTCGGCATAGGCGTGCACGGTGGCCGCCGACCGGGCCGCCCGCACGGTCCAGAACAGCGCGTCGTCGTCCTTGCGGCCGTGGAACCAGTGATGCGCCAGCTCGGCCTGATCGATCGGCGACACGTCACGGCCGGACGAGGCGGCCAGCGCGGCCGCCACCGCCCGGTGCAGACCGGCCCGCTCCCCGGGCAGCAGGTCCTGGTAGAACGTCTCGGCGGTCAGCGAGTGGCGCAACTGAAAACAGTCTTCGGTACGGATGAGCACCTGGCTGGTCACCGCGTCGCGCAAGCCGGACCGCAACGCCGGGCCGGGCAGCCCGCTGGCCGCCTCGAGCAGCGCACCGGAGACCGGACGCCCGGCGGCGGCGACCACCCCGACGATCTGCTGACCCTCCTCGGACAGCCCGTCCACCCGCATCATCAGCAGGTCACGCAGGTGGTCGGGCATCGGCCCGCCCGGGTTGCGGTGCTCGGCGGCCAGGATCTCCTGTGCCAGGAACGCGTTGCCGCCGGACCGGTCGTGCACCCGGGTGACCACCGCCTCCTCGACCGGCCCGGCGGCCCGCAGCAGGGTGGCCAGCTCGTCCCGGCCGAACCGGTCCAGCTCCAGGTAGGTGCTGCTGCGGCCGCGGATCAGCTCGCCGAAGACCACCCGGTGCCGGGAGTCCTCGTTCAGCTCGTCGGTGCGGAACGTGGCCGCGAGCAGCACCGGGACCCGGCGCAGGTTGCGGCTCAGGAACAGCAGCAGGTCCAGCGAGGAGGTGTCCGCCCAGTGCAGGTCCTCGAGCAGCAGCACCAGCGGATGTTTCCCGGCGAGCCGGCCGAGCAGCTCCAGGAACAGCGAGAACAGGTGCGCGCGGGCCAGCTGGCCGCCCTCGCGCGGACGACCGGGATCGGTCAGCGCCGGGATCAGCGCGGCGAGGGTGGCCTGCTCGCCACGGGCGCCCTCGACCAACGCCTGCGCGCCGACCTCGGCCTCGACCGCCTGCATCGCGGCCAGCCACGGACTGTACGGCAGCTCGCCGGCGCCGACCGACACGCACGAGCCGCGGGCCAGCAGCAGGTCCCGGCCGGTGCAGCGCTCCTCGAACTCCTCCAGCAGCCGGCTCTTGCCGACCCCGGCCTCACCGGCGATCAGCACGGTGCGTGGGGTGCCCAGCGCGGCGTCGTCGAGCGCACCCTCGAGTGCGGTGAGTTCGGCCGCACGCCCCACGAAGCCCGTACCGACCGACATGAAGAGCAGTATCGTCCGATCCGCCCGATCACGGAACGGTCTGTCAGGCCGCTTTCCCGGCCAGTTCCGGGAAGACGTGGGCGAGCTGGGCGCGGCTGGACACACCGAGTTTGCGGAACACCTTGCCGAGGTGGAACTCGACGGTCTTCGGGCTCAGGAACAGCCGGGCCGCGGTCTCCCGGGTGGACACGCCGGTGGCGACGATCCGGGCCACCTCGTACTCGGCCGGCGTCAGGCCGGTGGGCGCGCGACCGGTGCGGGTCTCGTCGGTGCCGGTCAGTTCGCGCTCGGCACGCTGCCGCCACGGCGTCGCGCCGAGCCCGGCGAAGGCGTCGCGCGCGGTCCGCAGCTGGTGACGGGCCGCTCGGCGGTCGCCGTCGCGGCGCAGGCGTTCGCCGTACGACAGGTGCACCCGCGCCTCGTCGAACGGCAGATCCATCGTGGTGTGCAGCCGCACCGCCCGGGCGAAACAGTCACTCGCACCGTCCCGGGTGGTCAGCCCGAGCACCCGCCACGCGCTCGCGGCGATCGGCCCGGCCGCCGACCGGGTCAGCCCCCGCAGCGCGCCGAGGTCGGCCGCGCTCAGCCCACGGTCACGCACCAGGCGACATTCCAGCAGGTCCGGCAGGAACTCGGCGGCGACCCCCGCGGTCGCCGGAAGATCATTCGGACCGCGGGCGGCCAGGGCCGCGAGCAACATCAGACCGCCACCCACCGGATCACACCGCAGGGGTACGACCATGGCCGGCGCCCGGCCCAGCACCGCCGGCTCGCCACGCAGCACGGCCAGCAGGGTCCGGGTGTGCCGGGCGTGCACGACGGCCCGCCGGTCACCGGTCAGCGCGGCCAGCTCGAGCGCCTGCCCGGCGTCGTCGGCCGCGGCGGTCAGGTCACCGGCCCGGGCCAGCGCCCACCCGCGCAGCGCCAGCACGGTCGGCAGGCGGCGGATCGCCCCGGTCTCCCACAGCTCAGCCGCAGCCGCCGTCAGCATCTGCCCGGCCACCCGGCTCCGCCCCCGCCCCATCTCCCGCCGAGCCGCCACGACGGCAGCCCGAACCGGCGGCGCGGGCCGCGGCTCCCCGGTCGCACCCGCCCGGCGCAGCAGACCCGCGGCCCGGTAGTGCTCCCCAGCGAGCTGCGCATCGGCCGCGGCCAGGCTCAGCAGCCGCCTCCGCCCCACCGGCACAAGATCCGCCGCCAGTTCCAGCGCGGCAGCCGCCGCGGCATGCCCGGTAGCCCCCCGGGCGAGAGTCGACAGCCGCTCCAATATCTCCACAGTCGAATCCCGCACCGGCCGCTCAAATCCCCCCTCAACGCGGTCAGCGCGGTCGGCGCGGTCGGGACGCTCTCGGTCGGCACGGTCATTGATCCGGTCGGGCCGATCGGCGCGGTCATTGGTCCGGTCGGGCCGGTCGGCGCGGTCATTGGTCCGGCCGGGCCGGTCGGCGCGGTCATTGATCCGGTCGGGCCGATCGTTGGTCCGGCGCTGGACGCACCCGGACCGGCACTCTGCCTGGGCGGTCATCGCTGGCCGCCGAACTCGGCGGTGACCAAGCGGCGGGCCCAGACGATCCGGCGCACCGCATACTCCGGGTCCTCGCCGTAACAGGCCGCGACCTCCCCCGCACACCCCCGCGACCCGTGATAACACCGCACCATGGCCCGGATCGCGGCGTCGATCTCCCCCCGCTGCGGACACGACCCGGTCGACAACCCACTCACGAACAGCGCGTCGGTACGTGCCACCGTCAGCATCGTCGCGGACATCAGCTCCCCCTCACCGTCACCGGCTTCCGGAAGCAGCCTCACGCGCACGCCCGCCCGCCCGTTAGGGAGCAATCCCTACCCCACACCTAGGCACCTACCTACCCCACCCCACCCACCCCCTT
>NZ_LLZH01000017.1:0-26154 GCF_001509495.1 Actinoplanes awajinensis subsp. mycoplanecinus | reverse complement strand
TTCGGGACGCGCCAGCGGCCTGCGAAGCCCGCAGGGGTCCCGGCGGGAGCGGCGGTCTGTACCCCGGCGGACGCACGACATCATGAATTTGATCTTGATTTCTGGGCCGGGAGGGGCGACCGGCGAGCGGGATTTGATCGGTATCCCTAGATTCTTCGGGGTGGCGACCGGATGGATACGACGGCTGAGACAGGCGACCGGCGGCGGGCCGATGCAGCGGGCGGCAGCGAGCCTCGAGGAGGCGGATCGGAGCCACCGCGCAGGGGACCCGGCGGGCGCGGTGCGGCAGGGTGACGCGGCGGTGGCCGTGTTGCGGAAGCTCGTCGCGTCGGGTGTCTGGTCCGCCGAGCGGCCGTTGTCGCGGGCCCTGCGTCAGCAGTCCGGATACCTGGCGGCGGTGGCGCGGCACGCCGAGGCGGTTGCGGCCGCCGAGGAGGCCGTGGTGCTGGCCCGGGGTGACTCGAGCCGGGCGCGGCCACTGGCGGTGGCGCTCGCCGGCCTGGCCATCCGGTTGCTCGCGGCCGGACGCGCGGCGGAGGGGCTGGCGACCGCGCGGGAGGTGGCAGCGGTCGGCGGGCAGCCGCAGAAAGCCGTGGCCCGCGCCTTGACAGACCTGTCGGATGCGCTCGCCGAGGCGGGGGAGCCGGAAGCGGCGGTGGAACCGAGTGAGCGGGCGGTGGCGATGTGGCGTTCTCTCGGGGCCGAGCCGGAGATCGGGGCGGCGCTGACCGGCCACGCTGACCGGCTCGCGGCGCTGGGGCGGTGGGCGGATGCGGTCGCCTACGCCGCGGAGGCGGTCGAGCACCATCGCGCCGCGGCGGCGTCGCCGGTCTCGGCGGAGGCGGAGCGGAAGCTGGCGCTGGTCCTGACGAGCTACGCGGTGACGCTGAACCGGGTCGGGCGGGAGCAGGAGGCCCTGGCCGCCGAGGCCGAGGCGGCCGCACTGCGAGGGCGCTGAGACAGCGGAACGCCCCGCCTCCCGGTGAGGGGAGACGGGGCGTGTGGCGCAGCAGGACGTCAGTCGCGGAGCATCTTGCGGAGGACGTACTGGAGGATGCCGCCGTTGCGGTAGTAGTCCGCCTCGCCGGGGGTGTCGATCCGGACGACCGCGTCGAACTCGACGCCGGTGTCCGTGGTGACCTTCACGGTGCGCGGGGTGGTGCCGTCGTTGAGCGCGGTGACCCCGGTGAACGTGAACGTCTCGGTGCCGGTGAGGCCCAGCGACGCGGCGTTCTCGCCCTGCGGGTACTGCAGCGGCAGCACGCCCATGCCGATCAGGTTCGAGCGGTGGATCCGCTCGTAGCTCTCGGCGATGACCGCGCGGACGCCCAGCAGCATGGTGCCCTTGGCCGCCCAGTCGCGGGACGAGCCCGAGCCGTACTCCTTGCCGGCCAGGATCACCAGCGGGATGCCGGCCGCCTGGTACGCCACGGAGGCGTCGTAGATCGTGGTCTGCTCGCCGGTCAGGTGGTTGACCGTGAAGCCACCCTCGACGCCTTCGACCAGCTGGTTGCGCAGCCGGATGTTGGCGAATGTGCCACGGATCATGACCTCGTGGTTGCCACGGCGCGAGCCGTAGCTGTTGAACTCGGCGCGCGGGACGCCGTGCTCGGCGAGGTACTTGCCGGCCGGGGAGTCGGCCTTGATCGAGCTGGCCGGGGAGATGTGGTCGGTGGTGACCGAGTCGCCCAGCTTGGCCAGCACGCGGCCGCCGGCGATGTCGGTGACCGGGCTCGGGTCGGCCGACATGCCCTCGAAGTACGGGGGCTTCCGCACGTAGGTGGAGTCCTCGGCCCACTCAAACGTCTTGCCGGTCGGGGTGGGCAGCGACTGCCACTGCTCGTCACCGGCGAAGACGTCCTGGTACGCCGCGCTGAAGCCCTCGGCGCCGATCGCGGAGGCGATGACGTCGTCGATCTCCTTGGCGGACGGCCAGATCTCGTTCAGGAAGACCGGCGTGCCGTCCGACCCGATGCCGAGCGGCTCGGTGGTGATGTCGATGTCCATCGAGCCGGCCAGGGCGTACGCCACGACCAGCGGCGGGGACGCCAGGTAGTTCATCTTGACGTCCGGGTTGATCCGGCCCTCGAAGTTCCGGTTGCCGGAGAGCACGCTGACCGCGGTCAGGTCGGACTCGTTGATGCCGGCCGAGACCTCCTCGGGCAGCGGGCCCGAGTTGCCGATGCAGGTGGTGCAGCCGTAGCCGACCAGGTTGAAACCGAGCTTGTCCAGGTACGGCGTGAGGCCGGACCGGTCGTAGTAGTCGGAGACGACCTTGGAACCGGGGGCGAGGGTGGTCTTGACCCACGGCTTGCGGGACAGGCCACGCTCGACGGCCTTCTTGGCGAGCAGCGCCGCGCCGATCATGACCTGCGGGTTCGAGGTGTTCGTGCAGGACGTGATGGCGGCGATCACGACCGCGCCGTGGTCCAGCTCGTACTCGACGCCGTCGTCGCCCTTGACCCGGGTGGGCTTGGAGGGCCGGCCGGTGGCGCCGTTGGCCGCGCTGAAGATGTGCGGCTTGTCCACCTCGGAGTCGGTGTGGTTCGCCGGCGGGTCGCTGGCCGGGAACGACTCGTCGCTGGCCTCGTCGGCCGGGCCGTTCGCCTGCACGTAGTTCTTCAGGGCGTCGCGGAACATCGGCTTGGCGTTGTTCAGCGGGACGCGGTCCTGGGGGCGCTTCGGGCCGGCGAGGGACGGGACGATCGTCGACAGGTCGAGCTCGAGCCGCTCCGAGTAGTTCGGCTCGGCGCTCGGGTCGAGCCAGAGGCCCTGCTTCTTCGCGTACGCCTCGACCAGCGCGACCTGCTGCTCGGTCCGGCCGGTGAGCTTGAGGTATTCGATCGTCTGCTCATCGATCGGGAAGATCGCGACGGTGGAGCCGTACTCCGGCGACATGTTGCCGATGGTGGCCCGGTTCGCCAGCGGCACGGCGCTCACGCCGGGGCCGTAGAACTCGACGAACTTGCTGACCACACCGTGCTTGCGCAGCATCTCGGTGATGGTCAGGACCAGGTCGGTGGCGGTGGTGCCGGCCGGCGCCTCGCCGAAGAGCTTGAAGCCGACGACCCGCGGGATCAGCATGCTGACCGGCTGGCCGAGCATCGCGGCCTCGGCCTCGATGCCGCCGACGCCCCAGCCCAGCACACCCAGGCCGTTGACCATGGTGGTGTGCGAGTCGGTGCCGACCACGGTGTCCGGGTAGGCCTGGCCGTTGCGCTCCATGATCGTACGAGCCAGGAACTCGATGTTGACCTGGTGCACGATGCCGGTGCCCGGCGGGACGACCTTGAACTCGTTGAACGCGGTCTGGCCCCAGCGCAGGAACTGGTAACGCTCCCGGTTGCGCTGGTACTCCAGCTCGACGTTGCGCTGGAACGCGTCCTCGCGGCCGAACAGGTCGGCGATGACCGAGTGGTCGATGACCAGCTCGGCCGGCGCGAGCGGGTTGACCTTGGTGGGGTCGCCACCGAGGTCCTTGACCGCCTCGCGCATGGTGGCCAGGTCGACCACACAGGGCACGCCGGTGAAGTCCTGCATCAGCACCCGTGCCGGGGTGAACTGGATCTCGACGCTGGGGTCGGCGTTCTGGTCCCAGCTGCCGAGCGCGTTGATGTGGTCGGCGGTGATGTTCGCGCCGTCCTCAGTACGCAGCAGGTTCTCCAGGAGGATCTTCAGGGAGTAGGGCAGCCGATCGTGGCCCTCCACCTTGTCGATCTCGAAAATCTCGTAGCTCGCGTCACCGACGCGCAGCTCGCTCTTCGCACCAAAGGTGTCGAGGCTGGCCACCGTCATCTCCTTCACACCCAGCGACTGGAAGTCAAGTCTTTCGCACCGAAAGGGCGACCTTCGGGTTAGGTTTGCCTAACTCTCGGTTGTGCGTCTTCGGTAAACCGTACGTCCGTCTTGCTAGACATCGCAAGGCGGGGTCCACGTGCCGATCCTCCCAGCCGAGGGGTGCCCGCCGGGCCGGTGTTTGCTTTCGTCGATCCGCGGGCATCATCGCGCGCATGACGGCGTCGGCGGATCTGGACCAGCTCACCGAGTTCTTCGGCCGCTACAGTGCGGCGCTCACCACCGGCGACATCGCGGTCATCGCGGGCTGCCACGCGCTGCCCGGGATGGTGGTCGCCGACTCGTACAGCTTCACGTTCAGCTCGCCGGCCGCGGTCGCGTTGTCGTTCCTGGGCGCCGCTCCCACCTATCGGGATCAGCAGATCGTCGCGGCACACGCGCAGATCCACGACGTGCAGCGGCTCTCCGGCGCCCTCTCACTGGTCGAGGTGGAGTGGGAATACCTGGACAGCACGGGTAACGCGGTCCCCGGCGAGCGCTACCGGTACCTGATCCGGACCGGCGCGGACGGCCCGCTGATCACAACGGTGATCGCTTCCCGCTGAATTCGCCGGACCCCGGTGGCACGATGTTGCGGGTGACGACCCGTCCGCACTGGCTGATCGTGCACTACCACCGCCCCGACGGCGACTACTCCGGCTGGGCCCTGCACGTCTGGGGTGACGTCGCGCCCGACCAGGCCGCCGCGTTCCCGGCCGGGCAGGCCTTCGACGGCGAGGACGCGCACGGGCGGTTCGCCTGGGTGCGCCTGTCCGCGGAGGCCGCCGACGTCGGCTTCGTGGTGGTGCACTCCTCCGGCGTCAAGGACGTCGATCTCGACCGGCGGGTGGACGTCCGCACCACGACGGCGATCCTGCTGCACGCCGGCGACCGCCGCGTCCACCAGGTCCCGGCCGCCCCGCCACCGGATCCCGGCTTCGCCGTGCTCCACTACCGGCGCCCGGACGGCGACTACTCCGGGTGGGGACTGCACGTCTGGGAAGGCGTTCCGATCAAAGGCAAGACCCTTTGGGGTACGCCGTTGGAGCCGACCGATTTCGACGGGTACGGGGCGGTGTTCCGCGTCCCGCTCAAGCCGGACGCCGTCGGCCTGCGCTACGTGCTGCACCAGTCCGAGCGGAAGGACCTGCCCGACGACCAGCGCCTCGACCTGACCGTCACCCGGGAGGTCTGGCTGCTGGCCGGCACCACCGAGCCGGTCCGCCCCGACCTGGGCACGCTCGGCCCGGAGCTGGACCCGGCCCGCTCGTTCGCGGTCTTCGTGGACCGCACCACGATCGCGCTGCCCGAGTGGTTCGCCGCCCGGGCCGCCACCTTCGAGCTGCTCACCGCGGAGACCACGCTGGCGCTCACGCCCCGGCCGGGCGGGCTGTTCCAGGCGCAGAGCCGGCGGTTCCCGCACCTGCGGGCGTATCGGGCGTTCGCCGTCCGGGAGCTGGGCGACCGGGTGCTCGGCGGGCTGCTGCGCGACCGGCTGCTGATCGAGGGACGGGACACGGCGGGTGACCTCGTCGCCCGGACGGCGGTGCAGATCGCCGGCGTGCTCGACGACCTCTACCTGGAGGCGGCGGACGCCGATCTGGGGCTGACCCTGGACGTGGACCGGCCACAGCTGGCCGTGTGGGCGCCGACCGCCCGTACCGTCGAACTGGAATTGTCCCGCGAACCCGGCAGCGAACCGCGGATCCTGCCGATGGACCGCGACGACCTCACCGGCGTCTGGTCGATTCCGGTCAAGCGGAAGTGGCTCGGGCGGTTCTACCGCTACCGGGTCGAGACCTGGCACCCGGCCGCCCAGCGGGTCGTGACGACGAGCGTGACTGACCCCTACTCGGTGTCGCTGGCCGCCGACTCCACCCACAGCCAGCTCGTCGACCTGGACGCGGCCGAGCTCAAGCCGCCGGGCTGGGACGACGCGGCGAAACCGGCGGCCGTGGCGCCGGCCCGGATGCAGATCGCCGAGGTGTCGGTCCGGGACTTCTCGATCGGCGACGGCTCGCTGCCGGCCGCCGAACGCGGCACCTACCTGGCCTTCACGCACGCCGGCTCGGACGGGATGCGGCACCTGCGCTCGCTCGCCGAGGCCGGGCTGACCCACGTGCACCTGCTGCCGGTCAACGACTTCGGCACCGTGCCGGACCACCGCGCCGACCAGGCCCAGCCCGCCTGCGACCTGGTCACCCTCCCGCCGGACTCGCCCGAGCAGCAGCGCGCCGTGATGGCGGTGGCCGACGAGGACGGTTACAACTGGGGTTACGACCCGTGGCACTGGACCACGCCGGAGGGCAGCTACGCCACCGACCCGGCCGGGACCGCGCGGATCCTGCAGATGCGCTCCGCGGTGGCCGCGCTCAACGCGACCGGGCTGCGGGTGGTCCTCGACGTCGTCTACAACCACACCATGCGCGACGGGCTCGACCGGTTCAGCGTGCTCGACCGGATCGTGCCGGGTTATTACCACCGGCTGCTCGCCGACGGCAGCACCGCCGAGTCGACCTGCTGCCCGAACACCGCGCCCGAGCACATGATGATGGGCCGGCTGGTCATCGACTCGCTGGTCACCTGGGCGCGGGCGTACCGGATCGACGGGTTCCGGTTCGACCTGATGGGTCACCACCCGCGGGCCAACATCCTGGAGGCGCGGATCGCCCTCGACCACCGGGTCGAGCACGGCCGCGACATCTGCCTGTACGGCGAGGGCTGGAACTTCGGCGAGGTGGCGTACGACGCCCGCTTCGCCCAGGCCACTCAGGTGAACATGGCCGGCACCGGGATCGGCTCGTTCAACGACCGGATGCGGGACGCGGCCCGTGGCGGCGGCGCGTTCGGCGACCCGGGTGTGCCGGGCTTCGCCACCGGGCTCGGCCAGCGCACCCCGGGCTTCGTGCACGATCGGATCAAAGTCGGACTCGCGGGTGGGCTGGCGACGTACCGGTTCGTCACCCACGACGGGGTGGAGCGCAGCGGCGCGCAGGTGGACTACAACGGTTCCCCGTGCGGCTACGCGTCCGCGCCGGGCGAGACGGTCAACTACGTCGACGCCCACGACAACGAGATCCTGTACGACGCGATGGCGTTCAAACTCCCGCCCGGCACCCGCCCGGCCGACCGCGCCCGGATGCAGGTGCTGGCGTTGTCCCTGGTGGTGCTCGGCCAGGGCGCCGGGTTCATGGCACTGGGCAGCGAACGGCTCCGGTCGAAGTCGCTGGACCGCAACTCGTTCAACTCCGGTGACTGGTTCAACCAGATCCGCTGGGATCCGGGGCACGGCAACGGCTTCGGGACCGGCCTGCCGCCGTTCGACGACAACCGCGAGGTCTGGGGCCACGCCCGCCCGCTGCTCGCCGACCCGGCGCTGATCCCGAGCGCCGAGGTGATCAACCTGGCCGCCGAGCGGTACCGGGAACTGCTCCGGATCCGCCGTTCCTCACCGGTCTTCGGGCTGCCCACCGCCGACGAGGTGCAGCGCCGCCTGACGTTCCCGCTCGGCGGCCCGGGGGAGAGCCCCGGGGTGATCGTGATGGGTCTGGACGGGACCGGGCTGGACGAGCGCTGGCGCCGGCTCGTGGTGGTCTTCAACGCCACCGACGAGCCGACCTGCCAGGTGGTCCCGGGCGAGGGCCCGCTGCGGCTGCACCCGGAACTGACCGCCTCGGTCGATCCGGTGCTGCGCGGCGCGTCCGCGGTGACCAAGCTGGACGGCGCGGAGCTGACCGTCCCGGCCCGCCAGGTCGCCGTCTTCGTGGCCGACCTGGCCTGATCCCGGCCACCGGGGAGCGTGCGCGGCTGCGCTAGATTGCGCCGCGTGCGCGCCGGTGGGCGGCGGGCACCCTTAGTGGAGGTCGTCGTGCGGTTCGCGCGTGCCCGGCTCTGGTCGGGTCTGGGTGCGGTCACCCTGGTCGGTGTGATCGCCGGATGCAGTTCGTCGTCCGAGCCGAAGTTCACCGACCCGGCGACCTCGGCGGCGGCGCCCGCGTCCGGTGCGCCGGCCGCCGGTGGTTCCGCGCCGGCCTGGACGGAGCCGGCCGCCTACTCCTACGTGCTGACCCGCGGCTGTGACGCCGCCGCGCCGCTCGGCCGGTACCGGGCGAACGTGCAGGACGGCAAGGTCACCGGCTACGCCCGGGTGGGTGCCTCGGCGGCCGCCCCGGACGCGTCGGCGGCCGTCGACCTCGGCCCGATCACCGGTGACGAGGGCGAGGAGATCGAGGTGCCGAGCCTGGGTGAGCTGCTCGCGATGGTCCAGACCACCTCGGACGACGGCGGCCAGGCGACCTCGGAGTACGACACCACCGACGGTCACCCGGTCAAGGTCAGCATCAACGTGACCGACGCCGCGACCGGCGCGGAGTGCTGGGCGGTCTCCGACTACAAGATCGGCTGACCCGGCGCGCCGCTCCCCAAGATCGCGGCGGGGAGCGGCGCGGCGCAGGCGGCGCGGCGGTCAGTGGCGCGGCGGTCAGTGGCCGGGGTCGGCCTGGTCGACCAGGTTGAGCATCGACACCAGGAAGAAGTCGGCGCCGGCGCCGAACGCCGCGCCCAGCGCATAGCCGATGGCCACGTCGACCGGCTCGGGCGCGGCCTCCTCGTGCCAGTCCGCGTCCAGCTCGCCCTTCGTGGTGATGGTGAAGTCGCCGAGCCGCCAGCCGTCCCGGGTCAGCCGGCTGGTGTCCGGGGTCTTCGGACGGTAGACGTACGAGTGGCCCTCGTGCTCGACGACCACCCGGTAGGAGTGGCGCGAGTACCGGCCCGGCCCGGGGTCCAGGTGGACCGGGATGTCGTCGAGCATCATCCGCAGGTGCTGGCGTTCCCGGGTGCCGATCGGGATGTGCGGGTGGAGCTTCGGACCGCGGACCCGTTCCACGACCGCGACGGTCGTGGAGCCTGCGGCGAGGACCCGGACGGCCACCCGGCCGTCGGACTGCTCGATGTCGACGAGGGCGGCGCGGGCGTCGGTCACGGCGGCTCCGTAGCTCAAGATCGGCGGCAGCGAAACATCGGCGGTGAAGCATCGGCGGCGGTGAAGCGTCGGCGGCATGGAAGATCCGTCAATACTCGCACCGGCCCGCAAAAAGCACTCGCCCGGCGCTGCGGACAGCGCCGGGCGAGATACGGAAAACGATCAGCCCGGCAGGCGCGGGCCCGCCTCGCGCTGCGCCGCCAGCCACGTCTCGACCTCACCCGACGTGCGGGGCAGGCCGTCCGACAGGTTGCGGCAGCCGTCCGCGGTGACCAGGACGTCGTCCTCGATCCGGATGCCCAGGCCGCGCAGCTCCTCGGGGACCAGCTCGTCCTCGGGCTGGAAATACAGCCCCGGCTCGACGGTGAGGACGTAGCCCTCGCCGAGCGCGCCCTCCCGGTACGTCTCGTTCCGCGCGTTCGAGCAGTCGTGCACGTCGATGCCGAGCATGTGGCCGAAGCCGTGCAGGGTCCAGCGGCGGTAGACCGTGCTGTCCTCGGCCATCGCCTCGTCCACGCTGACCGGGAGCAGGTTCAGGTCGTGCAGGCCCTCGGCGAGCACCCGCATGCAGACCTGGTGCACGTCCTTGAAGAGCACGCCGGGGCGGACGGCGTCGATGCCGGCCTGCTGCGACGCGTACACGATGTCGTAGACCTGGCGCTGCAGCGGCGTGAACGTGCCGGAGACCGGGACCGTGCGGGTCACGTCGGCGGTGTAGAGGTTGTGGCCCTCGACGCCCATGTCCATCAGCAGCAGCTCGCCGGGCGTGGTCACGCCGGTGTTGCGGACCCAGTGCAGGATCGTCGCGTGCGCGCCGCCGCCGACGATCGAGGAGTACCCGACGTCGTTGCCGTCGTGCCGGGCGCGCAGGCCGAAGACGCCCTCGAGCAGGCGCTCCTTGACCCCGCGGTCGGCCGGCAGGATGCGGGCGACGTCCTCGAAGCCACGGACGGTGGCGTCGATCGCGTCCTGCAGCTGGGCGATCTCCCACTCGTCCTTGACCAGCTTGAGCTCGGAGATGACCCGGGCCAGCTCGCGGTCGCGCGGCTTGTCCCGGTCGGGCTCGTAGGCCAGCACGGCGCGGTCGATGTTGGGGTCCAGCCCGCGGAGCACCCGCGTGCGGCCCGGCGCGGAGAGGGCCAGGGCGGAACCCAGGTGACCCAGCGACGCGGTCTCCAGGCCGATCTCGGTGGCCTTCTCGGCGAGGGTGTGCGTGCGGCCGACCCACAGCTCACCGTTGCGGTCCCGGAAGAACCGGTCGGTCTCCTTGGAGTTGCGCTCCCGGGTGAAGAGCACCGCCTCGTGACCGGACGCGGTCGGGTGCAGGATCAGCACACTGTCCGGGTCGCGGTCGCCGGTCAGGTAGAAGAAGTCGCTGCCCGGACGGAACGAGTATTCGGTGTCGTTGGCGCGCACCTTCTCGTTGCCGCTCGGGATGACCAGGGTCTCGCCGGGGAACGCCTCGGAGAGCGCGGCCCGGCGCTTCTCGTAGTTCGGCACCTCGGGCAGCGGCGCGACCGCGATCGGGTCCTCGCGCCAGCCGGTGCGCATGAACTGCAGGAACGCTTCCGGGAAGGCGGGGTCGTGTGACTCCGTCTTGGGTGCGGGCTGCGCGCCGTCGTTCTTCTGCGCCATGGTGTGGTGCCTCCCGTTCTCAACTGTTCCCCGACGTTACCGCTTGTCCCCGGCGGAAAGCAGTGCGCGGTAGGTGGCTGAGACCGCGGCCGGACCGCGAGGCCCGGCCGACTCGGTGTTTGAAAAGACCTGTTTTGTACGCAGGGTCAGCGCGCGCCGGTCCCGCCGTAGCCGAACGGCAGGTTCAGGCAGCCGACCCGGGCGCCGGCCGTCCCGGCGACACCCGGCCCGGTTTTCGTGGTCTCGGCGTGCAGGATCAGCGACTTGGGCCGCTGATCGCGGGCGAACATCCAGCGCTGCGACCGGCTCACCGTCGCCGCCCCGCGCGCGTCGGCGGTGAAGTCCAGCCAGATCTCGTTCACGGCGTTGGCGAAGGCCGGGTCGGACGACGGCTTCTCCTTGGTCGCGGCCGGGTCGTGCTGGTGCTGGAAGTGCGGGCCGGCCGCCTTCGGGTCCGCGGCGCACGCCGCCACGTGCATGTGCGCGCCGTACGCCCGGCCGGGCACCAGCCCGGTCACGCCGAGCCGTACCCACAGGTTGTGCCCGGTCGAGCTGAACTCGACCTGCGCGGTGGCGCCGAGCGGCACCACGACCGGGTCGTAGGTGACCGCCTGGGCGCCGGCCGTCCAGCTCTGGAAAACCGCCGGACCGGGCGCCGGGGCGGCCGAGGCGGGTGTCGCGGCCAGCCCGAGCAGCAGGGGTCCGGCCAGTGCGGGGAGTAATCGGTGAACCATCATTCCCCAATTCTCGCAAAAGCGGATTTATCCGGTCGACATAACCACACGCTGGATTTCCCCGCCGCGGAGCGCGAGGCTGAAACCCCGCCCGTACGTGGCGGGGGCACGGAACGCGGAAGGAGCGGCATGGGCTACGCGGTGGTGCTGGGTGAGGCGCTGATCGACCTGCTCGAGGACGACCAGGACGGCGCACAGATCTACCGCCAGGCGATCGGGGGTGCGCCGCTCAACGTCGCCGTCGGGGCGGCCCGGCTGGGCGGCCGGGTGGAGTACTCCGGGACGCTGAGCACCGACGTGCTCGGCGAGCGGATCGCCGCCTTCCTGCGGACGGCCGGGGTCGGCGACCTCGGGGTGCGCCGGGTGGACGTGCCGACCACGCTCGCCGTCACCACGTTCGAGGGTGCCGAGCCGGCCTTCACGTTCTACGGCGAGCCGCCGTCCTACTCCCTGCTCACGCCGGCTGACCTCGACAGGTCCATGCTGGCCGGCGCGGACGTGGTCTACACCGGGTCGATCTGCCTGCTCCGTGAGCCGTTCCGGTCCGCGGCCCGGGAGGCCTGGGCCACCGCCGGGGGTGTCCGCGTCTTCGACCCGAACGTCCGCCCGAAGCTGCTGCCGGACGCCGCCGCGCTGAGTGCCCTGCGTGACCTGGTCGAGGAGTTCTTCGCCACCGCCGACCTGGTCAAGCTCAGCTCGGCCGACGCCCAGCTGCTCTACGGCGACAGCGATCCGGCCGCGGCCGCCGACCGGATCCGCGCGCTCGGCGCCGGCGCGGTCGTGGTGACCTGCGGCGCGAAGGGCGCCCACGTGGCCGCCGCGGACGGATCCGCGCTGCTGCCGGCACCGGCGGTGGCCGCGATCGACGCCACCGGCGCCGGCGACTCGGTGATGGGCGCGCTGGTCAGCCGCCTGCTCTCGGACGGCCTCCCGGCCAGCCTGGCCGGCTGGCAGCGGCACGTGAGCTTCGCGCTCGCGGTGGCCGGCCTGGTCTGCGAACGCCCGGGCGGCGCCACCGCCATGCCGAGCCCCGCTGAGGTCGAAGCCCGCTGGGGCAAGATCTGACCGTTCCGGTACGGGGCTAGTCGCCGAGGGCTCGGGCGATGAAGCGCTGCCGGTCCAGCAGGACGCGTTCGACCTGGACCTCGGCCACCACGGCCTCACCGTCGCGGACCTCGACGTCGAAGACCAGCGTGCGCCCCTCGGCCTTGGTCAGCGTGGCCACCGCGATCACGGTCCGCCCGATCGGTGTCGGCGCCCGGTGCACCACCTCGGCCCGGGTGCCCACCGTGGTGATCCCGCCGGGGATCTGCCGCGCGGTCGCGGCCACCGTCGCGGCCTCGGCCAGCGCGAGGACCCGGGGCGTGGCCAGCACCGGCACGTCACCGGACCCGATGGACTGGGCGGTGTCGGCATCGGTGACCGTCAACTCCACCCGGGCGATCAGGCCGGGAGCGAACTCGGGTAGCTCCATCGTCACACCTTAGGCCTGCGGTGGCCGCTGCCAGTACGAGTCGTCCGCCGCTTCCCCACCGGCAGGCGGCGGAACAGAACCGGCCGGCGGAACCGGACCGGCCGGGAAAGCCAGGCCGGCCGGCGCGGGGGACACCGGCTGCCGGGCCTGCCGCGCCCGCCGGGCCAGTTCGTCGGCGAGCGCCCACGCCTCGGCCAGATCCCGGTCCCGGGCCACCCCGGACCGCCCACCGGCCGCGTCCGCATAGACCGTGGCCACCCCGAGCATCCGCTGCAGCGGCCCCTGCACCACCCGCACGCTCTGCAGCCTCGCGTACGGCACCAGCGTCATCTCCCGGGCCAGCCGCCCTTCCCGGGTGACCAGCACGTCCGGGTGCAGGCCGACCCCCATGAACCGCAGTCCGAACGGGTGCAGCCAGCCCACCCGGGACGGCGGCGGCGTGGTGGCCAGCGCGGCCAGGTCGACGCCGGGCAGCACGGTGCCGATCAGGAAGCGGGCGGCGTCCCGGTCACCGACCGGCAGCAGCCGGTCCGAGCCGGTGTCGTTGCCGCGCTCCGGAGCGCCGTACCCGGCCACGTCGAGTTGCAGGTAGAGCCAGTCGGTGAGGCGCCAGAGCAGCGGCCAGGTGATCCGGACCGCCTGCACCCGGTGCAGCGGCACCACCTGGCTGCGGGTCTCGGTCAGGCCGTAGCGCAGCAGCAGCCGGCCGCCCGGGTCGCGGGCCAGCCGGAAGTCCCAGTCGCGCAGCACCCGGCGGATCGGCTGGAGCAGCACACCGGCCATCGCGGTGACCGTGCTGGCGATCCCGATGAAGGTCCACGAGCCCTCCATCACGAACTGCGTGATCACCCAGGCGACGCCGACCGGCAACAGGAACGCCTGCGGGGTGAGCAGCTGGCTGATCAACAGGTCCCGGTTGCTGACCGACAGGAGCAGATGTTCCTGCGGGGTCACGGTGTGCGCCGCGGCCGCCGGGTCCGCCCCGCTTGCGGTTGACCCTTGAGGGGTACGACCGGACAGCTCGAGCAGGCGCTCCCGCAGCGCGGACGCCTCCCGTACGGTCAAATAGGCAAGTGGCGCCTCGGCCTTGCTCCCGCCGACCACCTCGAGCCGCAGCTCGGCCAGGCCGGTGAGCTGCGCGAGCAGCGGCCTGCGCAGCTCGACCGACTGCAGCCGGTCCAGCGGGATGGCCCGGTTGCGCCGCCACAGCAGCCCGTCGCTGATCCGCAGTTCCCGCCCGACCACCTGGTACCCGGTGTTCCACCAGCCGACCGCCGAGAAGATCAGCGCGCCGACGGCGAGCGCCAGCACCACCATGGCGAAGTGGGTCGGGCCGAGCTGGCGCAGGGTCTGCCAGGAGAGCGCGGCGACGATCACGAACAGGCTCTTGGCGCCGTGCAGCAGCGGGCTGAGCGGGTGCAGCCGTTGCCGGTCGGCCCGCTCGGGTGCGTCGGCCCGCTCCGGGGAGGGGGAGGCCGATGGGGTCTCGGTGGTGCTCACAGGCCCTCGGCCCGGTCCTCGCCGAGCGCGGTGAGCCGGTCACGCAGCCGGGACGCCTCCTCCGGTGGCAGGCCGGGCACCCGGGCGTCACTGCCCGCGGCGGCGGTGTGCAACTGCACCGTGGCCAGCCCGAACGCGCGCTCGATCGGCCCGGCGGTGACGTCCACGTACTGCATCCGGGCGTACGGGACGATGGACAGCCGGCGGACCAGCAGCCCGTGCCGGACCATCAGGTCGTTGTCGCGTTCCGCGTAACCCCAGGCGCGGACCGCCCGGACCGCGACGGTCGCGCGCCAGACGCCGAGCAGCAGGACCGCGGCGATGCCGGCGAGCCAGCCCCACTGGCGGCCGATCAGCCACCCGACGCCGAGGCCGACCACCAGGATCACCTGCCAGACGGCGAGCCCGATCAGCTCCACAGTGATCAGCTTGCTGGAGACCGGACGCCATGTCACCGTGTCCGGCCACGGCTGCAGGGCATCGACCGCGATGGGCACCGAAGGCTCGTTCACATCTGAACCCTACGAGACCGGAGCGTCTTGCGACGACACGAAAGGCGTCACTTCCTTCAGGAACGAGCGGGCCTCCAGGAACGCGCCCAGGGATACCCGATGATCGGGGCAGGCCAGCCAGGTCTTGCGGTAAACAGGTGCGTGCAACTTGGGATTGTTCCAGAGCAATTGCCAGGCCGCGGGCGCACGACAACCCTTGGCGGAGCACTGCGGGGGGAGTTCCTCGACCATGTCACTAACTTAAAGGAAACGACGTGGGAGAAATAAATAAGAAAGTTATGCGCCGGGCGGCCACGGGGGAAGCCGCCCGGCGACGTGGTAAATGCTACACGGTTCAAAGAGATACGTATCCACCCGGTGAGCGTGCCCGTTCCGGCGGATCGCGCAGAAAGATCAACATGTTCGGCCGATAGTGCCCTGGGCTGCGGCGATCAGCGGCACCCGGGATGATGATGACGGTCAGGTGACGACGGGGGTTTGCATACTTCCTAGGAACCTCTCAGCCGTGTGTAGTTGTCTGTCGTGTAAGTCTTGACCGTCGGCATCCGAGCCGGCGGATCAGGACCGTTGTGGAGGACCGGTGGCGCAGCCCAGTACGCCCGAGACCGAGACCAGCCCCGAGGGGGCCGTACCGGTCCCGCCGGCGCACGACGCGTCGCAGCTCGAGCGGGCGATGTTCGAGGTGAAACGGGTCATCGTCGGCCAGGACCGGATGGTCGAGCGGATGTTCGTGGCGCTGCTCGCCCGCGGTCACTGCCTGATCGAGGGTGTGCCCGGCGTGGCCAAGACCCTCGCGGTGGAGACCCTGGCCCGCGTGGTCGGCGGCACGTTCTCCCGGGTGCAGTTCACCCCCGACCTGGTGCCCGCGGACATCGTCGGCACCCGGATCTATCGGCAGAGCAACGAGAAGTTCGACGTCGAGCTCGGCCCGGTGTTCGTGAACTTCCTGCTCGCCGACGAGATCAACCGCGCGCCCGCCAAGGTGCAGTCGGCGCTGCTCGAGGTGATGGCCGAGCACCAGGTGTCGATCGGCGGCAAGAGCTACGACGTGCCCGATCCGTTCGTGGTGATGGCCACCCAGAACCCGATCGAGCAGGAGGGCGTCTACCCGCTCCCCGAGGCCCAGCGTGACCGGTTCCTCATGAAGATCGTGGTGGGGTACCCGACCGACGCCGAGGAGCGCGAGATCGTCTACCGGATGGGCGTCAGCGCTCCGGAGCCCAAGCAGATCTTCACGCCGGCCGACCTGCTCGCCCTGCAGCGCCGGGCCGACCAGGTGTTCGTGCACAACGCCCTGGTCGACTACACGGTCCGGCTGGTGCTGGCCACCCGCGCGCCGGCACAGCACGGCATGCCCGACGTGGCCCAGCTGATCCAGTACGGCGCGTCGCCGCGCGCCTCGCTCGGCATCGTGCGGGCCACCCGCGCGCTGGCCCTGCTCCGCGGCCGTGACTACGCGCTGCCGCAGGACCTGCAGGACGTCGCGCCGGACATCCTGCGGCACCGGCTGGTGCTCAGCTACGACGCGCTCGCCGACGACATCCCGGCCGACCACATCGTGGCCCGGATCATGCAGGCGGTGCCGATGCCGTCGGTCGCCTCCCGGCAGGGCACCTCGCCGAACGGCGGCCCGATGGTCCCGCCCGGCCCGAACGGCACCCACCCGAACGGCATGCAGCCGAACGGCCTGCAGCCGAACGGCCTGCAGCCCACGAGCGGGGTGCCCTACCCGCCGCAGCCGAACACCGCCTGGCCCGGCCACCCCCAATCATGAGTCAGCAGTCCACGCCGGTGCCGGCGCCGCTGGAGGAGGCGGCGCGGGCCGAGGCCGTGCTCGCCCGCCTGCAGCTGCTGGTCACCCGGAAACTGGACGGCCTGCTCCAGGGCGACTACGTGGGCCTGCTGCCCGGCCCGGGCACCGAGGCCGGCGAGTCCCGGGAGTACCGCCCCGGCGACGACGTGCGCCGGATGGACTGGCCGGTCACCGCCCGCACCACGCAGCCGCACGTGCGGCGCACGGTGGCCGACCGGGAGCTGGAGACGTGGATGGCCGTCGACCTGTCGGCCAGTCTCGACTTCGGCACCGCCAAGTGGCTCAAACGCGATCTGGTGGTGGCCGCGGCGACCGCCGTCACCCACCTGACCGCTCGGGGCGGCAACCGGATCGGTGCGGTGGTGGGCACCGGCTCCGGCGTACCGGAAAGTGGTCCTTCCCGGTCTTTCTTCAAGCGCAAGGCGGACGCGGCGGCCGAGCAGCAAGCGGCCGGCCCGTCGGTGATCCGGATGCCGGCCCGGCCGGGCCGCAAGGAGGCGCAGGGCCTGTTGCGGGCGATCGCGCGCACCCGGATCCGGCCCGGGCGCACCGACCTGGGCGCCCTGATCGACCTGCTGAACCGGCCGCCGCGGCGACGCGGGGTGGCCGTGGTGATCTCCGACTTCCTGGCGCCGGTGGACAATTGGGCGCGGCCGGTGCGCAAGCTCGCGGTCCGGCACGACGTGCTGGCCATCGAGGTGGTCGACCCGCGCGAGCTGGAGCTGCCCGACGTGGGTGTGCTGACCCTGGCCGACCCGGAGTCCGGCGCGCTGCACGAGGTGCAGACCGCCGACCCGGAGCTGCGGCAGCGCTACGCCGCCGCGGCGAGTGAGCAGCGGTCCGCGATCGCCCGGGCGCTGCGCGCGGCCGGGGCCTCGCACCTGCGCCTGCGCACCGACACCGACTGGCTGCTGGACATGGTCCGCTTCGTGGCCGCCCAACGACACGCACGCACCCGGGGGACCACACGATGATCCGTTTCCTGGCGCCGTGGTGGCTGCTCACGCTGCTGCCCGTCTTTCTTGTCGCCGGTGCCTACGTGTGGCGTCAGCTGCACAAACGGCAGTACGCGATGCGCTTCACCAACGTCGACCTGCTGCGCAGCCTGGCGCCGAAGGGCCTGGGCTGGCGCCGGCACGTGTCGGCCGCCGCGTTCCTGCTGATGATGACGGCGCTGGCCTTCTCCACCGCGCGGCCGTCGGTCGACACCGAGCAGCCCCTCGAGCGTGCCACTGTGATGCTGGCCATCGACGTGTCGCTGTCGATGCAGGCCGACGACGTGGCGCCGACCCGGATCGAGGCGGCGCAGGAGGCGGCGAAGGCGTTCGTCAGCGAGCTGCCGCCGACCTACAACCTGGGCCTGGTGTCGTTCGCGAAGTCGGCGAACGTGCTCGTCGCGCCGACGAAGGACCGGTCCGAGGTGCTGGCCGGGATCGACAGCCTGACGCTGGCCGAGGCGACCGCGACAGGTGAGGCGGTGTTCACCTCGCTGGACGCGGTCCGTTCGGTGCCGTCGGACGGCGCGGACGGCGCGCCCCCGGCCCGGATCGTGCTGCTGTCCGACGGGTACCGGACGTCCGGCCGGTCGATCGAGGACGCCGCCACCGCGGCGGCCGGGGCGAACGTGCCGGTCAGCACGATCGCGTTCGGCACCGACACCGGTGTGGTGGACATCCGCGGCCAGCTGCAGCGGGTGCCGGTGGACCGGCTGTCGCTGCAGGAGCTGGCCGACCGGACGCAGGGCCACTTCTACGAGGCGGCCTCGGTGAGCGAGCTGAAGCAGGTCTACGAGGACATGGGCAGCTCGATCGGGCACCGGACCGAGCCCCGCGAGGTGACCCAGTGGTACGCGATGACCGCGCTGCTGCTGGCTCTGATCGGTGCCGCGGCGAGCCTGCTCTGGAGTTCCCGCCTGCCCTAGCCCCGTGCTGGAGGACAGGCCGCGAGGCGCGCGTCCCGGTCTCGGCTGGTGCTGAGGGGTGTCTCCGTGTGCCGGAGGCACCCCTCAGCACCAGCCGGACGACCGGCTCACGGGGTGTTGTGCGAGGCGAGGACGAAGAGCAGGACGACCCATGCCGACAGGACGGTCAGACCGAGGGGAGCGATGAGGTTCTTCATGAGGAAACTGCCTTCCGCGTCGTGACTGAAGCGAATTGCGCAGGTCACATCGCGGCCATGCCCGGGCCAGGGTGTCGCGCGCACACGACACGGCCGGCTCTCCTGCGGACAGGATCGAGCCGGTGGGCGCGGGTGGGATCGGTGTCAGCGGTCAGAAACGCTGACGAGCGTCCCGGCCACGACTAGGAGGATCGCTATCTCGCACAGCGATCACCTCCGCGAAGTCGTCGGGCCTGGGAACCGTGCAGGAGCGTACCTCTTAAGCGCGACTTAAGAAACTCGGGATCCACACCGGTGGTGAGGACCACCCGGACGGGTCACTCGCCGGCGGCGACAAGTCCGGTCTCGTAGGCGAAAACCACCGCCTGAGCGCGGTCCCGGAGCCCGAGTTTGGTCAGGATCCGCCCGACGTGGGTCTTCACCGTCTGCTCGGCGACCACCAGGTCGGCGGCGATCTCCTGGTTCGACCGGCCGCGCGCGATCAGCCGCAGCACCTCGGTCTCCCGCGGGGTGAGCGCGTTCAGTGCCACCGGGCGGGGCCGGGCGGACTGCGGCCGGGCGGCGAACTCGGCGATCAGGCGGCGGGTCACCGACGGGGCGAGCAGCGCCTCGCCGGCCGCCACCACGCGCACCGCCTGCACCAGGTCGGCGGCCGGGGCGTCCTTGAGCAGGAAGCCGCTGGCGCCGGCGCGCAGCGCTTCGTACACGTAGTCGTCCAGGTCGAAGGTGGTCAGGATGAGCACTTTCGGTCCGCCGGCCAGCCGGCGGGTGGCCTCCAGTCCGTCCATCACCGGCATCCGCACGTCCATCAGCACCACGTCCGGGTTCAGGTCGCGGGCCGCGGCGACCGCGGCCGCGCCGTCCGCCGCGTCGCCGACCACCAGCAGGTCGGGCTGGGCGGCCAGCAGCGCGCCGAAACCCTGCCGGACCATCGCCTGATCGTCCGCGATCAACACTTTGATCATCGAGCCTCTTCCCGGGGAAGGCGCGCCAGGACCTGGTAGGCGCCGGCGCCGTCCGGCCCGACGGAGAGCTCACCGCCGAGCAGGGCGACTCTCTCACGCATGCCGATCAATCCGTGGCCGCCCTTCTGGGCCGGGCCCGGCGCGCCGGTCAGCTCGTTGCTGATCCGCAGCTCCAAGCGGTCGCCGTCGGCGCGGGCGACCAGCCGCACCGGGCCGCCCGGCGCGTGCCGGGCCGCGTTGGCCAGGGCTTCCTGCGCTATCCGGTACGCCGTGAGCCCGGCCGCCTCGCCGATCCCGGTCAGCGCCGGCAGCTCCTCGGTGACCGGCAGCCCGGCCCGTCGCGCGGTGCCCACCAGCTCGGCGATGTCCGGGTAGCCGGGTTGCGGCGCGTGCTCGGCCTGCTGGTCCTCCGACCGCAGCACGCCGAGCACCCGGCGCATCTCGGTGAGCGCCTGCCGGGCCGACCCGGCGATCGAGGCCAGCTCGTCCTTCGCCTCGTCCGCCAGCCCGGCCAGCCGGTACGGCGCGGTCTCGGCCTGCACCGCGATCATCGACATGTGGTGCGCCACCACGTCGTGCATCTCCCGGGCGATCCGGGTGCGCTCCTCCAGCAGCGCCCGTTTGGCGCGCTCCAGCTCGTTCAGCTCGGTCTGCTCGTCCAGCAGCTCGCGGGTGCGCCGGCGCCGGGACAGGATGTCGCCGATCGCCGAGACCGCCACCACTCCCACGGCGGCGCCCCAGGCGTTGGCGTCCGGTGCGTACAGGAAAACCGGGATCAGGGTGAGCAGCGTGGCCCAGATGGTGACGAGCGATTCGCTGACCGCGGCGAGCCGGCCCAGCACGAACAGCGTGCCGAGGATCTGCACCGCGTTCCACGGCCAGGGCTCCCGGAGCGGGACCACCGCGTTGATCACGCCGACGAAGAGCATCACGAACGCCAGCCGCCAGGCCGCCACCGGCCGGCGGTAGGAGACCGCCACCGGCAGCACCGCACCGGCGGCGAGGGCCCAGATCGCCAGGTTCGGCAGGTCCCGGGTCTCCTCGAGGCTCGCGGCCATCGCCAGGGCCAGCCCGGCCAGCGCGAACAGGAGCACCGGAAGCGCATGTCTGACCTGGCGTCGCCGAACCGGCGGCCTGGGCGTTTCCCTTTTGAACGTTAGGTAAGTCAGCGGCCCCATCACCGTGTGGTGCCGCTCAGGGCCGTTAGTCTCCATTCCCAGCAGGCTAATCAGGGACGACAGCGTTGTCGTGCCCCTGCGGTACCCCCTACCAGGGTATGACCCGACCTTCTCGAAGGAGTTGCGCTGTGCCTCGCACCGTGTTGGTGACCGGCGGAAACCGTGGCATCGGCCTGGCCATCGCCCGGGCGTTCGAAAAGCAGGGCGATCGGGTCGTGATCACCCACCGGGGATCCGGCGCGCCGGACGGCCTGTTCGGCGTGCAGTGCGACATCACCGACTCCGAGTCGGTGGACGCCGCCTTCAGCTTCGTCGAGCGCGAGATCGGCCCGGTCGAGGTCCTCGTCGCCAACGCCGGCATCACCGACGACACCCTGCTGCTGCGGATGTCCGAGGACCAGTTCGAGCGGGTGGTGAACACCAACCTGACCGGCGCGTTCCGGGTCGCCAAGCGGGCCAGCGGCAAGATGCTGCGGGCCAAGTGGGGCCGGATGATCTTCATTTCGTCGGTGGTCGGCCTGTACGGCGGTCCCGGCCAGGTGAACTACGCCGCGTCGAAGGCCGGCCTGGTCGGTGTGGCCCGTAGCATCACGCGGGAGCTGGGCACCCGGAACATCACGGCGAACGTGGTGGCACCCGGTTTCATCGAGACCGAGATGACCGACGTGCTGTCGGACTCCCGCAAGGCCGAGATCATCAAGGCCGTTCCGGCCGGTCGGCTCGCCACCCCGGACGAGGTCGCCGCCGCGGTGACCTTCCTGGCGGGCGACAGCGCGGCGTACATCTCGGGCGCCGTGATCCCGGTCGACGGCGGCCTCGGCATGGGGCACTGACCCCTTCCCGGTCCCGCCACATCTGTTCCAAAAATTCTTCAGGAGAGAATCTTGTCTGGACTGCTGGCCGGAAAACGGCTGCTGGTCACCGGTGTCATCACCGACGCCTCGATCGCCTTCTCGGTGGCGAAGCTCGCACAGGAGAACGGCGCTCAGGTCGTGCTCACCGGCTTCGGCCGGATGTCGCTGGTGGAGCGGATCGCCAAGCGGCTGCCCGAGACCGCCCCGGTCATCGAGCTGGACGTGACCAACAAGGAACACCTGGACGGCCTGGCCGACAAGGTCCGGGAGCACGTCGACGGGCTGGACGGCCTCGTCCACTCGATCGGCTTCGCCCCGCAGAGCTGTCTCGGCGGCGGGTTCCTCGACGCGCCGTGGGAGGACGTGGCGACCGCGCTGCACGTGTCGACGTTCTCGTACAAGTCGCTGGCCGCCGCGGCGCTGCCGCTGATGGGCTCGGGCGGCTCGGTCGTCGGCCTGACCTTCGACGCCACCAAGGCGTGGCCGGTCTACGACTGGATGGGCGTGGCCAAGGCCGGCCTGGAGTCGGCGAACCGCTACCTCGCCCTGCACCTGGGCAAGCAGGGCATCCGCAGCAACCTGGTCTCGGCCGGCCCGCTGCGGACCATGGCGGCCAAGTCGATCCCCGGCTTCGCGCAGTTCGAGGACGCCTGGTCGGAGCGCGCGCCGCTGGGCTGGGACCTGAACGACCAGGAGCCGGCCGCCCGCGCGGTCTGCGCCCTGCTGTCCGACTGGTTCCCGGCCACCACCGGTGAGATGGTCCACGTCGACGGGGGTTACCACGCCATCGGCGCGTAGGTGAGCTTGTGCACGTCGAGGGGGTTACCGGCTAGTTACGGCGGCCCGCGGTGGCAGGATGGCCGGGTGGTTTATGACGCGTTCGTCCTGCTCTCCTTCGGCGGGCCCGAGAAACCTGATGACGTGATGCCGTTCCTGCGCAACGTGGTGCGCGGACGCGGCGTTCCGGATGAGCGCCTCGCCGAGGTGTACGAGCACTACATGCACTTCGGCGGGGTCTCCCCGATCAACCAGCAGTGCCGCGACCTGCTCGCCGCGGTCGGCACCGAGTTCGCCGCGCACGGCATCGGCCTGCCCTCGTACTGGGGAAACCGGAACTGGCAGCCGATGCTCGCCGACACCGTGGCGCAGATGCGCGACGACGGGGTCGAGCACGCGCTCGGCTTCGCGACCAGTGCGTACGGTGGCTATTCCTCCTGCAAGCAGTACTGGGAGGACATCGCCGCGGCCCGTGAGCACGTCGGGCCGAAAGCGCCGCGGATCAGCAAGCTGCGGCAGTTCCACGACCATCCCGGTTTTGTCGAGCCGCACGCCGAGGCGGTCCGTGCCGCGCTCGGCACCCTCGACCCGGCCCGCCGCGCCACCACCCGGGTCGCGTTCACCGCGCACTCCATCCCGTCCGGCATGGCGCGCAACGCCGGCCCGACCGGCAACCGCTACACCGATCAGCTGGCCGAGACGGCCCGGCTGGTGCAGGCCCGGGCCGCCGACGACGTCGAGTACGACCTGGTCTGGCAGAGCCGTTCCGGCCCGCCGCAGGTCCCGTGGCTCGAGCCGGACATCAACGATCACCTCGAGGCCCTGGCCGAGAAGGGCGTCACCGACGTGGTGGTCAGCCCGATCGGTTTCGTCTCCGACCACCTCGAAGTGCTCTGGGACCTGGACAACGAGGCGAAGGACACCGCCGCCCGGCTCGGCCTCGGTTTCGTCCGTGCGGCGTCCCCGGGGGTGCACCCGCGGTTCGTCACGATGGTCCGCGAACTGGTGGAGGAGCGGCTGAGTGATCAACCGCACACGACGCTGGGTACGCTCCCGACCTGGGACGTCTGTCCGGCGAACTGTTGCCCCCCTGCGAAGCGACCTGGAGCCGCTGCATGAAGGAACGCAAACCGATCGAGAGCTGGCTCACCGACATGGACGGCGTGCTCGTCCACGAGGGCGAGCCGGTGCCCGGCGCCCCCGAGTTCGTGAACCGGATGAAGGCCTCCGGCAAGCCGTTCCTGATTCTCACGAACAACTCCATCTACACGCCGCGTGACCTGCAGGCGCGGCTCACCCGGATGGGCTTCGAGGTGGACGAGCAGTCGATCTGGACGGCGGCGCTGGCCACCGCGCAGTTCCTGGCCGACCAGCGCCCGGGCGGCACGGCGTACGTGATCGGCGAGGCCGGCCTGACCACCGCGATGCACGCGTCCGGGTACGTGCTCACCGAGTTCGAGCCGGACTACGTGGTGCTCGGCGAGACCCGGACGTACAGCTTCGAGGCGATCACCAAGGCGATCCGGCTGATCAACGGCGGGGCCCGGTTCATCTGCACCAACCCGGACGCCACCGGCCCGTCCAACGAGGGCCTGCTCCCGGCGGCCGGCTCGGTCGCCGCGATGATCTCCAAGGCGACCGGGGTGAAGCCGTACTTCGTCGGCAAGCCGAACCCGATGATGATGCGCTCGGCGCTGAACGCGATCGGCGCGCACAGCGAGACCACCGCGATGATCGGTGACCGGATGGACACCGACGTGCTCTGCGGCCTCGAGGCCGGGCTGGAGACGATCCTGGTGCTGACCGGGATCAGCAGCCGGATGGAGAGCGAGACGTACCCGTACCGCCCGTCCCGGATCATCGACTCGGTCGCCGACCTGATCGACGAGATCTGAGCTTGAGCACACCTGGCGGGCCGGTCAGGCCCGCCAGGACCAGCGCGACGACCTTGCCGTACTGGCGGCGGATCCACCAGAGCACCGGCCACCCCAGATAGGGCACCCGCAGCCGGGCCGCCCCGACGACCGCGCCCGGTGGCACCGGCCGGTGGTCGGCGACCCGGTTCGCGTCCCCCTGGGTGATCAGCCGCCCCCGCCCGTCGATGCGGGCCACCCGGTGCAGCGTCGTCCGCCCCGGCCGGCCCGGGTCGCGGAACCGGATCACCTGCCCGGCCCGGATCCGCCCGGGGTGAATCGGCGCGGTGAGGACCACGTCACCGGTGTCCACGGCCGGGTGCATCGACCCGCTCGCCACCACCGCGGCCGACCAGCCGGAGAGCAGCAGGACGCCGGTGGCGGCGGCGCAGAGCCACGCCAGACGTGGCAGATGCTGGGCGAAAACGGTCACGTTGACCCGTTCGGCAGGAGCGGTGGGGCGCTGAGGTAGCGTCGTTTCCGTGCCGGCTTGGGAAGATTCGTACCTTGGGCAGTTGCGGGAATCGGTCGGAGCGGGCCGGGTGCTGATGGCCGTCGGCGCCCGCGCGGTGCTCCGCGACGAGGACGGCCGGGTGCTGTTGATCCGGCGCAGTGACAACGGGCGGTGGGCCCTCCCGGCCGGCACCATGGAGCTCCGGCAGACCCTGCGGGACTGCGCGATCCGCGAGGTGTTCGAGGAGACCGGCCTGACCGTGCACGGGGTCACCCCGTTCGCGCTCTACTCCGGGTCGCAGTTGTCGACGAGTGCTTACGGGCAGCCGTACCAGCACATCACGCTGGCCTGCCGGGCCGACGCCTGGTCCGGCGAGCTGCTGCGGGAGACCGACGAGACCATCGACGCGGCGTTCTACCCGCCCGGCGAGCTGCCCGAGACGGCCGGCCCGAACACCCGGCAGACCCTCGCGGACCTGGTCCGTTTCGAGGCCGGCACCACGTTCGTGCTCGCATGAGCGACGTGGTGGCGGCCGCCTGGGTCCACGTGCGGAAGCGGCGCGTGCTGGTGGTCCGGGCGTTCGACTCGGACGCGTTCTACCTGCCCGGCGGCAAGCCCGAGGAGGGCGAGACGGACGCGGAGGCGGCGGCACGGGAGGCCGAGGAAGAGGTCGGCGTCGCGCTCGCGGCCGACGGGCTTCGCCATTTTCGTACGATCAATGCCCCGGCGCACAACCGCCCACCCGGCACCCAGGTCCGCCTGGTCTGCTTCCTCGGCGAACCGGCCTCGCCGGACATCTCCCCGGCCCCGGCCAACGAGATCGCCGAGCTGGCCTGGTTCACCTCTGTGGACGCCCCGCGCTGCGCCCCCGCCATCCGCCTGCTCCTCACCGAGCTGGTCTCCGCCGACCTGATCGACTGACCCGCGGCCGAGCGCACCGCAAACCCACCCGACGTCCCGCATCCACGCGGCCCGGTGTGCGTTCCGGTTCCCGGCTGGCGCTGAGGGGTGCCTCACGGCCCGTGAGGCACCCCTCAGCACCAGCCGCCGACGCCGAGCGCGCGTGCGGGCATGCGGCCGGGCGGGCATGCTGGCATGCCCGCGGGCGGGCGTGCCGGCGGTGGCACGGGTGACCGTGTGCCGGCGAGTGTCTGACCGTGCACTCCGGGCCGGGGTAACGATTTCCGGCGGGGGTGAACATGGTGTCTGCCGTGGGTAGTGCCCGCTACCCGTCCCCGATCACTCCACGGACGGCGAGGGCGCACGATGCCCGATCGGATGTGCCTGCCGCTCCTGCGAAGGGCGGCAAGAGTCCGCATTGCCAGATCGCGTGCGTCTGCCGCCCACCTGGGGGCGCTAGCCGCACGCACAACCCGACCGCCACCGCCCCCGAACCCGCCCCACCGCGGACC